>JBOHAD010000007.1:0-62670 GCA_050697555.1 Gaiellaceae bacterium | reverse complement strand
CCGTGCACGGCTCGGGCTCGCCGCGCGCCCAGCGCTCGAGCAGGCGGCAGAAGGCGAGCGCGGCGACCTCGCTCGCGGTCAGCGAGCGGATGAGCCGCGCGGTCGTCGCCTCGGAGACGCCGTACGTGCGCACCAGAGCCGCCCAGCCGTGTCCATTTGCCTCGTGCACTCTCTCTACTGATACACGAACTTCGGGAAAGGACGTAGCGTTCCGCTCGGAGATGGCCACCTACGACCGCATCGCGGGCCTGCCGCTGGAGATCGAGTCCTACGAGCTCGAAGGGCTCGGTGCCGACGTCTCGAGCCAGTTCACGCGGCGGACGACCGTCGTGCGCCTCCGCGGTGGGGGCCACGAGGGCGTCGGCGAGGACGTCACGTACGACGGGGACGACCAGGAGGCCCTCCAGCGGGAGGGCACGACGCTGCCGCTTGCGGGGAGCCACACGCTCGATGGCTTCTCCCAGCTCCTCGACCGCCTCAGCCTCTGGCCCTCGGGGCCGGCGCTCGAGCAGTTCCGCGACTACCGTCGCTGGGCGTTCGAGAGCGCGGCGCTCGACCTCGCGCTCCGCCAGGCGGGCCGCTCTCTCGTACGGGCGCTCGGGAAGACGCCGCGGCCCGTTCGCTACGTCGTCTCGCTGCGCCTCGGGGACCCGCCCTCGACGGAGCCGATCCGGCACATTCGCGAGCTCTACCCGGGCATGCGCTTCAAGCTCGACCCCACGCTCTCTTGGAACGAGACGGTCGTCTCCGAGCTCGTGGCGACCGAGGCGGTCGACTCGGTCGACTTCAAGGGCGCGTACAAGGGGACGCCGGTCGATCAGCCCGGCGATCCTCTCCTCTACGCCCGAGTGGCGACCGCCTTCCCGGACGCCTGGCTCGAGGACCCGGATCTCAACGAGGAGACCGGTCCCGTGCTCGAGCCGCACCGCCACCGCATCACGTGGGACGCCCCCATCCACTCGGTCGCCGACATCAAGGGCCTCCCGTTCGCCCCGCGCATGCTGAACTTCAAGCCCTCGCGGTTCGGGAGCCTGCGCAATCTCCTCGACGCCTACGACTACGCCGGGGAGAACGGCATCCGCGCCTACGGCGGCGGCCAGTTCGAGCTCGGGCCGGGCCGCGGGCAGATCCAGTACCTCGCCTCGCTCTTCCACCCGGACGAGCCCAACGACGTCGCGCCGGGCGGCTTCAACAACGAGAAGCCGCCGCCCGGCCTGCCCCGGAGCCCGCTCGAGCCGCAGCCGTCGGAGCTCGGGTTCCGCTGGGCGGAGCCGGCTTAGCTGCTCGCAGGCGTTGGGTCGAGGAAGACCTCTCTCACCGCGGGCACAGCACGCCGCAGGCTCGCGTCGACCTCGTCCGCGACCCGTTCGATCTCGTGCGCCATGAGGTCGTGCTCGAGGGCGACCCGGGCCGTGACGAGGAGCGATTCAGGACCGAGCTGCATGGTCCGCAGGTCGACCAGCTCCCGGATCTCCGGGTGCGAGGCGATCGCCTCGCGGAGGCGCCTGCGGTCGTCGGGGTGCGCCGCCTCGCCGACGAGGAGTCCGCGGATGTCACGACCCAGCTCGAGAGCCACGCCGACGAGAACGACGCCGATGCCGATCGAGGCCATCGCGTCCCAGGCGGCGTTTCCCGTCGCCTGCGTGAGGCCGACGCCGACGAGCGCGATGACGACTCCGAGGACGGCCGCCGCGTCCTCGAAGAGCACGACCCTGAGCGTTGCATCCTTGGTCTCGTGGACGAAGCGCAGGAACGGCTGTCCCCGGCGCCTCGCGGTGCCGCGCGCCTGGCTTACCGCGCGGTAGAGCGCGTAGCTCTCGATGACGAGCGAGAGTCCGAGGATCACGTAGGCGACGAGGGCGCTCTTCGCCTCGTGCTCCTCCCCGAGGAGCGTGACGATCCCGAGCGCGACGGCGAAGACCGCGCCGGCCACGAACATCATCACCGAGGCTGTGAACGCCCAGAAGAACCTCTCTTTTCCGTGTCCGAAGGGGTGCGTCTCGTCCGGCTTTCGGCGCCCGAGCGAGAGCGACATGAGCAGGAGCCCCTGATTCGTCGTGTCCGCGGCCGAGTGCGCCGCCTCGGCGAAGAGCGCGCTCGAGCCCGTCAGGAAGCCGCCTGTCAGCTTCGCCACGGTGATGATCCCGTTCGCGGCGAGTGCCGCCAGGACCGTTCTCTTGCTTTCGGCGCCGGCGGCCGCTGCGCTACACCTCCACGACCACGGGGAGGATCATCGGCCGCCGGCCCGTCCGGTCGGCGATGAGCTGGCCCACGTTGTCGTGGATGTGCTGCTGGAGGAGCTTCAGCTCGGAGACGTCCTCGGCGAGACAGGCGGCGAGCGTGCGCTCAGCCTCCTGACGGGCCTCGTCGAGCAGCGGCCCCGAGTCGGCGAAGCCGCGCGCGATCACCTCGGGCGCCCCGAGCACGCGTCCGTTCCGCCCTCCCAACGTGACGACGACGATGAGAACGCCGTCCTCCGAGAGGTGACGACGGTCGCGCAGGGCCACATCGCGGACGTCCCCGACCCCGAGTCCGTCCACGAACGTGCTCCCCGTGTCCATCTGATCGACGATGCGGGCGGCTCCGCCGGCGAGCTCCACGACCGTTCCGTTCTCGGCGAGGACGATCCGATCCGCCGAGACGCCTGCGTCGACGGCGAGCCGCCGCTGGGCCGCGAGCATCCGAAACTCGCCGTGCACGGGCATGACGTTCCGCGGCCGCAAGAGCGCGAGCACCGTACGAATCTCCTCGGCGTTCCCGTGCCCGGAGACGTGCACGGGCGCGATCTCCTGGTGAAGCACCTCCGCCCCGGACTTGGCGAGCCGGTTGATCGTGTCGTGCACGCGGAGCTCGTTCCCCGGCACGGGCTTCGCCGAGATGATCACGGTGTCGCCCGGCTCGATGGAGACGTGCGGATGGTCGTGGTACGCCATCCGCGTCAGAGCGGACATGGGCTCGCCCTGGCTTCCCGTGCAGAGGATCATCGTCTCCTCCGGACGGAGACCTTCGAGCTCGTCCGGCCTGACGAGGATGTCGTCCGGGACGTCGACGTAGCCGAGGTTGCGGCCGATGTTGACGTTCTTCCGCAGTGAGCGCCCGATCAGGCAGACCTTGCGTCCGGCGTCGAGCGCGACGTCGATCGCCTGCTGGACACGATGCACGTTCGAGGCGAAGGACGCGATGAGGACTCGTCCCTGGCGCTGGGGGATGAGGTGGCGGAACACCTCGCCGACCGTGCGCTCCGACTCGGTGACGCCTGGGCGCTCGGCGTTCGTCGAGTCGCCGAGGAGGAGGTCGACGCCGCGGTTGCCGAGGTCTGCGAGCTTTCCGAGGTCCGTGCGGAACCCGTCCACGGGCGTGTGGTCGATCTTGTAGTCGCCCGTGACCACGACGCGCCCGCCCGGGGTCTCGAAGGAGATGGCGACGGCGTCCGGGATCGAGTGCGCCATGCGCACGAACTCCGCCCGATACGGGCCCACCTGCGCCGCGCCCGCCTCGGGCTCGATCTCGATCAGCTCCGCCGCTCGGAGGAGGCCGTGCTCGTCCAGCTTCGACTTGACGAGGCCGAGCGTGAGGCGCGTCGCCCAGACCTCCGGGACGTCGACCTCGCGGAGGAGGTACGGCAGCGCGCCGACGTGGTCCTCGTGTCCGTGGGTGAGCACCAGGGCGCGGATCTCTCCCCGGTTCTCCCGGAGGTACGTGAAGTCCGGGAGGACGAGATCGACCCCGAGGTGCTCGTCGCGCGGGAAGGAGAGCCCTGCGTCCACGACGACGAGGCCCTCGTCGCACTCGACGACGGTCATGTTCTTGCCGACCTCGCCCAGGCCGCCGAGCGGAATGACGCGGGTCGTGCCCGGCATCGTGTTAGGCCCGCGCTGCCGCGAGCACGCCGGCGCGCTCGAGCGCGCCGCGGATCGTCCGTTCCTCCTCGGCTGTCGCCTCGACGAGCGGGAGCCGGTGGCCGCCGACGTCGTGGCCCAGCATGTTTAGGGCAGCCTTTACGGGAATGGGGTTCGTCGTCACGGCAAGGGCTTCCACGATCGGCCGAAGCTCCCGGTCGAGCGCGCGGGCGCCGTCGCGGTCGCCCTCCCTGTAGCGGGTGACCACCTCCTTCACCTGGGGCCCCACGAGGTGGGTGTAGACGAAGATGCCGCCCAGGCCGCCGAGCTCGAGGAAGGGCAGGAGGAGGTCGTCGTTGCCGGCGTAGAGGGCGAGGCCGATGTCGTGGACGATCCGCCGTGCTTGCTCGGGGTCCGTCGTGGCCTGCTTGACCGCGCTGACGTTGGGGATCTCCGCGAGCTCGGCGAGAGTCTCGGGCTCGAGGTTGAGGACGACGCGCTGCGGGATGTTGTAGACGACGATCGGCTTGTCGGTCGCTTCGGCGATCGCGGCGAAGTGCGCCACGATTCCGCGCACCGGCGGCTTGTTGTAGTACGGAGTCACGACGAGGAAGGCGTCCACGCCGAGCGCGTGAGCCTTCTCCGTCAGGTGCACGGAGTGCGCCGTCGAGTAGGTGCCGGTGCCGGCGATCACGGTCGCGCGGTCGCCGACGGACTCCACTGCGGCCGCGAAGAGCTCGAGCCGCTCCTCGTCCGTGAGCGTCGGCGACTCGCCCGTCGTCCCCGCGACGACCACGCCGTCCGAGCCGTTGTCCACGAGGTGGCCGCAGAGGCGCCGGAAGGATTCGAGGTTGACGGAGCCGTCGCCGGCGAAGGGTGTGACGACGGCGGTCAGGACTTCGCCGAGCACGCGCGCATCTTACCGGGACGCCCCGCCGGCACTCAGAGCCGCTGTCCCGAGGGCCGCCGCGCGGGGTCAGACCCCGGGCCGTGTCCCCGGGAGCCGTGTCCGGGGCCAGGCCCCGGTCATGTCCGCAGAGGCCACGTCGTCAGTCGAGCAGCGCTTCCAGGCCCACCGTGACGCCGGGCTGGAGCGTGCTCAGCCTCTCGAGCGCGAGCAGCACTCCCGGGACGAAGGCCTCGCGTGAGAACGTGTCGTGGCGGATGGTGAGAAGTTGTCCTTCCCCGCCGAAGAGGACCTCCTGGTGGGCGACGAGCCCGGGCAGCCGGACGGAATGGATGGGCACGTCGCCGGGAAGCGCCTGAGCCGTGGCGTTCGCCGTGCCGGAGGGCGCGTCGACCTTCGCCTCGTCGTGGAGCTCCACGATCTCGGCGCGCGGCAGGTGGCGTCCCGCTTCTGCGGCGAAGCGCATCATGAGGACGGCTCCGAGGGCGAAGTTCGGCGCGACGAAGCAGGGGATCCCGCGCTCGCGCGCGAGCCCGTCGAAGGCGGCGAGGTCGGCGGGGCCGACGCCCGTCGTCCCGACGACGCACGGCACTCCCGCATCGAGGCAGCCCTCGACGTTCGCGCGCGCGGCGTCCGGACGCGTGAAGTCGACGGCCGCGTCGTACCCGGCCGGGTGCGGCCTCTCCCCTTTCC
Organism: Gaiellaceae bacterium; assembly: GCA_050697555.1. GTDB lineage: Bacteria > Actinomycetota > Thermoleophilia > Gaiellales > Gaiellaceae > DASQWP01. Next base: position 57,231 of record JBOHAD010000007.1, on the reverse strand, counting down.
CGACCGGCGTCACCTCGTGTCCCGAGTCGTCGAGTCGGGGGCCGAGAACGGACCCGACCTTACCGGCGGCCCCGTACAGGAGAACTCTCACGCCGCGGCGCGCTCGACGAGGCCCGGGCAGACGGGCTCGACCGCCTCGAGGAAGCGCTCCTCGCTCGGGCCGATGGCCGCGACGGAAAAGCGGTCGAGCCCGAGAAGCACACCGGCGAGCCCCGCGACGGCATCTGCGTCCACGGCCTCGATCTCGGCCAGCAGCCGGTCGAGGGAGAGGAGCTCGCTGTCCGTGATGAGCGACTTACCGAGCCTGCTCATGCGGTTGGACGTGAGCTCCATGGCGAGCATGATGCGGCCCTTGAGGTTCTCCTTGGCGCGCGCGAGCTCCTCGGGACGCGGCCCCGCGGTCACAATCGCCTCGATCTGCTCGGAGACGATGCGGAGGCATTCGGCCAGGTTGTCCTCGCGCGTGCCCACGTAGACGCCGATCTGGCCCGTGTCCGCGTACTGGGACGAGAAGGTGTAGACGGCGTAGGCGAGCCCGCGCTTCTCGCGGATCTCCTGGAAGAGCCGCGAGGAGGCCGAGCCGCCGAGAACGCCGTCCAGGATCGAGGCGGTGAAGCGCCTCCGGTCGGAACGGGCGATCCCGGGCGCGGCGAGGCACACGTGGTACTGCTCCGTGTCCCTCTGGCGGAAGACGAGCGAGGGCGGCGGGGGCGCGACGAGAGCAGTGCGGGCGGTCGCCCTACGGGCCGGGCGCTCCGCCGCCTTCCCGGCCATGCGCTCGACGAGCCCGACGAGTCGGTCGTGGTCGACGCTGCCCGCGGTGGCCACGACCACGTTGTCGGGACGGTAGCGGCGCCGGTGGTAGGCACCGACCGAGCGGCGCGAGATCGAGGAGATGACGTCCGCCGACCCGAGCACCGGCCGGCCGAGGGCATGGTCTCCGAAGACCGCGCCCGTGATCACGTCGAAGATGAGCTCCTGCGGCGTGTCCTCGACCATGGCGATCTCCTCCAGCACCACGTCGCGCTCGGCGTCCAGGTCGGCCAGGGTCGGCGCGAAGACCATGTCGGTCATCACGTCGAGCGCGGTCTCCAGGTGATCGTCCATCACGCGCGCGTAGACGACGGTGTAGTCGCGCGCCGTCGCCGCGTTCAGCTCGCCGCCGAAGGCGTCGAAGACCTCCGCGATCTCGACGGCCGAGTAGGAGCTCGAGCCTTTGAAGAGCAGGTGCTCGAGGAAGTGGCTTACGCCCGCGTGGGCGTCGTCCTCGTCGCGCGACCCGGCCCCGATCCAGAAGCCGATCGCCACCGAGCGCACGGTCGGGAGAGGCTCGGTGACGACACGGGCTCCCCCGTCGAGCGTGGTCATCAGGTAGCTCTGCACGGCGCCATCGTACTTCGGAGGCGCCGACACGGTCTGAGCCGCAGGCTCTACGCCTCGCGAAACGCCTGGCCGGGATTCCCGGCTGCGCGCGCGAGCATTGCAAGCGCCTTCAGGGGCGCCCGCACGATACCCCGTGCGGCCGTCACGTCCGTGAGCTCGCCGCGCACGACCCTCTCGATCGCCCCCCACACGAGACCGGTCTTCGCGAGCGCGAACGTCGTGCGAGGGAAGCGGTCGAGCGCGACCTTGAGGCCCCACGAGGCCCAGTGATGAGCGGCGAGGGACCTGCCGAGGGCCGAGCCGTACGCCTCCAGCGTCGGAGCGCGGCCGGCGAGGAGCTCGAGGACCGAGTCGGCGGCGAACCGGGCGCTGACGAAAGCCTCGTACATCCCGTCGCCCGAGAGGGGATCGATCAGACCCGCGGCGTCGCCGACGACCAGGGTGCGGCCGCGCGCGAGCGTCGAGCGCGGGGAGCGGAGCGGCAGGCGGTACCCCCGCAGCTCCTTCAGATCCTCTGGGCGTATCCCGTGCTCGGCGCAGAGGCGCGCCAGGTGCGCCCGCAGCTGCGGCCCTTCCCACTCCCAGCCGCCGACCCCGACATTCGCGTGGTCGCCCTTGGGAAACACCCAGCCGTAGCCGCCGGAGAGGACGCCGAGCTCCATCACGATGCGACCCGCATATCGCGTGCGCTCGAGCTTCCCCCAGGGGACGTTGCCCTCGAGCGCGACGCCCAACGCCTGATTGCCACCGAGCCCGAGCTCGCGCCCGACGATCCCGTTGACGCCGTCCGCGCCGACGAGCGCGCGGCCGGAGAGGCGCTCGCCCCCCGCCGCCACGACGACGCGGCCGTTGCACGACTCGACCCGTTCGACCTTGATCCCGTCCCGGAACTCGGCTCCGGCGTGCACGGCCTCGGCAACGAGATGGGCGTCCAGCCGGACCCGCTGCGTCATCACAGCGAGCGGCTCTCCGCTGCCGCGCTCGACGGCGGTTCGGTACTGGAGGCGCAGCTCGGCGACGTTCACGACGTCCTCGATCACCGGCTCGATCGAGACGGGGAGGACGCCCAGGGCGCGGACGGTGACGCCGCCGCCGCAGGGCTTGTCGCGCGGGAACCGCGCGCGGTCGAGGAGCAGCACGGAGGCCCCCGCTCCGGCGAGGCGATAGGCGCAGGTGGAGCCGGCCGGTCCTGCGCCGACGACGATTGCGTCGTAGGTCACGAGTGGCGAATTATGGCGGTCGGAGCCCGGCGGGCTCACATCTGCGTGTGCGCCGAGCGTTACACAGGGTATGAGCCCTGATGCTCGTCCCGCCGCCGCGCACGTGTCGCTCGCGCTCGTCGTGGTCGTCTGGGCGGGCGCCTTCGCGGCGATCAAGGCGCTCCTCGACGCCGGGACCTCCGCCGAGGACGTCGCCATCCTCCGCTACCTGGTCGCCGCGCCGGGGTTCGCCTTGCTCCTTTGGTTCGCCCGCGGCCTGCCCGGACTCCGTCGCGGCGACGTCCTCCGAATCGTCGCGGCGGGGGCGCTCGTCGTCGCCGGCTATCACCTTTCGCTCAACGTCGGGCAGCGGTACACGAGCGCCGGCACGGCCGCGCTCGTCGTCGCCCTCGCGCCTTCCATGACTCTCGGGCTGTCGGTCGCGATGGGGCTGGAGGGACTGACGGCGCGCCGCACCACCGGCCTGGCGATCGCCTTCGCCGGCGTCGCTGTCGTCGTCCTGCTCGGCGAGGGAGACGAGCTCTCGTTTGACACCGCCCGTGGGCCGCTGATCGTCCTCGGGGCGCCGGTCGCCTTCGCCCTCTACAACGTCCTCCTGCGCCCGCTGCTCGGGCGCTACGGCGTCCTACCGCTCACGGCGACGACGAGCCTCGTCGGCACGCTCGCGCTCCTTCCCCTAGTGCGCCCGTCGACCGTCGAGGGTCTCGCGACCATGTCGGCGGGCGACCTCGCACTCGTCCTCTACCTCGGCGTCATCTGCACGTTCTTCGGCTATGTGGCCTGGAACGTGGGCCTGCGCGGTCTCGGCCCGACCCGGGCCGTCTCCTATGCCTACGGGATCCCGCCGCTGGCCGTGGTCGTCGGCGCGCTCACGCTTGACGAGCCCGTCACGGCCTGGCTCGTGGCCGGTGGAGTTCTCGTGGTCGCCGGTGTGGCTCTCGCGCAGCGGGCGCCGAACCGCGACGTTCAGGTCTCCGCTACGGGCAGCGCGTCCCGGGAGCCGGCTTGAGGGGGACGTACTGGCTCTGCGTCGACCCGAGCACTCGGTAACGGACCGTCACATGGGTGACCACGTCGGCGCCTTCGCTCCCGTGCACTCCACAGCCGGAGAGCCGGAAGCCGAGCATGACCCAGCGCTGCGAGCGACCGGGGACGACGAACTGCGCAGCGCCCGCGGCCGAGCTCGCCCGTCCGGACAGATCCTCGTCGGGCCGGAAGCCCGTCAGGTGAAGCAGGTTCGTGGACGGGGCCTCGATCGCGACGACGCGCGCGTCGGCGAAGCCCGCGTTCGTCAGCGAGAACCAGTACGCGACGCCCTTCCCCTCCTCGAACGTGTGGCGAAAGACCTGCTGCCCGCCGATCCGCCCCTCTGGCGTGTTGTCCCAAACGGCTGATCCGAACCAGAGCGGATGGGTGAGCCCGTACCCCGCAGTGGCCGCGAGAGCCGCAGCGGAAAGTGCGGCCGCCGCAATCGCGGCCGGCCGGCGCACCGGTAGCACGGGCCTCCGTTCCGTTCCGTCGACGCCGAACCAGCGGACGAGCAGAGCCGTTGCGAGGAGGGCGATGACGCCGCTCAGCTGGAGCGCGCCGTCGAAGGCGGCGAGCGGAACGTACCCGGTGACGAGAAGCGTGGCCGCAACGGCGCTCAGCCGTACGTACCGACCTGTCCGGTCGGCGACAGCGCTGCGGACGCAGACAGCCGCCACCGCGACGATGCCGAGGTTGACGGTCGCGTTCGCAAGAGCGCTCCACCAGCCCGTCCGCCAGTAGGGCCAGCCGAGCAAGCCGTCCGGATCCACCCCGGCAGTGCCGCTCGTCCCGACGATGCCGAGGAACAAGAGGGCCAGCGCCGCGGCGCCCGCGAAGACGAGGGCAGCCACGTAGCCGAGGAAGACCGCCCAGGCGATCTTGAGGAAGCCCGGCTTCTCCTCGTAACCGCCGGCCGCAGTGGAGGCCGTCGGGACGGTGCTCGCCATTCAGGCGAGCATAGAACGGCGCCGCACGGAAGACGAGGGGGCGGCTTCGCCGCCCCCGTTCGTCTTCGTCTATCCCGGATCAGTCGTCACCGCGACGGGGGCCGCGGCGGCCACGGTCGCGACCGCGACCTCCTCCGCGGCGCTCGCCGTTCCGCGGGCGCTCCTCGCGCTCGCGGGGCGGAGCGGCCTTCGCGCGCTCGATCAGCTCCTCGGGCTGGACGAGGACACCGTTCTCGTGCTTGGCCACGAGCTTGAGCCCGATGCGCCCGCGCATCTTGTCGACCTCCTGGACGATGACGTCGAGGACGTCGCCGCGCGAGATGACGTCCTCGATGTGCGCCACCCGGCCCGGGCCCACGTTCGAGACGTGCAGCAGCCCGTCCGTGCCCTTCTTCAGCTCCACGAAGGCGCCGAAGTCGGTCGTCTTCACGACCTTGCCGGTGTAGGTGTCCCCCACCTCGGGCTCCTTGGTCAGCGCCTGGATCGCCGAGATGGCGGCGTCCGCCTGAGTGCCCTCGGTGGCGTAGATGAGGATCGTCCCGTCCTCCTCGATGTCGATCTGCACCTCGTGGTCGGCCTCGAGCGACCGGATCGTCTCGCCGCCCTTGCCGATGACGAGGCCGATCTGCTCGGGATCGATCTTGATCGTCGTGATCCGGGGCGCGTGCGCCGCGAGCTCCTCGCGCGACTCGGAGATGACCTCCGACATCTTGTCGAGGATGAACTCGCGGGCTCGCCGGGCCTGGTCGAGCGCCGCGCGCATGATCTCCTGCGTGACGCCGGTGATCTTGATGTCCATCTGGAGGGCCGTGATGCCCTCGCGCGAGCCGGCGACCTTGAAGTCCATGTCGCCGAGGTGGTCCTCGGCACCCTGGATGTCGGTGAGGATGACGTAGTCGTCGCCCTCCTTGACGAGACCCATGGCGATGCCGCTGACGGGCGCCTTGATCGGCACGCCTGCGTCCATGAGGGCGAGCGCGGAGCCGCAGACCGAGCCCATCGAGGACGAGCCGTTCGACTCGAGAGTCTCGGAGACGAGGCGGATCGTGTACGGGAACTCGTCCAGGGCGGGGATCATGGGCTCGAGCGCCCGCTGTGCGAGCGCGCCGTGGCCGATGTCGCGCCGCTTGGGGCCCCGCATGAAGCCGGTCTCCCCGACCGAGTAGGGCGGGAAGTTGTAGTGGTGCATGTAGCGGCGCTCCTGCTCGAGCGAGAGGTCGTCGATCCGCTGGCCCTCCTTGGCCGTGCCGAGCGTGAGCAGCGTCATGATCTGTGTCTGGCCGCGCGTGAAGAGCGCCGAGCCGTGCGTGCGCGGGGAGACGCCGACCTCGCACTCGACGTGGCGGATCTCCTCCGTGCCGCGTCCGTCCGGTCGCCTCTTCTCGACCGCGATCTTCTTGCGGACGAGCTCCTTGTAGAGCGACTCGGCCGCCTTCTTGACGAACTGGCGTGTGAGCCCGTCCTTGACCGCGGGCGCATCGCCCTCGACCGTCGCCGGGCCGACCGGGAACGGCAGCTCGACCGTCTCGACGATGCGGTCGAAGAGCAGGTGCCGCTTGGCCGACTTGAGCTGCTTCGAGTCCTGCTCCGCTTCCGTGAGCGCGCGGAGCTCGTTCTCGAACTGCTCCCGCACGGCGTTGGCGACGGCCTCAAGGCGCTTGCGCTCGAGGAGCAGGTCGAGGCTCGAGCGCACCTGCATCTCGCGGACGATGTCCTCTTCGCTCGAGCTCATGCCGAGCTCGGGCGACAGGTCCGTCTGGATCTCCTCGACGGCCGCCGCGGCCTCGCGAAGCCCGCTCGCGCTGATGGCCCCGCTGATCCGGTCGCCGTGCTGCGCCTCGATCTCCTCTGTCAGCTCCGGGTCGATCCACTTGGGCTTGCCGACGCGCCTGCCGAGCTCCTCCTGGAGCTCGCAGAGCTTGCGGATTTCTTCGTGGGCGAGCTCGAAGGCCTCGAGAAGCGTCTCCTCCGGTACCTCGTCCGCCCCGGCCTCGACCATCGTGAGACCCTCCTTCGTGCCCACGACGATGAGGTCGAGCCGCGACTCGTCGTCCACCTCGGGCAGCGTCGGGTTGACGACGAGCTCGTCGTCGACCATCCCGATCCGCACGGCCCCCACGGGCCCCCCGAAGGGAAGCGGCGAAATCATCAGCGCCGCTGACGCGCCGTTCAAGCAGAGGATGTCGTGGGCGGTGACGAGGTCGGCGGAGAGGACCGTGCAGATGACCTGCACCTCGTTCGTGAACCCCTTCGGCCAGAGGGGCCTGATCGGACGGTCGATCATGCGGGCCGTCAGGATCGCCTTCTCCGTCGGGCGCCCCTCGCGCTTGAAGAAGCCGCCGGGGATCTTCCCGGCGGCGTACATCCGCTCCTCGACGTCCACGGTGAGGGGGAAGAAGTCCGCTCCCTCGCGGGCCTCGGGACGGCCCTGCGCGGTGGCGAGGATCATCGTCTCGCCGCTCCTGACGAGAACGGCGCCGTCGGCCTGCTTGGCCAGATGCCCCGTCTCGAACGTGATCTCGTCGCGGCCGACGGTCGCCGAGACCACGGCCCTGGTCGATTCGATCGTACTCATGCTGCCTCCTTGTGCTCTGGAGGCGTGAGGCGGAGGTTTGAAGCAGCCCTCCTCGAGGACTCCCTCAAACTTCCACCAGGCGCCTCCCGCCCGCGCCTAGCGGCGCAGGCCTAGGTCTTTGATCAGGGTGCGATAGCCCTCGAGATCTCTCTTCTGCAGGTAGTTGAGGAGACGGCGACGCTGGCCGACCAGCTTCAGCAGCCCGCGGCGCGAGTGGTGATCCTTGCGGTGTGCCCGCAGGTGCTCCGTCAGCTGCTCGATGCGCCGTGTCAGGAGCGCGATCTGCACCTGGGGAGACCCCGTATCCGCGTCCTTGCGCCCGTGCCGGCCGACGATCTCCAGTTTTGCTTCCTTGGTCAACACAACCCTCGTAGGCTAGCAGAGGTGCCCGTGACTCCCGGCATCGCCGCAGGCCATCCCGCCACCGCCGAGGCAGGCCTCGAGATCCTCCAGGAAGGGGGTACGGCGGCGGATGCGGCGGTCGCGGCCTCGCTCGCCTCCTGCGTCGCCGAGACCGTCATGACGGGCCTTGCGGGCGGCGGGCATGCGCTCTGGCTCGACGGCGAGAGCAGGAACGCGAGGCTTCTCGACTTCTTCGTCGCCTTCCCCGGGCTCGGCGGCCCACCGCGCGAGCCCGAGCTGATCGAGCTCGGCGTTCCGTTCGGGGCCGAGCTCGTCCACTACTTCGTCGGCATCGCCTCGTGCGCGGTGCCCGGGCTCCCCGCGGGGCTGGACGAGCTGTGGCGCGGGCATGGACGGCTGCCCTGGCCGCGCCTCGTCGAGCCGGCGCTCCGGCTCGCCCGCGAGGGCGTCGAGATGCCGCCCGCTCACGCCTCCTGCCTCGCCATGCTCGCGCCGGTGATGACGATGCGCGAGGGCGGGCGCATCTACTCGCCCGGCGGGCGCCTGCTCGGGGCCGGCGACCGCCTGGAGCAACCTGGGCTCCTCCGCGCGCTCGAGACGATCGCGGCCGAGGGCGCCGAGAGCTTCTACGCGGGCGCCCTCGCCGAGGCGCTCCTCGACCTCATGGAGGAACGGGGCGGCCTCGTCACCCGCGACGACCTGCGCGCGTACCGGGCGCTGTGGGTGGAGCCGGTGGAGGCGAGCTACGCCGGTACGCGGATCCTCACGCGGGGCGGCCTCTCGTTGCTCGTGGACACGCTGGCGGCTCTTCCGCCGCTGCGCGGCTGCTCACCGGCCGCGCGGGCGGTCACCCTCGCGCACGTCCTGGCGGCTCCCCCCTACAGCGGCCGCACGTACGACGACACCACCAATCTCTGCGCCGTCGACGGGGAAGGAAGCGCCTGCGTCCTCACCTCGAGCCTCGGGCTCGGCTCGGGCGACTTCCTTCCCGGCCACGACCTGCACCTGAACAGCATGCTCGGCGAGGCCGACCTCCTCATCGGCCCGCTCGAGCCGGGGAGGCGGATGGAGAGCATGATGGCGCCGACGGTTGCGCTCGACGGCGACGGCCTCGTCCTCGTGGCGGGAGCGGCCGGCGGGACGCGCCTGCGGCCGGCGCTCGCCCAGGTTCTCTCGGGCATCCTCGACGAGGGGCTCCGTCCCCAGGACGCGGTCGACCGGCCGCGGATGCACTCCACCGGGGAGCTCGTGCATCTGGAGCCGGGATTCGAGCCCGACGCGGTCGCGGCCCTCGAGAACGAGGGCTACTCGGTGAAGCGCTGGGACGCGCTCCACCACTACTTCGGCGGCGTCAGCCTCGTCGCCCGGAGCGGCGCCGCTCACGATCCTCGCCGGAGCGGTGCGAGTCTGGTGCTCCGTTGAGGCCGCGATCGGTGGGAATCCAGCCGACGTAGCCGCATCGCGGGCAGCCCGGGTTGTCTCCGGCTGTCCCCTCCCCCAGCGGCTTCACGTAGACCGACCCGCATCCGAGGCAGCGAACCGAGAGTGCGGTGGAAGGGCCCATCACCAGGAGAGACGCAAATGACGAAGAAAACTTGCGCTTTCCTGCTCCAGAGTGAGGCAGGTGTGCGGCTGGGCCGTCAGGCGGGGCGGCGGGCGGCGCGGGTCGCGGCGACGTCCTCGGCGATCTGGGTCACGAGCTCGTCCTCGTCCGCGAAGGCGCGTTCGTCGCGAAGGCGCTCCCAGAGCTCGAGCCGCAGGCGCCTGCCGTAGAGGTCGCCCTGCCAGTCGAGGAGGAATGCCTCGATCCGGCGCTCGCTCCCGCCGTAGTGCGGGTTGACACCGATGGAGGCGGCGGCCCGCGTCCCCAGGGCGGCTCCGGCGTAGATCCCGTACGCGGGCACGATTAGATGGGCGTCGAGAGCGAGGTTCGCAGTCGGGAAGCCGAGCGTGCCGCCGCGCTGGTCGCCGGCCACGACCGTCCCCTCGAGCTCGAACGGCCGGCCGAGAAGCCGGGCGGCGGCGCCGACGTCTCCTGCCCGGACGAGCTCGCGGATGCGGCTCGAGGAGACGCGCTCGACGAGCGGAACCGGTCGCACCTCCAGCCCCAGGCGTCGCAGGAGGGCGAGGTCGCCGCGCCGGCCGGCCCCAAAGCGGAAGTCCTCTCCGGCGAACACGACGCGCGTCCCCATGGGCTCGAGCATCTGGGCCACGAACTCCTCGGGCGCCAGACGCGAGAGCTCCGGAGTGAACTCCACCGCCAAGAGCTCGTCCGGCGCGAGCTCTTGGAGCAGCTCGACGCGCCGCTCCCACGTCGAGAGGAGCTGCACCTCGTAGCCGAGCACGAGCCGGGGATGCGGCTCGAACGTGACGACGGTGGAGCGGAGACCGCTGTCCCGGGCAGCCTCGATCACCGCTTGGTGGCCGCGATGCACCCCGTCGAACGTCCCGATGGCGACCGCACGCTCGGCCGGCTCGAGCTCGGACGGCGAGCGAGCGAGGATCACACCGCCTCCTCCGGAAGCTCGCGCAAGGCTTGCCGGGGAAGGGTCATCCGACGACCGTCTCGGGCCGGATCACGCCCTCCTTGGCGGTCCCGACCGCGACGAGCTCGCCGTCCCCGACCCACAGCGCGATCGGCCCTTTCCCCTCTCCGGAGATCGTCATCCCCGCGCGGATGCGTACGGCTTCCTCGGCGCCGAGCCGGCGCTCCGGGACGTGGACGAGGGCGGCGAGCGGCGGAAGCACGCGGTCCTCGTTGGCGTCCTCGACGCGAAAGGGGCCGACCATGGTGCGTCGGAGGTTGCGGCAATGTCCGCCGAGCGCGTCGGCGACCGAGCGCACGTAGGTCCCGCTCGAGACGTGCAGCTCGACCTCGACGAGCGGCGGCGCGTAGCGGAGCACGCGGAGGTCGTGGACGACGGAACGGCTGGTCGGCATCTCGACGGCGACGCCGCGGCGGTGGAGGCGGTAGGCGCGCTCGCCCCCGATCTTGACAGCGGACGCGGCGGGAACGGGCAGCTCGAGCTCGCCGGTGAGGGCCTCGATCTCCCGCTGGGACGGGATCGGCGTCTCCTCGACGACCTCGCCCTCGCCGTCTCCCGTCGACGTCCGCAGGCCGAGGCGGAGCTCGGTGGCGTAGCGCTTGTCGAGCCCGACGAGGTAGCGCGCGAGCCGCGTCGCCCGCCCGAGCAGGACGAGCAGGAGCCCGGTCGCAAGCGGGTCGAGCGTGCCCGCGTGCCCCGCCTTGACGCCGTAGCGAGCGCGCAGGCGCTTGACGACGGCGAACGAGGACGGGCCGGCGGGCTTGTCGACGAGGACGAGGCCGGACTGCGGTCGCATGCGTGGCGGCAGTCTATTTTCCGTTCGAGCGGAACCAGGACGGGCCCCGCCGTGTGCGGGGAGAGGCTGGACGTCGGTTCCGCGAAGCCTGGAACGGAGACGGTCGTTGACGACTACTTCTCGGCGGTCCCCTGACGCTGGTTTGAGTCGGTCAGGGCGAGAAACTCGCGGCGGATGAAGTCCGTGATCTCCTCGACCGAGGCTTCGCTCGAGAAGCCGGCCGCCTGCCGGTGGCCCCCTCCCCCGCTCTTGCGCGCGATCGCCGAGACGTCCACGTCCTCGGCGCGCGTGCGCAGGCTGATGCGGTGCGTGGGCCCGTTCTGGGTGGGAGGCTCGCGGATGAGGGCGACGATCTCCGTCCCCTCGACCGCCCGCAGGAAGTCGATGATGCCCTCGGAGAACGGCTCCTCGGCGCCCGCGGCTACGAAGTCGCTGCGCGCGAGGTAGGAGACGATCAGGCGGCCGCCCTCGTAGACGTGCGCCCGGTCGAGCGCCCGCGCGAGCAGCTTGATCTTCGCGAAGGCGACGTTCTCGTAGACGTCCTGGAAGACGCGGTGGACGTTCGCCCCCGCCTCGACGAGCTCGGCCGCGAGGCGGAGCGTCTTCGGCGTCGTGTTCGCGTACTGGAAGCGGCCGGTGTCCGTGACGAGCGCGATGTAGAGCGCCTCCGCGATCTCCGGCGTCAGCTTGACGTCGAGCTCACGGAAGAGGTCGCGCAGGATCTCCCCCGTCGACGAGGCGTTCGCGACGATCGCGTTCACGTCCCCGAAGCGGGTGTTGTCGTGGTGGTGGTCGACGTCGAGCACGAGCGGCGCGCGCTCGACGAGCCCTGGATCGGGTCCGAGCCTGCGCTCGTTCGCGCAGTCGAGTGCGAAGAGCACGCGCTCGCCGGCGTCCTCGGGCAGCGTGCGGGTCAGCCCGTCGAGCTGCATGAAGCCGTACTCGTGCGGGAGCGGCGTCTTCCCCGAGAGGTACATGACGGCGTCCTTGCCGAGCTGCTCGAGGGCGAGCTTCGCGGCCAGGATGGAGCCGAGCGCGTCGCCGTCCGGGTTCTCGTGGGTCATCAGGAGGAAGCGGTCGTGCGACCGGATCGCCTCCGCGACCTCTAGGAGGTCAGCTGTCTTCGTGTTCGTCTGGGGCGAGCTCATCGATGAGCGTGGAAAGCCGCACCCCCCTCTCTATCGTCGGATCGTACTCAAAGCTCAACTGGGGGGTTCGCTTGAGGTGCAGCTCCCGGTTCACCTTCGCCTGGAGGACGCCGTGCGAGGACTGGAGGCCGGCGAGCGTCGCCTCCCGCTTGCGCTCGTTCCCCAGCACGCTCACGTAGACCGTGGCCTGCCGGAGGTCCGGGCTCGTGGCGACGCCGGTGACGGTGACGAAGCCGATGCGCGGGTCCTTGAGCTCGCCGATCGACTCCGAGAGAACCTCCTTCAGGGCTTCATTGACCCTGCGCATGCGCTCGGTCATCTCAGCCGTGTCCTGGGGTCAGGTCTTGCATTCGCGCACGCCCGGCCGGGCGGCTGCGCTGCCGAGCATCCTCCCAGGTGGATGCGTGATCGCAAGACCTGACCCCTCTCAGGAGTCATCGAGCGTGAAGACTTCGCGTTCGGTGGGGCCGAGCTCGAAGGCCTGCCCGGCCAGGTAGCGCTCCGCGCCGTCGAGGAGGCCGAGGAGCTCGTTGTGGCCGCGCGCGACGCAGGCGACAGTCAGCCGCGCGCGCTGCCAGACCTCGTGGTGGTCGACCTCGGCCACCGAGGCCCCGAAACGGCGCTGGAGCTGCGCCTTGACGGAGAGGAGCTCCTTGCGCTTGCCCTTCAGCGAGTGGTTCTCGGGGAAGTGAAGCTCGGCCGAAAGGACGCCGACGTACCCGGAGCCCATGGCTCCTCCGGGCTACGCCTGCTCGGCGTCGGGCTCGGCGGCGGGCTCGGCCGACGGCGAGCCGCCGTCCGCGACCTCGAGGTCGGTGCGCTCGATCTCGCGCGTCTCGTAGGCCTCGAGGACGTCGCCTTCCTTGACGTCGTTGAAGCCGTCGAGAAGGATGCCGCACTCGAAGCCCTCCTGCACCTCGCGGACGTCGTCCTTGAAGCGCTTGAGGCTGGCGATCGTCGTCTCGTAGACGACCGTGCCGTCGCGGACGACGCGGATCTTCGCGTTCCGGCGGATGACGCCGTTCGTGACGTAGCAGCCCGCGATCACGCCCAGCCGCGAGGCGCGGAAGAGCGCCCGCACCTCGGCCTCGCCGAGCGTCTCCTCGCGCTGCTCCGGCGAGAGCATCCCGACGAGCGCCTGGCGGATGTCGTCCGTGAGCTGGTAGATGACCCGGTACGTGCGCAGGTCGACGCCCTCGCGCTCGGCGAGCGCGCGCGCGTCGGCGTTGGGGCGAACATTGAAGCCGAGCACGATCGCGTTCGAGGCCGAGGCGAGCATGACGTCGCTCTCGGCGATGGCGCCGATGCCGGTGTGGATGACGTTGACTCCCACCTCGGGATGCTCGATCTTGCCGAGCTCGCCGACGACGGCCTCGATGGAGCCCTGCACGTCCGCCTTGACGACGAGGTTCAGCTCCTGGAGGGCGCCCTCCTCCATCTGCGTGAAGAGCTCCTCGAGGGAGACCCCCTTCTTGGCGGTGCGCGCCAGCTGCTCGGCGCGCAGGCGCTGGCCGCGCAGGCCGGCGAGATGGCGGGCCTGGCGGTCGTTCTCGACGACGCGGCCCTGTTCGCCGGCGGTGGGAGGCTTGTCGAAGCCGAGGATCTCGACGGGCGTCCCCGGGCCGGCCTCCTTTGCCTTCTCGCCCCGGTAGTCGTGGAGCGCGCGCACCTTGCCCCAGGCATCCCCGGCGACGATTGCGTTCCCGACCTTGATCGTCCCGCGCGTGACGAGCATCGTCGCCACGGGACCGCGACCGACGTCGAGGCGGCTCTCGATGATCGGTCCGGAGGCGTCCGCCTTCGGGTTCGCCTCGAGCTCGAGCTCGGCGTCGGCGACGAGCAGGATGCGCTCGACGAGGTCGGTGAGGCCCTCGCCGGTCTTGGCCGAGACGTCGGCGAACTGGATCGCGCCGCCCCACTCCTCAGGCTGGAGCCCGTGCGTGACGAGCTCCTGGCGCACCCGCTGGGGGTTCGCGTCGTCCTTGTCGATCTTGTTCACGGCGACGACGATCGGAACCTCGGCCGCGCGAGCGTGGTTGATGGACTCGAGGGTCTGCGGCATGACGCCGTCGTCGGCGGCGACGACGAGCACGGCGATGTCCGTCACCTTCGCGCCGCGGGCGCGGAGCGCCGTGAACGCTTCGTGGCCCGGGGTGTCGAGGAAGGTGACCGTGCGCCCGTCGTGCTGCACCTGGTAGGCGCCGATGTGCTGCGTGATCCCGCCCGCCTCCGTCTCGACGACGGCAGACTCGCGGATGGCGTCGAGCAGCGTCGTCTTCCCGTGGTCGACGTGCCCCATGATCGTGACGACCGGAGGGCGGGGTGCCAGGTCCTCGGGCGCGTCCTCGTACGTCTCCGGCTCGAGCTCCTCCTCGTCCGCGTGCTTGATCTCGACCTGCCGCTCGAGCTCCGCCGCGATCAGCTCGATCTCCTCGTCCGTGAGGGACTGGGTGACCGTCTTCATCGTCCCCAGGCCCATGAGAACCTTCATGATCTGCGGCACGGGGACGCCGAGCGCCGCCGAGAACTCCTTGACGGTCGCACCGGAGTTGACCTTGGCCAGGCCGGTCGGCTGCTGCGGCGCCTGCTGGGGCTCGCGCGGTTGCTTGGGAGCGTCGCGCTGCTGGCGCGCATCGGGCCGCGGGCGGGCCGCCTGGGTGTCGATGACGACCCGGCGCTTGCGCCTCCCGCCCGGCGCGCCGCCGCGCGGCCGTAGTGGTCTCTGCCTATCGGCCATGGGAGAAGACTAGCCCTCCTCCGAGAGCGGGTTCAAACCTCTGGGGATCGTGACGGTGCGCCGGAGGGTCCGGGCGAACGCACGCCGCGCCGTCGCCCGTTCGAAGCAGGCTGCGCGGGGGCACGTGTACGCCCCGCGGCCGGGCCTGCGCGGCGTGGAGTCGCGTTCGAGCACACCGGTCGGAGCGACGAAGCGCACGAGCTCGCGCTGCGGCGCCTTCCTGCCGCACCCGACGCACGTGCGAATCGGCTCGCTCACGACCGTCACGAAGCAGGCTGCTCGTCCTCCTCGCCGCTGGAGGCGACCTCGGCCGCCTCGGCCTCGGCTTCGGGCTCAGCGGCAACCTCCGCCTCGACGTTCGTGTCCGTCGCTGTCGGCTCCTCCTCGGCGAGGGCCGTCGGGGCGACGGTCTCGGCCGAGACGTCCTCGCCCGCGTCCTCGCGCGCGGCGAGCTCCCTGTGGGCCGGGATGCCGCAGTAACGCGAGCCTGGGAGCGACGTGTTGGGACAGCGCTTGCCCGTCGAGAGGATGGCGGCGCAGCGGCCGGAGAACTCCTCCTCGCCGGCGCCGCCGAAGGCGGCCTCCGCCTCGCTCCGCGCGAAGTCCGTCTCGGAGACGATGTCGATCTTCCAGCCGGTCAGGCGCGCGGCCAGGCGGGCGTTCAGGCCCTCCTTGCCGATGGCGAGCGAGAGCTGGTCGTCGGGGACGACGACCGTGGCCTCGCTGGACTCATCGTCGACGAGCACCTCACGCACGCGCGCGGGCGAGAGCGCCTTGGCGACGAAGCGCGCCGGCTCCGGGTTCCAGGGGATGATGTCGATCTTCTCGCCGCGGAGCTCCGAGACGACCATGCGCACGCGCGACCCGCGAGGTCCGACGCAGGCGCCGACGGGATCGACGCCCTGGATGTGCGACTCGACCGCGATCTTGGAGCGGTAGCCGGGCTCGCGCGCGACGCCGCGGATCTCGACGAGGCCGTCGGCGATCTCCGGCACCTCGAGCTCGAAGAGGGTCTTGATCAGCTCGGGGTCGCGCCGCGAGAGGATGACCTGCGGGCCCTTCGTGCCCGAACGAACCTCGGTGATGACCGCCTTGATGCGGCTGCCCTGCTCGTAGCGCTCCCCGTCCACCTGCTCGGAGCGCGGCAGGAGCGCCTCGACCTTCCCGAGGTCGACGAGGACGTTGTTGCGGTCGCCGGCCTGCTGGACGATGCCGGTGACGACCTCGGTCACGCGGTCGACGTACTCGTCGTACATCATCTCGCGCTCCGCCTCGCGGATCCGCTGCAGGATCACCTGCTTGGCCGTCTGCGCGGCGATGCGGCCGAAGTTCTCCGGCGTCACGTCGGAGCGCTTGACCTGATCCTCCGGGATGTCCGACCAGTCGATCACGAGGTCGGCGTCGGTCACCAGCGTGTGGGAGCGCTCGCCGCTCTCCTCCTCGGCCGCCTCGAGCTCCGTGATCGCGCGCTCGCGCGCGTCGTCGAGGAGACGCTCCTCGACGTCCCGCGGCAGCTCGATCGCGTAAACGCGGAAGTCTCCGCTCTGCTGGTCGAGCTCCACCTGCGCGTGCCTTGCCGCGCCCGGCGTCTTCTTGTAGGCGGCGAGGAGGGCGTCCTCGAGCGCGCGGACGAGCGTCTCGTCCTCGATGCCCTTCTCCTTCTCGATCTGCCTGACCGCCTCGAGAATCTCTCGGCTCATTCCGTACCTGCCTCTTCGATGAGATTGCCGCGCGCGATCGCCTCGTAGGGGACGTCGACGCGCTCGTCGCCGGTGGCCACGGTGACCTTGCGTTCCGAGGCCGCGACCACCTCGCCGCGAAACCGCTTCCGGCCGGCCACGTCGTGGGCCGTGCGAAGCGCGACCTTGCGGCCGACGACGCCGGCGAAGTGCTTCGGCGTCCGCAGCGGCCGCTCCAGCCCGGGCGAGGAGACGTCCAGCGTGTAGCGGTCCAGGTAGCTCCTGAGAACGCCCGTCACGCGTTCGCAGAGGGCGTGGTCGACGCCTTCCGGATGGTCGACGTACACCGTCATGCGCTCGGGCCCGCCGAGCTCGACGGCAAGCACCTCGACGTCCGGCAGGCGCCTCTGGACGGTCTCTGCGACCTCGCGATGCAGCTCTCTCTCCTTCTCGTACACCTGTGTCATGTCGTAAAAAATGGGCGCCCCGTGCGCCCATTTCTCCAAGCCGGGGAAATGTCGTTGCGAACAGGATAGCAGCGCGGGCCCTGCGTTCGCGGGTCGCGCCCTAGGAGCTCAGGACAATCGTCACCGGCCCGTCGTTGACGAGCTCGATCTGCATTCTTGCGCCGAAGACCCCTCGGGCGACTGGGACGCCCTCCCCTCCGAGCGCCTCGCAGAAGCGCTCGTACACTGGCTCCGCCTGCTCCGGCGGGGCGGCCTCCGTGAAGCTCGGACGGTTGCCCTTCGCCGTGTCCGCGACGAGCGTGAACTGGCTGACGACGAGCGCCTCGCCGCCGGTGTCGAGCAGGCTCCGGTCGAATTTGCCCTCCTCGTTCTCGAAGATGCGCAGGCGTGCGACCTTGCCCGCGAGGCGCTCGGCGGTCGCGCCGTCGTCGTCCTGCGCCACGCCGAGGAGCACGCAGAGGCCGGGGCCGACCGCGCCCACCGCCTCCCCGTCGACGAGAACGCGCGCCTCCCGGACCCGCTGGACGACCGCTCTCAGCTCTCGAGTGCCTCGAGGGCCCGCTGGTAGTCCCTGCTCTGCGGGCGGAAGAAGCTCGCCAGGCGGTAGTGACCGACCGCTTCCTTGGGCTTTCCCTGCTTCTCCAGGCAGCGCCCGAGCGCAAAGTGGGCGTAGTCGTCGACGGGCCGGAGCTCGAGGATCTCGCGGAACTCCCGCTCGGCCTCGGCGAAGCGGCGGATGCGGTAATACGCGATCCCGAGGGCCTCGCGGATGGACGTCTTCTCGGGCTCCCGGCGCTTCGCCTTCTCGAGCGGCACGGTCGCCTGTGCGTTCCGGCCGTGCGCCAGGTGGTCGCGTCCCTGCTGGAAGAGGTCGTAGGTCTCGCTCATCCCTGAGACCAAAGATACGGGAAGTTCTCCGTCACGACGTCTTCCGGGCGGGTGAGGTCGCGCGTCGGCCCGAGCTCGACCGCCAGGATCGTCTTCCCCGCCGCGATCGCCTCGCGAAACGCGCGTCCGAGCTCGAACGGCGGGCCGGGAAGGGCCGCGAGCGCGGCCGAGAGCTCGGGTCCGAGCAGCCAGAGGGGGGCGCCCGTGAGACCCTCGCCCTCCCCCTCCCCCAGCGCCACGATTCGCCCCGCCTCGACCCGCACGGGCGTCTTCCCCGGTGCGACCGAGTACCGGACGCCGAGCGCGCCGGCGGCCTCGCCGTCCCAGGAGGCTGCGGCCCGCCCGAGATCGCCGGGGCGGAAGGCCGTGTCGGCGCCCGTCACGAGGAGCGGCGGCTTCGCACCCGCCTCGTGGGCGCGGCGGACGGCGTCGGCCGAGCCGAGCGGCTCGGGCTGCCGAACGAGCCGCGCCTCGAGCCCCCACGCGGAGCCGTCGCCGACGAGAGCCTCGACCTGCTCGCCCAGGTGCCCGCTGACCACCCAGGCGCGCTCGATGCCGGCTCCGGCCAGGTCTCGCAGGAGCGTCGCCAGCACGGGCCTCCCGTCGATCGGGAGCAGAGGCTTCGGCCAGCGCTCGCTGAGCGGCCTCATGCGGCGGCCCTCCCCGGCCGCCATGACGACGGCCGTGAGGGAGCGCGTCACAGCGTGAGCGAGCGCAGGCTGGCGGCGCCGCGGAGCCTGTTCGGGAGGCTGACCGCGCGGCGAAGCTGCCGCCGCACGCCGCGAAGCTCGTGGCGCGCGCGGCGGAGCGCCCCGCGCGCCTCCGAGGGGCGCCCGAAGCGCGCGACCGCGAGCGCGCGGACGAACGGGTCGGCGTTCACGGCGTAGTAGCGATCCAGCGTCACGCCGACGTCCGCGAGCGTCGCGCTCGGCGGGACGACCATGCCCTGGTCGGCGAGATATCCGACGACGTCCCGGCGGCACGCAGCGGCCAGCTCCCGCGGGTCGCGCGTGGCGAAGCGGAGGCCTCGAAGCGCGGCCTTGAGCAGCACGACCGCCAGGTACGCGCCTCCGAGGACGAGCAGCACGAGCCCGATCAAGCTCGGTCCGGTGTCGCGGACAGCTCCGACCGCGCCCCCGCCGGTTCCTCCGGGAGCCTGGCCGCCCGCGGTCTCCAGCTGTCCTCGCAACCGCTGGGCCTGGCTGCGGATGTCCTCCGCGCGTGCAGGCGAGATGCCCGCGAGCGCGTCCAGGAGCGCGCCGCCCGCCGCCTCGGCGCCGTCCACGCGGTTAAAGGCGTCCGAGACCGCCGAGTAGGTCGCAGCCAGCTGGCCGCGACCGGGCGTCGGGTCGAACGGGAGCCACCCAAAGCCGGGGAACCAGACCTCGACCCAGGTGTGGGCGTTGTGGTCGGTCACGACCCACTCGCGGTCGCCCTCGTTGTACGTGCCGCTCGTGAATCCGGCCGCCACGCGCGCGGGCACGCCGAGAAGCCGGAGCATCAGCGCCATGGCGCCCGCGTACTGCTGGCAGTAGCCGCGCTTGTTCTCGGCGACGAACCAGACCAGCGGCGGCACGCCGCCGGGCGCGACCCCGGGCTGCTCCTGGTACGTGAAGCCGCCGCCCTCGCGGAACCACGCCTCGAGGAGGAGGGCGGCCTCGTACGGCGTCTCAGCCTGCTCGGTGACGTCGCGCGCGTGGTCGTACAGCGGCTTCTGGGCGGCTATCTGCACGCTGTCGGTCTGCTCGAACAGAACCGCCATCGTCGTGGAACGCCCTTCGGTTCCCCAGTCCGGCAGCGGCTCGTAGACGACCTCGAGATAGCGGTCGAGCGCCGCGGGGTAGTTGCCGCCGAAGCGCAGGAGCTCGCTCGGCTTCGCCCGCGGCACGTAGCTCCACACCGTGTAGCGCTGGCCGCGCTGGAGGGAGCGGGGCAGGACGACGACGTCGCCGTTCGCGTCCTGCACCGGTGCGTCGGTTCCCGGCCGCCAGCGCACCGGCTGGGCCGAGCCGACGAGGTGCGTGTCTCGGAGCGCCTCGACCGTCACGTCCTGGCGCACCCAGTTCTCCTCGTCGCGGGCGGCCGCGGGCAGGAGCTCGCCGCCGGCCTCCACCTGCTCGCGGGCGTCGGCGTCGTTCAGCGCGAGCTCCTCTTCCCAGACGAGACCGGTGTAGTCGTCGAGCGTCGTCGCCCGCCAGTACAGCGCGCGCCGCTGCCCCCCGACCTTGACGCGCAACACCGTGGTCTCCTTCTCGGGGAACGTGATGCCGTCGTAGTTCGCGCTCCAGACGTAGTTGACGGAGACAGGATCGTCGGGGCGGTCGTACGGATCCCAGTTCTGCCAGGAGAGAAACGCGCTCTTGGCGACCGCGTCGGAGCCGGACGCGACGACGGCGACGGCGACGAGGACGACGCCGATGGCCGCCGCCTGGGGCAGGCCGCGCGCGGGGCGGCCTGCGCTTCGGAGCAGGAAGAGGACGGCGAGCACGCCCACGAGCGCGAGCGCTCCGGCGCGAAGCGCGTTCTCGCCGGGGTTGAGGGTCGCCGGCCAGCCGACCCCCGTCACGAGGACGAGCGAGGCCGCCACGGGCTTTCCGAGCACGAGGAAGATTCCCGTGACCGCGACGAAGGCGAAGATCGCCAGCAGGACGACCGAGTGCATGAGCTGGAAGTCGAGCCCGTTGAAGGGAAGGCGCGTTTCGTAGAAGTCGAGGAAGCCGCGCTGGATGCCGTCGAGGACCGGCCCGAAGAAGTCGCGCTGCGGGTCGCGCGGCCGGGCGTCCGAGAGCGGGATGTCGAAGGCGACGCTGGCCGCGAGGAGCGTGCCGCCCAGAAGCGCGAGGCCGATTGCGAGTCGGGAGCGAAGGGCGGTCAGCCGCGGATGGACGAGCGCGGCCACGAGGGCGACCAGGATCGCGATCGCAAGCAGGGGAGCGATCTCGCGCCAGCCGGCGGGCACCTGCTCCAGCCGCCGCCAGCTGACGGCGATGAGGACGGCCGCGAGGCCCAGGAGGAGGGCCGCCCTAGCCAACGGCGGCCTTGAGGGACTCCGGCGCGAGCTTGCCGGCGAGGTCGTCGCCCCTGCGGAGGACGACGACGGGGCAGCCGGCGCGCTGGACGCGGAGCAGGTGAGCCTTGGCCTCGTCGCTCGGGGTTGGGCGTGGCTCCCCGGAGAAGCTCGACCCGTCCACGTAGACGAGGCTCGCGGCGTGACGGGCGAGCGCGCGCTGCGCCAGGCGCTCGGCCAGCCGGCCGGAGAGCGCGGAGGTGACGACCGTGAGCTCGAGCGCGCGCGAGGCCGGCCCGGCTTCGTCGGCCAGGAGGTTCGCCACGGGCGTGCGCCCGTCCGGCTCCACGGCGGCGAGGACCTCGAGCGCCCGGTGCCAGTCTCCGTCGAAGGAGTGCACGCGCTGGTACGCAGGCCTCGCCGAGTTGAGGATGAGCGCCGCGCGCCGTCCTCGGCTCGCATGCGACTTCAGGATCGAGCCGGCCGCGCGAACGGCGAGCTCGAAGCTCGAGTCCGGAGGCGCGCCCACCACCGTGGCCGCGTCGGCGTCCAGGAGCACGGCGCTCTCGTCCCGCGGCGAGTCCTCGAGCTCCTTGACCATCAGCTGCCCGCGCTTGGCCGTCGAGGGCCAGTGGACGCGCCGCAGGGACTCGCCTCGTTCGTACTCGCGGACGCTGTGGAGGTCGAAGCCGGACGGTCGCCGCAGGAGCAGGCGGCGCCCCTCGGGCGTGCGGGCCCCCGACTCGGAGAAGAGGCGGTCGAGGTCGACGAGGCGCGGGTAGACGAGGATCGAGGCGCCGGCAGGGAGCTCCACCTCGACGCGCTCGAGGCCGAAGGGATCCTCGAGGACGACGTGCGTCTCCTCGATCCCGTAGCGGCCGCGGGGGACGCGACGGAGCGTGTAGCCACCGCGCAGGCGTCCGTGACGGTGCTGGAGAACGGTCTCGCGTTCCCCCAGGCGGGCGATCTGCTCCCGCACGATCATGCTCCCGGAGAGCGCGTTTCCCTCCACGTCGAGCTCGAGCGAGACCGGGACGTCGTCGCCGTCGATGCGGTCGCCGCGCTCGAGCCTCCGGTAGAGCGTCATCGGCTTGTTCAGGAACCGCACCCAGAGCGCGGCGGCGGCCACGGCCAGCACGAGCCCGAGCGCGATCGGGTAGAGCGCCTCCGAGCCGAAGGCCCACGCGACGAGGTAGATCCCGCCCCCGAGGGCGAGGATCCAGCGGCCGCGATCGGTCAGCACGCCCCGGCCGGCGCCCTAGACCGGGACGGGCGTCCGCTCGACGACGTCGCTCACGAGCTCCTCTGCGTCCGCGCCCGTGGAGCGAGCCTCAGGCGCGAGGATGAGGCGGTGCGCGAGGACCGTCGGCGCGATCGCCTTCACGTCGTCCGGCTGCACGAAGTCCCTGCCGCCGACGAGCGCCCGGGCCTTGGCGACCCGCAGGAGCGCGAGACCGGCGCGTGGGCTCGCGCCCAGGAAGAGCCGGTTGTCCGTGCGCGTGTTCCGGAGGATGGCCACGATGTAGCGGTTGAGGCTCTCCTCGACGTAGATCTGACGGGCGTCGTCGATGGCCTCGAGCACCTCCTGGGCGCTGGCGACCGGCTCGAGGCGATCGAGCGGCGTCTCGCTCGCGTTCTCGGTCAGCATCTTCGCCTCGTCCGCGAGCGGCGGGTAGCCGATGGCGATCCGCATGGTGAAGCGGTCGAGCTCCGCCTCGGGCAGCGGGTACGTGCCCTCGTACTCGATCGGGTTCTGCGTCGCCATCGCCATGAAGGGCGGCGCCAGCTGGTAGGAGACGCCGTCGACCGTCACCTGGCGCTCCTGCATGCACTCGAGCAGGGCCGCCTGCGTCTTCGGCGAGGCGCGGTTGATCTCGTCGACGAGGAGGACGTTGGCGAACACAGGGCCGGGCCGGAACTCGAACTCGTTCGAGCGCTGGTTGAAGACGTTCACGCCGGTCACGTCCGACGGGAGCAGGTCGGGCGTGAACTGAAGCCGCGAGAAGGAGCAGTCCACCGAGCGCGCGATCGCCTTCGCCAGCGTCGTCTTCCCCACTCCGGGGAAGTCTTCGATGATCAGGTGCCCCTCGGAGAAGAGACAGAGAACCGAGAACTCGAGCGTCTCGCCCGGCGCGTGGATCACCTGCCGCAGGTTGGCGATGATCCGCCCCGCGAGCGCCGCCGCCTCCGACGCCTCGACACCCTGCCTCGCACTGACGACTTGCTCCTCCATTAGCCCCCTCCCAGCAGGGTCTCGACTTGGTCGAGGATAGCCACAGCACACTCCTCCTTGCTTCGCCTGCCGATCGCCCGCTCGCCCGCCGGCGAGATGAGCACGAGCTCGTTCAGGTCCGACTCGAAACCGATGTCAGACCGAGATACGTCGTTGTAGACGAAAAGGTTCCCTCCCTTGTTGGCCAGCTTCTCCCGGGCGCGCTCGAGGCCCCGTTCCCCTTCGTCCGCGGCGAAGCCGACGAGCACCTGGCCGTTACGGCGCCGCCGTCCCAGCTCGGCGAGGACGTCCTCGGTCGGCTCGAGCTCCACCGTCCACGGTTCCCGTGTCTTCGGACGTTTGCCCCCGGCCGGTTCGCTCGGGCGGTAGTCGGCGACGGCGGCGGCCATGACGACGACGTCCGCGTCGGCTCGTGCGAGCACCTCCCGCGCGAGCTCGGCGGCGGTCGCCGCCGGCACGACCTCGACGCCGTCCGGCGAAGGCACCGCGAGGTTCGCCGCCACAAGCGTCACGTTCGCTCCGCGGCGCTGGGCCTCCCGGGCCAGGGCGACGCCCATCTTCCCCGAGGAGCGGTTTCCGAAGAAGCGGACGAGATCGAGCGGCTCGCGCGTCCCCCCGGCAGAGACGACCACCTGTCGGCCGCGCAGCGTCTCGCGCAGGCCGAGAAGGTCGCGGCAGCGGGCGTGGATCGCGTCGGGCTCACTCATGCGGCCGGGGCCGTGCTCGCCCTCGGCGAGCTCGCCGGCTTCGGGCCCGATCAGCTCGACGCCGCGCTCCTGCAGGCGCGCCGCGTTCTCCTGCGTCGCCGGGTGCCCCCACATGCGCACGTTCATGGCAGGCGCTGCCAGGACGGGGCCGCGGAACGCGAGCGTCGCCTGCGTGAGGACGTTGTCGGCGAGCCCGTGCGCGAGCTTCGCCAGCGTGTTCGCCGAGAGCGGCGCGATCACGAGCAGGTCCGCGTCGGTCAGGTGGGGATAGAGGTCGCGAGGGCTCTCGCGGCGCGCGAGCGCCTCGAAGGTGTGCGCGGTGACGAAGCGCTCGGCGTCGGGCGTGAGGAGCGGCGTCACCTCGTGGCCGTCCTTCACGAGCAGCCGCAGAAGCTCGCATGCTTTGTAGGCGGCGATACCGCCGGTCACGCCGAGGAGAACCCGCGCCATGCCGGCCCTCTGCGGACTACTTGTACGAGACGGTGATCTTGCCCTCGGCGATCTCCTCGAGGGCCAGCGTCAGGTAGTTCTTCGAGCGCGACTCGACGAGCGGCGGCGGAAAGTCGTCGAACGTGCCCTCGCCGAGCTGGTGGTGATAGTTGTTGATCTGCCGGGCGCGCTTGGCGGACGCGATCACCAGTCCGTACCGCGAGCCTTCGACGCTTCCGAGCAGGTCGTCCAGTCGTGGATGCATCATCGTGCGGAAAGCTTACCTGCCAGCTCGCGGTCGACGATTTCCTCGATCCGGGAGACCGCTCGCTCGACGTCGTCGTTCTCGACCACGTAGTCGAACTCGCCAGCCAGCTTCCGGTGCTCGCGCGCGAGCGCCAGGCGCTCGTCGATCTCTCCCGCGCTCTCGGTCGCGCGCTCGCGCAGGCGCCGCTCGAGCTCCTGGATCGGGGCGTCGACGAAGATCGTGACGCTGCCCGGGACGAGGTCGCGCACGGCGAGAGCCCCGGTGGGCTCGAGCTCGAGCAGGCAGGCACGGCCCGCGGCGACGATGCGCTCGATCTCCGCGTGGAGCGTCCCGGAGCGCTGGGTGACGAAGGAGACGTACTCGAGGAACTCACCCGCGGCTACGCGACGGTCGAACTCCTCCTCGCTCAGGAAGTAGTAGTGGACGCCTTCCGTCTCGCCGGGGCGCCTGGGGCGGGTCGTCGCGGAGACGGCGAGCTCGAGATCGCTCCGGCGGGCGAGAAGCTCGCGGATGAGGGTGCCCTTGCCCGCCCCCGACGGACCCGTGACGACGAAGAGCCTCGGGGTTCGGGTCAGCGGCGCAGGAGGCCGACCAGCTCGGCGCGCTGGCGGTCGGACAGCCCGCCCACGGTCTTCGACTGGCTGATGCGGCACTGGTTGAGGAAGCGGGCGGCCTTCACCCGCCCGAACTTCGGCACGGCCATGAGGATGTCGAAGACCTTGGCGGTCTCGACGTACTCGGGCGGCTTGCGCAGGATGCTCTCGATCTGCACGCTCCCTGCCTTGAGATCCTTCTTCAGCTGGGCCCGTCTGACGCGGATCTCGTTTGCCCTCCGCAGCGCCTCCATCCGTTGATCCAGAGAGCGGAGGGGCGCCTGGACCTGCGTCTTGGTGCCTTGCATGGCGCGCCATTCTAACAGCGCCCTCTAGACCTTCAAGTTCGAGAGCGGGCGGGTGCGCTGAGCGTCGTTCTCTAATGTGACAACGCCGTCGTGAGCGCAGCCGCACGCTGCAAAGCCGCTGGAGAAGCCATGTTTGGCCGCCTCGGCGGCTAGCTCGGCACGGATCCGCTTGGGCGCGCCAGGATCGGCGAAGAGCACCGTTCCGAGAGCGACGGCGGACGCGCCCGCCGCGACGAGCTCCAGAGCGTGGCGACCGGACTCCACCCCGCCCATGCCGACGATCGGGAGCTCGGTGGCCTCGTAGCAGGCATAGATGGCGGCGAGGGCGACGGGTCGGAGGGCTGGTCCCGAGAGCCCGCCCGTCCCCGTGCCGAGGGTCGGCCGGAGCGTGTGCCCGTCGAGGGCGAGCCCACGGAGCGTGTTCACGAGCGAAAGGCCGTCGGCGCCCGCCTCCGCCGCGGCGACTGCCGCCGCGGCAACGTCGGGAAGGGACGGCGAGAGCTTCGCGTAGAGGGGCTTCCCGGTCGCTGCGCGCGCCGCGCAGACGATCTCGTGGGCCGACTCGTCCGCAGCGGCCACGTTGGGGCACGAAACATTCAGTTCGATGGTGTCGACAACAGCCTCGGCGTCGAGCTGCGTACAGAGATCTGCGTAATCGTCTGCGCAGAAGCCGCCCACCGAGACCCAGATGGGTATGCCGAGTTCCTCGAGCCGGGGCAGCGCGTCCGCGCGGAACTCGGAGATCCCGGGGTTGGCGAGCCCGATCGAGTTCAGCATCGCCGTCTCCGTCTCGGCGATCCGGACGGGCGCATTCCCCTCCCGCGGGAGCGGTGTCACGGTCTTGGTCACGAAGGCGTCGAGCTGACGGGCCACCTCCGGCGCCGTGAGCGCGTCGAGGCAGCCGCTCGCGTTCACGATCACGCCGCCACGTCCCTTCGAGACACGTCCGGGGCCTGGCCCCGGGCGTGTCCGTCGAGGACGGGGCCGTCGACGCAGAGGCGCCTGAGCCGGCCGTCGATCTCGACGGCGCAGCCGTAGCAGGCCCCGTAGCCGCACGCCATGGGCGCCTCCCAGGCGAGCTGAGCGGCTGGGGCGAAGACACGCACGGCCTCCAGCATCGGCTCGGGGCCGCACGCGAGGACGTCTCGGCCGGACGGGAGCGCCTCGGTCACGAGCGTCGGCTCGACGACGACCTCGGCGTTGGGGACGAGCGCAGCCGCTTCCGCGTGGAGGGCGCTCCGGAAGCCGAGGAGGGCGGGCGGACGCCCGAGCCGCTCGGAAAGGTACGGGAAGGGCGCGACCCCGATCCCGCCGCCGACCAGGAGCGGGCGGGCGACCTCGAGGCGAAAACCGTTCCCGAGTGGGCCGAGGACGCCGATCTCGTCTCCCGACTCGGCCTCGGCGAGCGCACGCGTCCCCGGCCCGATCACGTCCAGGAGGAACCAGAGCTCGCCGGGAGCCGCGAGACAGAGGCTCATCGGCCGGGGCAGGAGGCGGCCCGGCGGGCGCAGCATGAAGAACTGGCCCGGGATCCCGGGGTCGACCGGCCCGCGCTCGAGGCGCAGAAGCCGGTAGGGGCCCATGGCCTCGACGGCGACGACGCTAAGCCGTTCGCTTCGCAACACGTTCCTGGAGGGAGATCGTCTCGCCGCGGCTCGCCCGCGCGATCGCCTCGACGGCGGCCGCGGCGCCTGCCATGGTCGTCACGCAAGGCATGCGGGCGACGAGGGCCGCCTCGCGGATGAGGTAGCCGTCGGAGCGCGCGCCGCCGCCGTCCGGAGTGTTGACGACGAGCTCGCAACGGCGCCGGCGGATGAGGTCGACGACCGTCGGCCCCTCGCCAGCCTCGGTCACCTTGCGGACGTGCGCGACCGCGAGCCCGGCGGCGGCGAGGGCGTGGGCCGTCCCAGCCGTCGCGCAGAGCGCGAAGCCGAGCCCCGCCAGGCGCTGGGCGAGCTCCACCGCGGCCGCCTTGTCGGCATCCCGCACGGAGAGGAAGGCGGTGCCTTCCTGGGGCAGCGGCCGTCCGGCGGCGCGCTCCGCCTTGGCGAACGCGGTCGGAAAGTCGGCCGCGCTCGCCATCACCTCGCCTGTGGAGCGCATCTCGGGGCCGAGCACCGTGTCCGCCCCGGGGAAGCGAGCGAAGGGGAAGACGGCCGCCTTGACGCTCACCGTTCGCGCCACGCCCTCCGGCGGAAGGGCGAGGTCGGCGAGCCGCTCGCCCGCGATGAGACGGCACGCCGCTTCGACGAGGTTGATGCCGGTGGCCTTGCTGGCGAACGGGACGGTGCGCGACGCACGGGGATTCGCCTCGAGGACGTATAGGCGCCCCTCGTGGAGCGCGAGCTGGACGTTGACGAGGCCGACGACGCCGAGCGCCGGGGCGAGCCGCCGGACGATCTCCCGCGCCTCGTCGAGGCGAGCCGGTTCGAGGGAGGTGGCCGGCAGCACGCAGGACGAGTCGCCCGAGTGGACTCCCGCCTCCTCGACGTGCTGCATCACGGCGGCGACGTAGGTCTCGCCTCCGTCGCAAAGCGCGTCCACGTCGATCTCGACGGCGCCTTCGAGGAAGCGGTCCACCAGGACGCGGCCGCAGCCTGCGGCTGCGTCCGCGACGGCCTCGTAGCCGTAGCAGACCCGCATCCGCCGGCCGCCGAGGACGTACGACGGCCGGACGAGAACTGGATATCCGATCGACTCCGAGGCCGCGACCGCCGTGGCGGAGTCAGAGGCGACACTCCACGGGGGGACGGCGATTTCGAGCTCGTCGCAGAGGGCCGCGAAGCGCTCCCGGTCCTCGGCGAGGTCGACGGCCTCGTGGGGCGTCCCCAGGATCCGGTGGCCTTCCTTCTCGATCTCGTGCGCAAGCTTCAACGGGGTCTGACCCCCGAACTGGGCGACGACGCCGAGGGGCTGCTCGCGGTGACAGATCTCGAGCACCTCCTCGGCCTCGAGCGGCTCGAAGTAGAGGCGGTCGGACGTGTCGTAGTCGGTCGAGACGGTCTCCGGATTGCAGTTGACCATCACCGTCTCGTAGCCGAGCTCGCGGAACGCGCGCGCCGCGTGGACGCAGCAGTAGTCGAACTCGATCCCCTGGCCGATCCGGTTCGGCCCCGAGCCGAGGATCACGACGGGCGGCAGGCCCGCCTCCCGGGGCTCGTCTTCCTCTCCCCAGGTGGAGTAGAGGTAGTTCGAGCGGGCTTCCACCTCGGCCGCGCACGAGTCGACCCGCCGGTACGCCGGCCGCACCCCCCAGGCCCGCCGGTGCGCCCGCGCTCGTTCCTCGCTTGTGTTCCACCTAGTGGCGATCTCGGCGTCCGACCAACCCGCGGCTTTGAGGCGAACCCAGTCGTCGGCGACCAGGTCCGAGATTGTGCCCGTGGAACACAAGGTCGCCTTCGCGCGCTCGAGCTCGGCGCGGAACCAGGGGTGGACGCCCTCTGGGAGGTCGTCGAGGCTCGCCCACGGCGTGGTCGCGCCCGCGTCGAGCTCCCTGGAGCGCATCGCCTTCAAGAACGCCTCCGAGAACGTGCGCCCGATCCCCATCGCCTCCCCGACCGACTTCATCTGCGTCCCGAGCGTCTCGTCGGCCCCGGGGAACTTCTCGAACGCGAAGCGCGGGAACTTGACGACTACGTAGTCGAGCGTCGGCTCGAAGCTCGCCGGCGTCGTACCGGTGAGGTCGTTCGGGATCTCGTCGAGCGTGTAGCCGACCGCGAGCTTCGCGGCCACCTTGGCGATCGGGTAGCCGGTCGCCTTGCTCGCGAGCGCGGAGGAGCGGGAGACGCGCGGGTTCATCTCGATCACGCGCAGCTCGCCGGTCTCACGCTCGCGCGCGAACTGGATGTTCGAGCCGCCGGTCTCGACGCCGACCGCGCGGATCACTCTCGCGGCCGCGTCGCGGAGCTCCTGGTAGGCCTCGTCCGAGAGCGTCATCTGCGGTGCGACCGTCACCGAGTCGCCGGTGTGGACGCCCATGGGGTCGAGGTTCTCGATCGAGCAGACGACGACGACGTTGTCGCGCCGGTCGCGCATGACCTCGAGCTCGAACTCGTCCCAACCTCGAACGGACTCCTCGACGAGCACCTGGCCGATCGGGCTCTCTTCAATTCCGATCTCCGTCTGGCGACGGAGATCGGAAGGGGTTTCTGTGAAGCCGCCTCCATGGCCTCCGAGCGTGAAGGCCGGCCGGACCACGGCGGGAACGGGCATCCCCTCGATCTCGGAGACGTCGGTGACGATGCGGCTCGCGGGCACTCGGAGGCCGACGCCCTCCATCGTCTCGCGGAAGAGCCGGCGATCCTCGGCGCGCGAGATCGCCTCGAAGGACGCTCCGATGAGCTCGATGCCGAGCTCCTCCAGGACGTCCTCCTCGGCCAGCCGGCGCGCGAGGTTGAGGGCCGTCTGACCCCCGAGGGTCGGCAGGAGCGCGTCCGGGCGCTCGCGCGAAAGGACGCCGGCGACGCTCTCGAGATCGAGCGGCTCGAGGTAGGTGCGGTCGGCGAAGCCCGGGTCGGTCATGATCGTCGCCGGGTTCGAGTTCACGACGACGGTGCGGTAGCCCTCGGCGCGCAGCACCTTGAGCGCCTGGCTCCCGGCGTAGTCGAACTCGCAGGCCTGGCCGATCACGATCGGGCCCGACCCGATCAGGCAGATCGTTCTGAGGTCAGGCCGCCTCGGCATACCTGAGCTCCTCGACCCAGGCCTCGAGGAGAGGCCAGGCGTCGTGCGGGCCGGGGCCCGCCTCGGGGTGGAACTGGACGGAGCGGGCGTGCTCGTCCAGGAGCGCGATGCCTTCCACCGTGCCGTCGTAGAGGGAGACGTGCGTGACCGCCGGGCCCCCGCCGGCGACCGCGAAGCCGTGGTTCTGGCTCGTAACGAGGACCCGGTCCGTGGTCAGCTCGAGCACCGGGTGGTTGGCGCCGCGGTGGCCGAACGGAAGCTTGAACGTCGTCAATCCCGCGGCGCGTGCCAGGAGCTGGTGCCCGAGGCAGATGCCGAGGAGGGGCACCCGGCCGAGGAGGTCGCGCACGACCGCGACGTGCTCCGGCAAGGCCGCGGGATCACCCGGCCCGTTGGAAAGCAGCACCCCGGCTGGGCGTGCGGCGAGGATCGTGTCGGCGTCGGTGTCGTGCGGAAACACCGTCGTCTGAACACCGCAGGTGTTCAGACGATTGAGGATCGAGCGTTTGCAGCCGTAGTCCATGACGAGCACCCGGGGGCCGCGCCCGGGTCCGAGCTCGTACGGCTCCCTCGTCGACACGCCCGCCACGAGCGCGCGGCCTTCCATCGACGCCTCCTCGCGCACGCGCGCGAGGATCTCGTCGACCGAGGCCCGCCCGGCGACGGCCGCCGCCCGCATCGCGCCTCCTTCGCGCAGGCGGAGGACGAGCGAGCGTGTGTCGATCTCCTCCAGGGCGACGATGCCCTGGCCGGCGAGCCAGCGCGGCCACTCCTCCCCGGCCGCCCGGCGCATGAGCACGGCGCGCGCATGCGTCACCGCCGACTCGGAGCGGCGCGGCGAGACGCCGTAGTTGCCCACCATCGGCGCCGTGAAGGTGACGAGCTGCTCCGCGTAGCTCGGATCGGTGACGATCTCCTGGTAGCCGGTCATGGCCGTCGTGAAGACGGCCTCGCCGTACGCCACGTCGAGGGCCCCGACCGAGCGGCCGCGGAAGACCGATCCGTCCTCAAGGACGAGGAAGCCGCTCACGGGCCGTACACCAGCTTCCCGGCCGCGATCGTCTGGACGACCTTGCCGCGGAGCGCTTCGCCGAGGAGCCACGAGTTCGCCGACTTGGAGCGGAAGCGGCCCTCCCCCACCCGCCAGGTCGTCTCGAGGTCAAGGAGCACGAGGTTCGCGGGCGCACCGACCGCGATCCGCGGCGGCTCGAGCCCGTAGATCCGCGCCGGGCCTGCGCTCAGGCGCTCGAGGAGCGTCTCGAGCGGCAGGATCCCCGGCTCGACGAGGCGCGTGTAGAGCGCGGCGAAGGCCGTCTCGAGTCCGGTGACCCCGAAGGGCGCCTCCTCGAACGGGACCTCCTTCTCGTGGCGGGCATGAGGAGCGTGATCGGTGGCGATCGCCGCGATCGTGCCGTCCCGGAGCGCGTCCACCAACCCGCCGCGATCCTGCTCGGATCGCAGCGGAGGATTCATCTTCACGTTGGGGTCGAGCGACCGAACCGCCTCCTCCGTGAGACAGAGGTGATGCGGCGTCACCTCGGCGGTCGCTCTCACGCCGGCCGCCTGCGCCCGCCGCAGCGAGTCGACCGACTCGTGCGCGGAGAGGTGGAGCAGGTGAAGTGGCCGCTCCTCGTGGCCGGCGAGCGTGAGGTCGCGCTCGACCATGACGCTCTCGGCCACCGAGGGATAGCCGCCGAAGCCGAGCTCGGCCGAGACGACGCCCTCGTGGACGTGCCCGCCGCGCGACAGGGTCGGCTCCTCGCAGTGAACGGCGAGCGGCCGCTTCGCGGCGGCCCCGTACTGGAGCGCCCGGCGCATGAGCCCCGGGGCGACGACCGGCCGGCCGTCGTCCGTGAAGCCGGCGGCGCCGCGCTCGGCGAGCTCGACCATCTCGGTGAGCTCCGCGCCCTCCTGCGCCTTCGTGATCGCGGCGAGGAAGCCGACGGGCACCTCCGCCTCGGCTTCCGCACGCTCGACGAGCGAGCCGAGCACGGCGGCCGAGTCGACGACCGGGTCCGTGTTGGGCATGGCGAGAATGGCGCAGTAGCCGCCGGCGGCCGCCGCCTGAGTCCCGGAGGCGAGGTCCTCCTCGTCCTCGCGGCCCGGCGTCCGCATGTGGACGTGCGGGTCGACGAACGCGGGGGCGGCGACGAGCTCGCGACTGTCGTCGCGGGCTCGGGTCCCGGGTGCGAGGCGAGCGATGACGCCGTCCTCGACGTGGATGTCGAGG
Organism: Gaiellaceae bacterium; assembly: GCA_050697555.1. GTDB lineage: Bacteria > Actinomycetota > Thermoleophilia > Gaiellales > Gaiellaceae > DASQWP01. The sequence continues at coordinate 24,995 of JBOHAD010000007.1, read as the reverse complement.
TAGTCGTCGACCCCTTCGACCGGGTCGACCGCGCGAACTCCCTCGAACGTGAGGCTGTCCCTGCGGCCGTTTCTCGACCAGAGCACCTACGCCACCTCCTCGATCTCGGCGACCTTGACCTCGACGGGGCCCTGCGTGAGGAGGTCGTAGAGGACGGCCATCCGGACGACCAGCCCGCTCCGCACCTGCCGCTCGATGAGCGATTCGGCCGCGTCGGCGACGGCCGGGTCGATCTCGACGCCTCGATTCATGGGCCCGGGGTGCATGACCTTCTGCCCCGGCCGCAAGCGCTCAGGCGTCACGCCCCAGCAGGCGGTGTACTCGCGCAGGCTGGGGACGTAGTTCGCGCCCTCGAGCATCCGCTCCCTCTGCATGCGGAGGACGTAGACGACGTCCGCGGACTTGATCGCGGCGATGTCGTGCGAGACCTCGCAGCCCATGCTCTCGATGCCGCGCGGGATCAGGGGCGGCGGCCCGACGAGGGTCACGCGCGCGCCCATGAGGAGGAGCGCCTGCACGTTCGAGCGCGCGACCCGCGAGTGGAGGACGTCGCCCACGATCGCCACGTGCAGCCCCTCGATGCCGCCGAGCTCCTCGTCGAGGGTGTAGAGGTCGAGGAGCGCCTGCGTCGGGTGCTGGTGCGTGCCGTCCCCGGCGTTGACGACGTGCGCGCTCGTGTAGCGCGCGGCGAGCTGCGGCGCGCCGATCTGCCCGTGCCGGATGACCATCACGTCCGGGTCGTACGCGCCGATCGTCAGCAGCGTGTCCTTCAGCGACTCGCCCTTCTCGAGCGAGGAGCCCGAGGCCTTGAGCGACATGACGTCCGCAGAGAGCCGCTTCGCCGCCAGCTCGAAGCTCGACGACGTGCGTGTGGACGCCTCGAAGAAGGCGTTGACGACGAGCCGTCCGCGCAGCGTCGGGAGCTTCTTGACGTCGCGCTCGAGCGAGCGGGCGAAGGTGCGCGAGAGCGCGAGCAGGCGCTCGACGTCCTCGCGCTCGAGGTCTGCGATCGAGATCAGGTGGCGGCGCGGCGGGCGCCGGGGCGGCAGGAGCTCCTCGCGGAGCAGGGGTCGGACGTCAGCCATTCATTCCTCCTGTGGGACGAGCAGGACGCGGTCGACCTCGTCGACCTCGACGAGCTGCACCTGGACGCGCTCGTCGCGCGCGGTGGGCAGGTTCTTGCCGACGTAGTCGGGCCGGATGGGGAGCTCGCGGTGGCCGCGATCGACGATCACGGCGAGCTGGACGCGGGCCGGGCGACCGTAGTCGAAGAGCGCGTCGATCGCGGCCCGGATCGTCCTCCCCGTGTAGAGGACGTCGTCGCAGAGGACGCACGTCATCCCCTCGAGCGGGAAGTCGAGCCGCGTCGCGCGCACGACCGGCTGCGGATGGAGCGGCGCCCCTCCGCCGCGCACGTGGACGTCGTCGCGGTGGAAGGTGATGTCGAGGGTGCCGAGCGGGATTCCCGTTCCGGTGAACTCCTCGATCAGCCGCCGGAGCCGCTGCGCCACCGGGACGCCGCGCGTGTGGATGCCGACCAGCGCCGTCCGCTCGAGGTCGGGGTTTCGCTCCACGATCTCGTGCGCGATCCGGACGACGGTGCGACGGAGGGCCTCTCCGTCCAGCAAGAGCTTCGCCGTCTCGGCGTGCGCAGCCACCAGCAACTCCTTTCCGGCCTCACGGGACCGAGTTAAAGGTGCGGGCTGGAGACTAGCCGCCCGGCCGGACGGCGTCCAGGCGGCCGAGCAGGCGGCGGTGGAGCTCCTGGGCAGCAGCGCCCGGCGCGACGCCGAGCTCCTCGCGCAGGAGGCGGCGCAAGCGGTCGTACACGCGGAGGGCCTCGGCGGCGTTGTCACGCGCGGCCAACGCCTCCATCAGGTAGCGGTAGCCGCTCTCCCGGAACGGCGCCAGCTCGACGAGCGCGCGGGCGGAACGCTCGGCCGCTGCCACCTCGGTGCCGCCCATGGCGAGGCCCGCAGCGGCGATGCACTCGAGCGCGCGCAGGCGCACGTCCTCGAGGCGGCGGCGGCGCTCCACGATCCAGGGGGCGTCCTCCGCGGGCAGGAAGCCCCGGTTTGCCACGTAGAGCGCGGTCCGCGCGGGCGCCCAGGCGCGCGCCCACTCCCCGAGCGCCACGGCCGATTCGGCCCGGTGCACACCGACGCTCGCCGCCTCGAGGTCGATCCACGCGTCCGGCGGGAGGACGAGCCGCAGCTCGCTCTTACCGGCGAGCGTCTCGGCGCCGAGAACGCGCCGCAGCTTGGAGAGGACGGCGGAGAGCGAGGCCTCCGCCGCTTCGGGCGGGTTCGCGGGCCAGAGCGCGTCGGCGAGCTCGTCCCGTCCGAGCGGACGCGCTCGGTTGGCCGCGAGGTAGATGAAGAGAAGCCGCCCCTGGCGGCCCGGAAGGGCGCTCTCGAGCCGCTTCCCCCGCAACTCGACGACGAGGCGCCCGCAGAGCTGAATCCTCGGTCCGCTCTCAGACGCCAAGATTTCGACAAGGTAACCGCAACCGCCGCCCGCGACAATGCGCGCATCGTCTTCAAGGAGGTCGGAATGCCGAAGGTAGTCAACTGCGAATGCGGGCAGACGGTGCGCGCCGAGAGCGACGACGACCTCGTCGCCCGGGTCGAGACGCACGTCCAGCGCGACCATCCCGAGCTCGTCGGCAAGCTCTCGCGCGACGACATCCTCGGCATGGCGGAGGAGGAGTAGCCCTGGCGCGCGTCCTCGTTCACCTGGCGACCGGGCCGGAGCACCCGGGCTGCGCTCGCGCTCCTCGTCGCCCGGACGGCGGCCGCGGAAGGGCACGAGGTGCGCGTCTTCCTCGCCGGCGACGCGGTTCAGCTGGCCCGGCCGGAGACGGCCGGCGCGGTTCAGGGGGTCGGCACCGGCTCGCTCGGCGAGCACTGGAGCTCGCTCGCCGACGCGGGCGTGCCCTTCTTCCTCTCCGGGATGTCGAGCAAGGCGCGGGGCGTCGACGGAGCCGCGCGCGAGGGAGTCGAGCTCGCGCCGCCGGAGAAGCTCGTCGAGCTGGCGGTCTGGGCCGAGACGACGCTGACCTACTGACGGCCGGCGCGCTCGGCGACGAGCACGATCCACTCGATCGTGAAGGCCACGGATTCGGGGAGCCCGCGCTCGGCCTCCGCGAGCCCTCGAGCGAACGACTCGTCGTCCAGGAGGCGCAAAGTCGAGATGTAGCGGCCGCGGATCCGCTCGACGGCGTCCTCGCGGGCGAGGCTTCCGCGCTGGGACAGCCGGTGGGTGTGAATCGGATCGAAGGCGGCCGCCGAGAGCTCGTCCGCGAGCTCGTCGCCGGTCGGGAACCGCGCTCGGTCGATCTCGAGCAGCTCGGGAAAGAAGGCGCCCAACCAGTACGAGCCGAAGTGCTCGGGCGCGAAGGTGGCGATCACAGCCCGCCCGCCGGGAGCGACGACCCGGGCGAGCTCTGGGAGCGCCCGGGGGCGGTCGACCAGGTGGACGACCGTGCGCAGGACAGCCCGCTCGAACCAGGCGTCCTTGAAGGGGAGCTCCTCGGCGCGTCCGTGCTTGAGCCCGACGCGATTGCCGGCGACGGCGCGAGCCTGTCGGAGCATCTCGTCCGAAGGGTCCACGCCCCAGACGCGTGAGCCTCGCTCTGCGAGCGCCGTGGCGAGGCGGCCGGTCCCGCAGCCGACGTCGAGCACGCGCCGGCCGGCGAGGTCGCCCTCGCGAACGAGGAGCTCGAAGACCTCCCACCAGTTGGAGTCCACCGGCCGGAGCCGGTCGTAGCTCTCCGCGAGCGGCCCGAAATCGGGCGCCTGCGGGCCGGCGGCCCTAGCGGCCCCCAATGAGCTCGTCGGGATCGGTCATCGCCTCGATGGCGTGCTGGGCCGCTTCGAGCTCTCTCTCGGGGACCAGCACCTTTTGCGGGGCGTCGTCGAGCGCCGCAGGATGCTGCTCAACCGCGAGCTCCAGCTCGGACGGGATCCCCGCCGAGTGCAGGATCGTCTGGATCTCCTCGGCCTCCGCCAGGTCGCTCGCTACCGCCACCTGCACCATGCCCGCCATGGCCCTCGCCTTCCTCTCGGGTCGCTCGTCCCCCGGCCTTGACGAGTCGGGGGCCGCCCCGCTCGGGAAACCGGACGTCGATGATATCGAAGTCGCGCGGGACGACAGTCTCGGGGAAGACCTCGCGCGCCTCGCGTGCGATCTCGGGCCCGAAGTAGCGGTTGGAGAGGTGCGTGAGGACCAGCATGCGGACGTCCGCCGCGCGCGCGAGCTCGGCTGCGTCCACGGCAGTCGAGTGCGCCGTCTCGGCCGCGCGGTCGCGCTCCTCGGAGGCGAAGGTCGCCTCGTGCACGAGCACGTCCGCCTCCCGCGCGATGTCCAGCACGGAGCGCGCCGGGGCGGTGTCGCCGGCGAGGACGATCTTGCGGCCGGCGCGCGGAGGCCCGAGCACCTGCTGGGGCGTGACCCTGGTTCCTGCGGGGAGCTCGACCGTCTCCCCGCGCTGGAGCCGGCCGAAGAGCGGGCCCTCTTCGACGCCGAGGGCCGTGGCGGAGGCGACGTCGAAGCGCCCCGGGCGAGGCGTTTCGACGAACGCGTACCCGTTCGCCGTTACGGCGTGCGCGACCTCGAAGACGACGACGCGATAGTCGCCACGGTCGAGGCTGTCACCGGGCCGCAGCTCCACGAGCTCGAACGGGTACGTGAGCTTCCCGAAGATCCGCCTCAGCGCACCGAAGAGGTCGACCAGCCCGGGCGGGCCGTAGACCGTGAGCGGGAGCTCGCGGCCTCGGAGCTGGAACGTCTTCAGCATGCCCGGCAGACCCAGGTAATGATCGGCGTGGAAGTGGCTGACGAACACCTCGGGCAGCTCGGCGAGCCCCACCGTGGAGCGCAGGAGCTGACGCTGCGTTCCTTCGCCGCAGTCGACGAGGATCCGCTCGCCGCCCCGCCGGATCAAAGTGCCGGTGAGCCCGCGCCGCGCGGTCGGCACGGAGCCCGACGTGCCGAGAAACACGATGTCAAGATCCACGCGGCAAGTGTACGGGGACGGCGACCGAGGCCCAGAGCCGGTTGGCACCCGCGGTCAGGCATCCGAGGGGGAAGTGTCCGTACGTCGCCCGAGAGCCGGACGGGACAGTGGTCAGGAGGCTACGGCGTTCGCGCTAGGCACCACCTGCCCGTGCGGGCAGGTAGAGGACCATGCCGGGCTCGAGCAGCGCGCCGGCCATACCGTTTCGCTCGCGGATCTCCCAGACGCCCTTGCGCGGGTCGCCCCCGAAGCGCTGGACGGCCAGCTCCCAGAGCGTGTCGCCCGGTCGCACGACGTAGCGCTGCTCGCCGTGCGCCCCGCTCGAAGGACGGGGCACCGCGAGCGCGAGGGCGACTGCGAGCACGAGAAGAAGGAGAAGCCAGCGACGGAACATATGTTCGCATGATAGGAGAAGGGTCGGACGGACTCAGTCCAGATGGACGAGCTCCGGGACGCCGGCGCTCACGACGACCATCGTGTGGGAGGGCGCACGGCGCCGCTCGGTCGGGCTCCCGGGGTTGACGATCCACGTCTCCCCCACCCGCGCGAGCTCCGGGACGTGGCTATGGCCGTACGCGATGAGGTCGCAGCCGCCGAACCTGCCTGCCAGGCGCTCGTGGCGTCCCGAGGCGGGCCCGGCGTCGTGGACGAGCCCGATGCGCATCCGCTCCGCGTCGACGATCGCCCGCTCGGGGAGGGCGCGCCGAAGAGCCGGCTCGTCCATGTTTCCGTGAACGGCCTCCACCGGGCCCAGCTCGCGCAGCTCCTCGAGCACCGAGCTCGCCGTGAAGTCGCCCACGTGCACGATGAGGTCGGCGCTCTCGAGCAGCCGTCGGCAGCCGTCCGGGAGCCGGCGCGTGCCACGCGGCAGGTGCGTGTCGCCGAGGAGCGCGATCAGAGGACGCCGTCGAGGAAGCGGCCGTCGCGGTAGACGACCTCTCCGTCGGCGTAGACCTCGCTTCCCGTTCGCAGGTCGCACACGAGGTCCCAGTGGAGCGCAGACTCATTCTTTCCCCCGCTCTCGGGATACGACGCGCCCAGGGCGAGATGGACGGTGCCGCCGATCTTCTCGTCGAAGAGCGTGTGGCCTGTGAACTCGCGCACCGCGTCGTTCATCCCGAACGAGAACTCGCCGGCCCGGCGGGCGCCCTCGTCGAGGGCCAGCATCTCCTGGAGGAACTCCTCGCCGCGCTCGGCGCGGCCGCGCACGACCTCGCCGCCCTCGAACTCGAGTTCGATGCCGCTCACGCGCCGGCCTCCGAAGCTGGCGGGGTAGGTGAAGCGCACCGTTCCGTGCACGCTCGTTTCCTCAGGGCCGGTGAAGACCTCCCCGTCCGGAAAGTTCTCGTGTCCGTCGCAGGGCACCCACGTCCGCCCCTCGACGCCGAGGGTGAGATCGGTGCCGTCGCCCACCACGCGCAGCTCCCGCTTGCCGCCGAGCCACACGGCGAGCCGGGCGAAGCGCTCGCCGAGCGCCTTCCACGCGCTGACCGGATCCTCGCTGTCGAGCAGGCCGGCCTGGTAGACGAAGTCCTCGTACTGGTCGAGGGACATCTCCGCGTCCTGGGCGGTGGCATGCGTCGGGTACAGGGTGACGACAGAGCGGAGCTCACCCGCCGCCGAGCGCTCGAAGTAACGCTTGCGGAGGGGCTCCCGCGCGCGGGCGCGGAGGGCCTGACGGGAGGGATCGATCCCAGTGAGCCCGCGCGTGTTGGTCTCCGCCTCGACGGCGATTCGGACGTCGGCCCGCTCGACCTCGTTCATTCCTGCGGGGTTGACCCACTCGAGCTGGGTGTCGCTGCCGTGCTTCAGGAGCACCTCGAGCTCGCCGTCCGCGTCCGCCCGGAGCTGAGGATGCCCGTCCGCCTCGAGCACCTTTTCGTACAGCGCGGAGATGAGCGGCCCACCGGCGAGCGGGGCGTCGATGCAGACGAGGTCTCCCCGCTGCACCCGCGTCGAGTACTCGACCAGGACTCCGGCCAGCCGCTCGACGTGGGGGTCAGCCACCGACGCCGCTCTCGACGATCTCGACGGCCGGCTCGGCGAGGAAGTGTCCGTCCTTCCAGACGAGCTCGCCGTCGGCGTAGACCTCGCCGTCTTCGCGGAGGTCGCAGATCATGTCCCAGTGCAGGCCGGACGTGTTCTGCCCCCCCGTCTGCGGGAAGCCCGAGCCGACCGCAAGGTGCATGGTGCCGCCGATTTTCTCGTCGAAGAGGATGTTCCGCGTGAAGCGGTCGATCTCGTAGTTGAGGCCGAAGGCGACCTCGCCGAGGGTGCGCGCGCCGTCGTCCATGTCGAGGAGCGAGCGGAGGTAGTCGTCGCCGTGCGCGGCCTCCGCGGCGACCACGCGCCCCTCCTCGAAGCGGAGCCGGACGTCCTCCACCTCGCGGCCGTGGTAGATGGCCGGGAACGTGTAGCGAATCTCCCCTTCGGTCTCCGTCTCGACCGGGCTGGTGAAGACCTCGCCGTCAGGCAGGTTGTAGTGCCCGTCCGCGGCCAGCCAGGAGCGCCCGTCCACGCTCAGGCGCAGATCGGTGTCCGGACCGACGATGCGCAGCTCACGGACCGACGCTAGCTCGCGCGCGCGGGCCTCGAGCTCGACCGCGACCGATCGCCAGTGCGCCGCCGCGTCGTCCTCGTGGACGTGGCAGGCGGCGAAGACGAAGTCCTCGTACTCGGCGAGCGACATCTCCGCCTCCTGGGCGTGGGCTTGCGTGGGAAAGAGGGTGCCGCACCAGCGCATCTCGCCCCTGGAGATCCGCTCCCAGCGGCGGTTGGAGAGCTTCCGCTGCGAGCCGATCAGACGGGCGTGGCGGACGGGATCGACGCGGGAGAGCGAGCGCGTGTTCGCCTCCGACCAGATCGTCACGAGCGCGTCCAGGTGCTCGATCTCGTCCCACTGGAGCGGGGAGATGTAGTCGAGCTGCTCCTCCGACCCGTGCTCGAGGAGCATCTCGAGCAAGCCCGAGAAGCTGATCCGTGTGTACGGGTGCCCTCCCGCCCGGAGGGCGGCCCTGTAGAGCGCGAGGGCGAACGGTGCCGCAACCTCGAAGCCGTCCAGGCGGACGACGTGGCCCTCCTCGAGCTCGAGCGAGTAGTCGACGATGAGGTCGGCGAGGCGGTCGATCCGGGGATCGATCATTCTCGCGTTATACCCGACGACAAGGCGGCGAGCACGGCGTCAAGGATCCGGTCAGGGCCAAAACGGACAGGGTCGTCGGAGGGCAGTCCGAGCTCCTCCTGGGCGGCGGCAACCGCGGCGCGGGCCTCTCGCTCCGGCAGCCTGCCCGTATTCAGCGCGAGGCCTGCGACTCGCGCCGGCCTCGCGGGAAGAGACGCCTGCTCGTAGAGTCCGACGAGCTTGCGCAGAGCCGGAATCGGGTGCTCGGGCATGCCCTCGACGTGTGTCTCGCCCGCCTTGTGGCAGAGGACGAGGACATGCGGCGCGCTCCCGTGCAGGAGCCCGAGCGTGACGCCCGAGTACTGCGGATGGACGAGCGAGCCCTGGCCCTCGACCCAGAGCAGGCCTCCCCGCGCCGCTCCTTCGACGACGAGCCGCTCGGCGGCGCCGGCGAGGAAGTCCGCGACGACGGCGTCGACGGCGATCCCCCAGCCCGCGATCATGATCCCCGTCTGGCCTGTGGGCACGAAGACGGATGAGAGCCCGCGCGCCCGCGCGGCCCGGTCGAGCTCGATCGCCACGGTCTTCTTGCCGATGGCGCAATCCGACCCGACGGTCAGGGCGACCGAGGCCCCGTGCGTGAGGTTGGCGCCCGTCGAGACGCTCAGGTCGGCGGGCGGACGGCGCAGGTCACGGAGCTCGACCCCGTGCTCGCCGGCGAGCCGGGCGAGCTCCGGGTCGTCGGCCAGGAACTCGTGCATGCCGGCCTCGACGTCCAGTCCCGCCCGCAGGGCGTCCGCGAGGATCGAACGCCAGACGGGAGGGAGCCGCCCTCCGCTCGGCGCGACGCCGACGAGGGCGGTCGTCGGCTCGTGGACGAGCCCGTCCTCGACCGACGCGACGACCGGGATCCCCTCTACCGTCTCCCCCGCTCGCTCCGAGTCGAGTACGCAGACGACCGGATCGGCGGCGTAGCGGATGACCCCGTACATCGTCTTCCCGTGGTGGCGGTCGTCCGAGTGGCCTTCAGCGAGGACGAGGTAACGCTTCATCGACTCCCAGCCCCGGTCGGTCGGAGGGCACCTGCACGCCTTCTCGGAGCTCCACGCCCGGCCAGGGGTCCTCGGCGAGGAGGAGATTGCCGTCGAGGTCGACGTGGTCGCAGAGGCTGGCCACCTGGCAGCCGGCGGCGATGCCGAGGCCCGACTCGATCATGCAGCCGAGCATGACGCCCAGGCCCAGAGCCCGCGCCGCGTGGGCCATGCGCACTGCCTCGCGGATCCCACCTGACTTGGCCAGCTTGATGTTGATTCCGTGAGCCCGCTGTGCGCAGTCATCGACGTCCTTCAGCGTGTGGCAATCCTCGTCCACGTAGATCGGAAGAGTCGAGCGCCTCTTCAGCTCGGCGCCGCCTGGATCCCCGGCGGGCAATGGCTGCTCCACGTACTCCACGCCGAGGCCGGCGAGCTCGTGGACGTTCCCAAGCGCCTCGTCGAGCTCCCAGTACTCGTTGACGTCCACCTGGAGCGGGAGCGCCGTGACGCCCCGGACGGCGCGGACCCGCTCGACGTCGAGTCCGTCCCGGCCGCCGAGCTTGAGCTTGAGTCGGCGGAAGCGGTCGCCGACTCGCTCGGCCCGGCGCGCCATATCGTCGGGGTCGCCGAGCCAGATCGTCCACGACGTCGGCGGGCCCACCGGGGCGAGGCCGAGCAGGCGCCAGACCGGCTGCCCGACGAGCTTGCCGCAGAGATCGTGCAGCGCCCCGTCGAGCGCCGCCTTCGTCGCGGCGTTCCCTGGGAGCTCGGCGAGCCGCGTGCCGATCGCCTCGAGCGCGAACGGGTCGTCTCCGAGGAGGCCGCTCGCCTCCTTCAGGAGCGCGGTCGCGCTCTCGACGCTTTCGCCGTAGTGCTCCTGCGGCTGGGCCTCGCCGAAGCCCGAGACGCCGTCGTGGCCGAGCTCCACCCACAGCACCTCCTCCTCGACGCTCGTCGAGCGCGAGATGGTGAACGGCTCGGCGAGCCGAAGCGTGGCCGTCCGATAGGCGAGCTCCACGGCGGATAGACTATGGCTCTCCGCGCCTGTAGCTCAGGGGATAGAGCGTGCGCCTCCGGAGCGCAAGGCCGCAGGTTCGAATCCTGCCAGGCGCACTCCCGACGGAACTCTGCCGTGAAACTCCCGCTCGATCTCGAGCAGCTGGGCAAGCAGGCGAAAGAGCTCGTGCGTGCCCGCGCCGCCGCCGGCGACTCGATTCAGCTCGCCGACGCCCAGCTCGAGCTCGCGCGCGCGCGCGGCTTCTCGAGCTGGTCGAAGCTGAAGGAGCATGTCGGCCGGCTGGGAGCCGAGCAGCCGTTCCGCACGGACATCGCCTACTACGAGGAGCGCGCCGGCGGGATCGCAACCGTCAACGGGGTCACCATCGCCGAAGCGCGGCGGGATCTAGCGCAGCGGCACGGCTTCGCGAGCTGGGCCGGGCTGCGCCGGCACGTGCAGGCGCTTCGGGAGGGCAGCGAGCCGCCGACGCCGTTCATGCTCGCCTACCGCGCGGTCGAGGCCGACGACCGCGAGCGGCTCGTCGAGCTGCTCGATCACGACCCCGGCCTGATCCACGTCCGTGGCACGAACGGCAACGACCTCCTGGGCATGGCCGGCGATCTCGAGATCGTGCGCCTACTGCTCGAGCGCGGCGCGGATCCCACCCGCGGCAACGACTACGGCTGGACGAAGCTCCACCAGGCGGCCTACTCCAACCGGCGCCGGCTTGCACAGCTGCTCCTCGACGCCGGCGCGAGGACCGATCTCTCGGCACGCGGGGACGGTGGCACGGCGCTCGTAGTGGCGCTCTTCTGGGGGCACCGCGAGGTCGTCGACGTGCTCGGTCTGGAGCCGCGCAACTTGCGCGTCGCCGCGGGCCTCGGCCTGCTCGACCTGATCCGCGAGCTCGTGGGCACTTCGCAGGCCGCCGCCCACCGCAGCTTCTACCGCCCACACGGCGGCTTCCCGGCGTGGTCGGCCTCCGACGACCCGCAGGAGGTGCTCGACGAGGCGCTCGTCTGGGCGGCGAAGAGCGATCGAGTCGAAGCCCTTTCGCTCCTCGTCGAGCTGGGCGCGCGGCTCGACGCCGATCCCTACCGCGGGACGGCTCTCACCTGGGCCGCCGCCAACGGCCGCGTCGCCGCGATCAGACGGCTGCTCGACCTCGGGGCCGATCCCAACGCCAGAGGAACGTTTGGCGGGCCCACGCACGGCGAGGGGGTGACCGCGCTGCACCTCGCCGCTGAGGGCGGGCACCTCGAAGCCGCCCAGGCGCTGCTCGACGGTGGCGGTGACCCGGCGATCCGCGACGCGCTCCACGAGGGACCCGCCTGGGGCTGGGCCGAGTTCGGAGGGCACGGACACGTTGCGGAGCTGCTCCGCGGCCGGTGAGGTCGGCCGGCTTCGGGTACGGCCGCGCCGGTTGTAGGTTGGGCGGTGCGCGAGTCTCCGCGCCTCCAGGAGATCACGCGGCCGCCGCCGTCGCGAGGGCTTGGGGCGAGGGTTTGGGGGTAGAATCACGTACTCCGGAGATGCAGGTCGACGACCCTCTGAGTACCTATGGCCAGGCCCACGCTGCCCCGCATTCGGCGCGGACGAGCCCCCGGCTCGGCGGGACAGGTCGCCCAGCGCGTCGAGCCGCGCTTCTCCGAGCTCTCCGCTAACGGGCTCACCTGGGTTCACGTCGACCGGCCCGGCGTCGTCGAGGCGGAGGTCCTCGCGGCCCGTTTCGGCTTCCACGAGCTCGACATCGAGGACGTCCTCTCCAAGCGCCAGCGGCCGAAGATCGACGAGTACCCGGACTACCTCTTCGTCGTCCTCCACTTCCCCTTCTACGACAAGAGCGTCCAGCGCCTGAACGCGGCCGAGCTCGACGTCTTCCTCGGCCAGGAGTTCCTCATCACGCTGCCGAACGTCGAGCTGCTGCCGGTCACGTACCTGTTCCGCCGCTGCGAGGGCGACCCCCGCCTGCGGGCGGACCTCTTCTCCAAGGGCTCCGGCTACCTCCTCTACCACGTCCTCGACGACCTCTTCGACTACTGCTTCCCGATCCTGGACAAGATCGGGACGAAGCTCGATTCGATCGAGGACGAGATGTTCGAAGGACGGAGCGACGAGATCGTTCGCGACATCTCGAACGCGAAGCAGGAGATCATCTCCTACCGCAAGATCATCAAGCCCGAGCGCGCCACGCTGCGCGTTCTCGAGCGCTACACCGAGCGTTTCCTGCCGGAGGACCTGGAGATCTACTTCGACGACATCGTCGACGCGTCGGAGCGGATCTGGGATCTGCTCGACAACTACAAGGAGGTCATCGAGGGCCTGGAGTCCACGAACGAGGCGTTCATCTCCCACAAGCAGCAGTATCGCCTCCAGATCCTCACCGTCGTCAGCGTCGTTCTTTTGCCGCTGACGCTGCTGGCGAGCATCTTCGGGATGAACGTCGCCGTTCCGGGCGAGGGTGACACCGCGCCGTTCTGGGTGCTGGTCGCGGTCATGATCGCCCTCGGAACCGGCCTGCTCGGCGTCTTCCGCTGGAAGCGCTGGCTGTGAAGCGGCTCTGGGCGCCCTGGCGGCTCGAGTACATCCAGAGCGCCGACGAGCAGGACGGCTGCGTCTTCTGCCGCGCGGCTACGGCGGGCGCCGACGATGCCGCCCTTGTCGTCCACCGCGGCGAGACCGCCTTCGTCATCCTGAACAGGTACCCATACGCCTCCGGGCACCTGATGGTCGCGCCCTACCGGCACGAGGGCGAGTTCGGCGAGCTGTCGGCCGAGGAGGCGGTCGAGATCCACAGGCTCGCGTCCGCCGGGCTCGGCGCCCTCGCCCAGTCGATGCGTCCGCAGGGTTTCAACATCGGCTGGAACCTGGGCCGCATCGCGGGCGCGGGCGTCGTCGACCACGTGCACCTGCACGTCGTCCCGCGCTGGGCGGGCGACACGAACTTCATGCCCGTGCTCGCCGACGTCAAGGTGATGCCGGAGGCGCTCGAGGACACGCGCCGTAAACTCGCCGACGTATGGCCTTAGACCCGAAGGTCTTCAAGGCGTACGACGTGCGCGGGATCCATCCGTCCGAGCTGGACGAGGACGGCGCCTACGCGATCGGGCGCGCCTACGCCGAGCATTTCGAGCCGACGACGATCGCGGTGGGCCGGGACATGCGGCTCTCGTCCCCCTCCATGGCCCGCGCGGTCATGCGCGGAGCGGCCGAGGCCGGCGTCGAGGTCGTCGACATCGGTCTCGTCGGCACGGAGATGGTCTACTTCGCGGTCGGGGAGCTCGGGCTCGACGGCGGCATCGCCGTCACCGCCTCGCACAACCCGAAGGAGTACACAGGCATGAAGATCGTCCGCCGCGGGGCGCTTCCCGTCGGCGGCGAGTCGGGGCTGCTCGACATTCGCGACCGCGCCATGTCGCTCGCGGACGTGTCAGGGGGTCAGACCCCCGGACAGGTCCGGAAGCACGATGTCTATCCGGCCTTCGTCGACAAGGTCCTGTCCTTCATCGACGTGGACGCGGTCGAGCCGCTCTGGGTCGTCTTCGACGCCGCCAACGGCATGGCAGGCGCGATGCTGCCCCCGCTCCTCGAGCGCTTGCCGGTCGAGGCGGTTCGCTGCTTCTTCGAGCCGGACGGGACCTTTCCCGACCACGAGCCGAACCCGCTTCTCGAGGAGAATCGCAGGTTCATCGTCGGCAAGGTGCGCGAGGAAGGCGCCGACCTCGGGATTGCCTTCGACGGGGACGCCGACCGCTGCTTCTTCGTCGACGACTCGGGCGAGTTCGTCGCGGGGGACTTCGTCACCGCGCTCCTCGCCGAGTCGATGCTCGAGAAGGAGCCGGGCGCAACGATCATCTACGACGTGCGGGCGAGCTGGGCCGTGCGCGACGTCGTCGAGCGCGCCGACGGTACCGCCCTTCCCAACCGGGTCGGCCACGCGTTCATCAAGCACCGCATGCGCGAGGTGGACGCCGCCTTTGCCGGCGAGGTCTCGGGCCACTACTACTTCCGCGACTTCAGTCAGGCCGACTCCGGCATGGTGCCCGCCCTGCTCATGCTCGAGCTCGTCTCCAAGAAGGGCAGGCCGCTGTCGGAGATCCTGCGCCCTTACCGCGACCGCTACTTCATCACCGGCGAGATCAATACACGCGTCGACGACGTCCCGCTCAAGCTCCAGGAGCTCAAGGAGCACTTCTCCGCGCAGGGCGAGGTCTCCCATCTCGACGGAATCTCCATCACCGCCGAGGACTGGCACCTGAACGTGCGCCCCTCGAACACGGAGCCGCTCCTGCGCCTCAATCTCGAGGCGCTCGACCGCGGGCTCATGGAGCGCAAGCGGGACGAGGCCCTCGCCGTCATCAACGGCTAATCAGACGACGAGGGCGGGGCCGAAGCCCCGCCCTCGCGACTTGCGCTCTTGCCCGCCGGCTCAGTCGTCGAGCAGGTAGTCCATGGCGCGACCCATGACATCCGCCCGCTCGTCCGCCCCGGTGATCGCCTCGAACCCGAAGCCGAGGAGGAGCGAGCCCTCGGTCGTGATCGCGGCACCCTCCGGGAAGCCCGCGGCCGTCGTGAACACGAAGTTGTTCACGTTCGGTGCGCTGCCGGGCGGAGGTCCGGCAACGGCCCAGCCGCCGGTCTCGCCGTCCTCGAACGAGGTCGACGAGCCGTCCGGAAGCGTGACGTCGTCGAGGAACACGCCCAGCCCCTGGGTCGCCCAGTCGCTGGCGTAGGAGATCCGGATCTCCACCTGCCCGCCGGCGTAGTCGGCGAGGTCGACCTCCCACTCCTGCCAGCCGTGAGAGTCGCCCGAGGCGGCATGCCACTCGCCCCCGGTCGACGGGTTGGCCCCGGAGCAGTCGGCGCCCTGGTAACGCTCGAGCCACGGGTGCAGCTCGAACCAGCCGGACGGGCAGCTCAGGCCCGTGCTCGTGCCGGTGTGGCCGTTCAGGTCGGGCAGCGTCGTCCAGTCGTCCTGGCCAGCGTGCCGGGCTTCGACGAACAGGAAGTCCCAGTCCACCTCGGTGTTGTACGAGGTCCAGAAGGACAGCGTGCCTCCTCCGCCCGGGACGTCGAACGTCTGCGCCAGCTGCTTGTAGGAGACGTCGGCGATCTGCGAGTAGACGTAGCTCTCGCCGGTGTGCGGGTCGAAGGGCCCGCCCGGCCGGTCGTACCTCGCCGACGCCCAGCTATTGAACTGCGGGTAGGTCTCCGGAGGCAGGATGCCGCTCGTGGCGATGAACGAGTTCGCGTTGTCGCCGTTCTGGGCGCTGTCCTCGCCGTTGAAGACGAGGTCGACGGAGTCGAGCGGGATGTCGGTCCCGAGAACGTCGAAGATGCCGTCGTCGCTGAGCCCGGCGCCGAAGTTGAGCAGGTAGGCGCCGAGCCAGTACTCGAGGACGTCGTTCATGACGTCGCCCGAGCCGAAGAGGGCGAGACACCGCCTCGGATCGGTGGTGGGCGGAAGCGCGCGGCATTGCGCGTTCGCGGCCGTCGGGTCGTAGAGCTGCGTCCCGACGTTCGGCGTGTACTGCGCCCCCGCGTTCTTGCCCGTGTAGAGGACGTTTCCGCCTTCGTTCATGTATTCACGAACGTGCAGCAGCTCGTCCATGGCGAGCCGGGAAGCGTTGCCCGGAGCCCAGCCGAGCTCGCGGGTGACGACGTCGTCGCCCGTGTACCAGACGACCGCGTCGTAGTGGCTGAGGACGCCGAGCGCCGTCGCCGCCGTGCGGCCCCTGGCATCGACGTCGTAGACGTCGTAGCCGATGCCGTTGGCCGTGAGCGCCGCCTCGTAGAACGAGAGGTAGTGCGGCCCCGGGGTCTGATCCGGAGAGGCACCCGTGTAGTCCTCGGCGGACATGATCAGCACGTCGTTGCCCGACTCGACGGCGGCCGTGTACGTGAACGAGTCGCTCGTCTCGCCGCCGCCCTCGAACCACACCTGCACGGTGTCGCCCGGGCTCGTGCCGGTCACCGAGCCGCTCATGACGTGGTAGTAGACGTCCGTCTGGCCGCCGTAGCGCTCACCGCCGTCCCACTCCTCGGTCGGCGCGCTCTGGGCGGGCCCGCCGTTGATGCTGTACCTGAGCGTCACGGCTCCGAGCGCCCGCTTCGCGAGCACGCGCACCTCTTGCGGGTCGCCGTAGGAGACGTCGAACGTGAAGTTGGCCCCGGGCAGCCCGGTCTTGTACGTGTCGTCGCTCTTCAGGTAGAAGGGCTTCGTCTCGATGCCGAGGTGCGAGACCGGGTCGTCGGGGTCCTGCGCCGACTTGGCGACGTCGAGCGCGAACGGGAGATTACGCTCGAACTCTTCCTGGACGAGCGCCTCGTCGTCCGGGAAGACGAAGCCGCAATCCGGGCAACCCTCGGAGAGCTCGGGCGTCCAGGCGAGCGCGCCTCTCTGTACGTGCGCGTAGTCGGTCGTCTCGCCGTTCGTGACGTAGAGGACGTCGGACGAGAGACCGGGATGGAAGTCCTCGATGGCCGGGTTGTCCAGGTTGCCCGAGAGGGCGAAGTAGATCGGGTCGTCGGCGGTCGGCGTCCCGATCTGCCACCCCTCCGGATAGAGGAGCCACTGGCCGGCCGAGTGCCAGTTGACGTGGAAGACGAAGTCGACGCGGTCGTAGAGACCTATGATCGCCTGCGTCTCAGGCTCGGAACCGGCCGCCGGCCCGCGATAGGTCTCGCTCGACGGGATGCTCGAGGAGCCCTCCTCGTCGTAGTTCCAGTGCTCGGGGTAGTTTCGGTTCGGGTCGACGCCGTCGCCGACCTCGGTGGTTCCGTTGCCGTTGTTGTCCCGGAGCGTCTTCCGCCAGAGGCGGGTGTCCTCGCTCTGGAACGTGTACTGGTAGCCGTCCGGGTTGGCGACGAGGACGAACCAGAGCTCGTTCTGCCTGAGCAGGTCCCTGATCGCCTTGTCGTTCGAGCGCCACCGCTCGATGAACCAGTTCAGGAGGCGGCGGTTCACCTCCGGGGAAATCCATTCGCGTGCATGCTGCGTCGAGCTGTAGAGCACTGCCGGCCGGCTGCCGTCCGCCTGGCCGCGCGCGCCCTGGGTCAGCTTGAGCCCGATGATCTCGCGCCCCTGGACCGAGTGGCCGAGGACGACGAGCTTCGCCAGCTGCGGGTTTCGGCGCGCGATCTGGTAAAGCTGCGCGCGAATGCCGTCCGCGCCGTCGTAGTCGCGCCAGACGGTGAACCCGTTCTCGGCTTGCTGGGCGGCGAACTGCCGGGCGGACAGGCCGAACTCGTTCTTGCGCGGCTTGACCTTCACCTTCTCCGCGCGCAAGGTCTTCGCCTGCGCCGGCGTCAGGACGAGATCGACCTGGACTCCGCCCTGCAGGAGGTTCTGCGCCGAGACGACGTCGTAGCGCTCCAGGAGGTCGCGATAAACCTGCTGGCTGACGGTCGCGGTGTACTGGTCGAGTGAAACGCCGCGCTTGCCCTGCGCGGCCGCGGCGGGCCCGCTCAGCACGAGCAAAGCGAGCAGCGCAAGCCCGAGCACCATGAAACGTCTCATGTGGAGTCTCCCCTCTCGATCTCCGTCTACCCGGTAGAAAGCGGCGCAAGGTTGTCATAGGAAGCACATATTTTCAAGCCCGGCCACGGCGCTACGATGCGGCCGGTGAGCGTCCGTCTCGGCCAGCCGACCGACCGCAAGCCTCCGTTCAAGTTCTCGGCGTTCACCCGGGTCGGCTTCTCGGACACGGACGCGCAGGGAATCGTCTACTACGGGCGCTACCTTCCCTACTTCGACCACGCCCGCGTCGAGTACGTCCGCCACCTGGGGCTGCTCCAGCACGAGGTCGGCGAAGAGGAGTTCGTCATGCGCGCGTCGCAGGTCGTCTACGAGGCGCCCGCGCGCTTCGACGACCTCATCGAGGTCTTCGTGCGTACGAAGCGGATCGGCCGCACGAGCGTCACGTGGGAGTTCTGCGCGTACCGGGTCGAGGACGACGCCGTCATGTGCACGGCCGAGCAGACGCTGGTTCTCATCGAGCTCGCGGAGCGTCGGCCGACGCCGATCCCGGAGCGCTTCCGGGGCTCGGTGGCGGCCTTCGAGGGAGCGGACGTCGAGCAGGCGGTGCCGTCGTGAGCGCGACCGCCGATGCGTACCGCGGCGCGCTCGGGGCCGTCGACCGGATCGTCAACCGCGAGGCGGAAGCGGACGAAGCGCTGCGCAAGGTCGTCGACGTCCTCCACGACCGCCTCCCCCACTACTCCTGGGTCGGCATCTATCTCGTCGAGGGCGGGGACCTCGTGCTTGGCCCCTGGAAGGGGCTCGAGGCCACGGAGCATGTCCGCATTCCGGTCGGGCAGGGGATCTGCGGCGCGGCGGCGGCGACCGGGCTGACGGAGGTGGTCGACGACGTGAACGCGGACGACCGGTACCTCGCGTGCTTTCCCTCGACGCGCAGCGAGATCGTCGTCCCGATCTCCTTCGAGGGCCGAGTCGTCGGCGAGATCGACATCGACTCGGACGAGCCGGCCGCCTTCTCCGAGACAGATCGGACGTTCCTCGAGCGGGTCGCGCTCCTCATCTCCCCGCACTGCCTCGTCGGCTGGGATCGACCGTCGAGCTGGGGCGAGCGAGTGGGCTCTTAGCTCGAGCGCACGTTCCTGAGCACGTGGCGCGTGACGCCGGCGACGACACCGGCGAAGCCGAGCACGGCGAGGGCGAAGAGGATGAGCCCGAACGCGAGCGGGAAGTCCTGCGGCCGGTCGGGAAGCCCGGGCGTCGGGAAGGGGAAGGCCAGAGCCCCGTCGTCGCCGTTGCCCGCTTGCGACCCGAGGACGCCGCCCGCGCCCGCGCGGGCGGGGCGGGCGTCTCCAGCCCCTTGCGGCGAGGCCGAACCGCCGAGCGACGAGCCGGCCGCGGTCGTGCCCAGCGTCGCGCCGGCGGAACTCGTGCCGAGCGGCGAGCCGGCCGCGGTCGTGCCCGGCGGCGCCTCCATCTGCCTCATGAGCGCCGTGAGCATGCGCTCGGCGCGACGCAGGCGCTTGATGCGAGAGCGTTCAGCCGCCGTGATGCCGTCTGCCCGGAGACGGCGGATCTCGCCTCGCAGCAACCGCAGGACTCGGGCGCGGAGCTCAGGCGAGGCGGAGGCGAGCAGGTGCTCGAGCCGACGAAGGTTCGCACGCGTGTTGCGGCCGAACTCGATGCGCTCGAGCAACCTCTCGAGCCTCGGAGGCAGCCTGTCGAACTTCGTGCGCTGCCGCGAGGAACGGGAACGAGCCTTGGCGTTGCGGCCCTCGCCCGAGCGCGACTGCGCGGACAACCCGCCCGTCGTGCCGGACGAAGCCGCGCTGCCGCCGGAGCCCGAGCCGCTCGAGGTCACGCCGGCTATCCCGGCGAGTGCGCCGCTCGTGCCGCCGGATGTGGCGCCGCTCGTCCCTGACGAGCCGGTCACACCGCCGGCGGCGCCCTGCACGGTCTCCGCCGCCTGCCCTCCCGTCGAAGTCACCGTGTCGACCGTGCCATCGACCGTCCCCCCGACATCCGCCGTCGACGCGACGGTGTCGACGGTGCCATCGACCGTGTCCCCTACGTCCGCTGTCGACGCCACGGCGTCGACCGTCGACGTCACCGTGTCGACCGTCCCACCCACTGCATCCTCGGCATCCGGGAGCGCGACCTGTGCCGCCGCCCCAGGCGTGAGCGTGACGACCAACGCGCCCACGACCGCCAGAATCCACACCGTCCGCCTCATGCCGCTCTCCCCAGCCGCTCGTGTGCGATGCAACATTACCTTCCCCCGGTCGAGGCCCTCTGAAACCGGGCGGAGTCCGAGCGATCCCTCGAACGAGTGAGACGTCACCCTTTCGGGTTACCCCGACGACGGTGGAGTCCCTCGAACGAGGGATGCCGCCCGGGGGTTCAGCTCTCCTCGAGCGCCCGTTCGACCCGGCGGGCGACAGTCGCGGCCGCGGCCGGGGCAAGCGGCTCGCCGAGCACGAGCGAGCCCAGCTCGTTCGCCTGGCGGATGACGGCGTCGCGCTCGGCGGCGAGGGCGCCTCGCGCCACGAGAAGCGCCGCTCGGGCGCCGGCTGCCCAGGCCGCGACCCCGTCCAGGCTGGGTGCGGGCTCGGCACCGGCGTCGGGCGCAAGCCGGGGCCGTTCCCGGAGCGCAGCCGCAAGCTCGGCGGCCCGCGTTACGAGCTCGGCCTGTTCGCGCTCCGCGTCCGCCGCCTCTGCGTCGAGCCGCTCTTGCTCCGCGACAGCCTCGCCGTGCCGACGGCGTGCGACCGCGAGGGAATCCCGCGCCCGCACGTCGAAGCGCCGCGCTGCGGCCAGCCGCTCGGCGTCGCCTGCCTCCTCGGCCGCGTGAAGCTCGGCGCCGGCCCGCTCGGCCGCCTGCGCAGCCTCGGCCGCGGCGCGCCCGGCCTTCTCCACCGCCTCCGCGGCAGCGGCCTGCGCGGCGGGAAGCCGCGCGAAGAACGCCTCGAGCGCCAGAGCGCGCTCCCGCACGGCTTCGGTGGCCGCGTAGAGCCCGTCGAGCTCCGCGAGCACGACTCCGACCTCCTCGTCCGCGCGCTCGAGCTCGCGGATGAGTTCGAGCCGCGCGTCGGTCACGCCGGGGTCACGCGGTACGCATCGAAGACCGATTCGAGGTTGCGCAGTGCGTTCAGGAGCGCCCGCAGCGCCTTGATGTCGCCCACCTCGGCGACGTACCAGTTCTTCGCCATCTGGTCGTGCACGTGGCCGCCGTACTCGACGATGTTGGCGCCGTGCTCGGCGAAGGTCCGGGCGACGTCTTCGAGCAGCCTCGCCCGGTCCCAGGACACGACCGCGATCTGGACGCGGAAGCTCTGCGAGGCGCCGCCGTCCCACTCGACGGGCGTGAAGCGCTCCGGGTTGCGCATGAGCGACTTCACGTTCGGGCAGTCACGCCGGTGGATCGTGATCCCCTTGCCGAGCGAGATGTAGCCCGCGATCTCGTCCCCTGGCACAGGCGTACAGCACTTGGCCAGCCGGACGAGGACGTCTTCGACTCCGGGCACGTGGATGCCGAAGTTCTGCGAGGCGACGGTATCGCGGGCCTTCGGCCGGATCGGGAGCGGCTCCTCCTCGACGACCTCCTCCGTCTTGAGGCGGTGGAGCACCTTGTTGGCGACCTGGGAGACCTGGAGCTTCCCCGACCCGAGCGCGAGGTAGAAGTCCTCCGCCTTCTTGAAGCCCATCTCCCGGATGATCTGGGCCAGGAGCGGCGAGCCGGCGAGCTTCTTGTACGGGAGGTTGTGCTGCTTGAGCGCGTTCTCGAGGGACTCGCGCCCACGCTGCTCGGTCTCCTCGCGGGTCTCGCGGCTGAACCACTGGCGAATCTTGTTGCGCGCGCGCGAGGAGCGGGCGAGCGAGAGCCAGTCGCGCGACGGGCCGCGGCCGGCCTGCTTGGAGGTGAGGATCTCGACGATGTCGCCGCTCTTCAGGCTGTAGTGGAGCGGCACGATGCGCCCGTTCACCTTCGCGCCCACGGTGCGGTGCCCCACGTCCGTGTGCACGGCGTACGCGAAGTCGATCGGCGTCGAGCCGCCGGGCAGGTTCTTCACCTCGCCCTTGGGCGTGAAGACGTAGACCTCGTCGGACGCGAGCTCCGGGAAAGCCCGCTTGAACTCCTGGGGGTCGGCCTCCTCGAGCTGCCAGTCCGCGAGCTGCTTCATCCAGGCGAGCTGCTCCGTCTCGGCCTTCTTGCCCTTCTTTCCCTTGTAGAGCCAGTGCGCGGCGATGCCGTACTCGGCCGTGTCGTGCATGTCTTTCGTGCGCACCTGGATTTCCAGCGGCTTGCCCTCCGGCCCGATCACCGTCGTGTGCAGCGAGCGGTACATGTTGAACTTGGGCATGGCCACGTAGTCCTTGAAGCGGCCGGGCATGGGCTTCCAGAGCGAGTGGATGATCCCGAGGGCGCCGTAGCAGTCGCGCTCGCCCTCCTTGCCCAGTTGCTCGACGAGCACGCGCATCGCGGTCAGGTCGTAGATCTCGTTGAACTCCTTCCCGCGCTTGGCCATCTTCTCGTAGATGGAGTAGAAGTGCTTCGCCCGCGCGGCGATCTCCGCCCCGATTCCGACCTTCTCGAGCTCGCGCTTGAGCGCCTTGCCGGCCGACTGGACGTACTTCTCACGGTCGGCCCGGCGCTCGTTCACCATCGCCTGGATCTCGGCGTACTTGCGCGGATGGAGTGTCTGGAACGCGAGGTCCTCGAGCTCCCACTTGATCGAGTGGATGCCGAGGCGGTGGGCGAGCGGCGCGTACACCTCGAGGGTCTCACGCGCCTTCTGGAGCTGCTTTTGCTTGCCCAGGTACTCGATCGTCCGCATGTTGTGGAGGCGGTCGGCGAGCTTGATGAGGATGACCCGGTAGTCCTCGGCCATCGCCATGACCATCTTGCGGTAGTTCTCCGCCTGCGCCTGCTCGCGGCTCTGGAAGTGGATCCGCGTCAGCTTGGTGACGCCCTCGACGAGCCTGGCGATCTCCTCGCCGAACTCGGCGCGGACCTTCTCGATCGACGCCTCCGTGTCCTCGACGACGTCGTGGATCAGCGCGGCCGCGATCGCCGCGTCGTCCCGCCGGAGCTCGGCGAGGATGCGGGCGACCCCGAGCGGATGGAGGATGAACGCCTCGCCGCTTCGCCGCTGCTGATCCTCGTGCGCCTCGCACGCGAAGATGTACGCGCGCTCGAGGAGCTCCCGGTCGACGTCGGAGTTGTACGTCTCCACCTCCGCGAGGAGCTGGTCGAAGAGCTCGCGGTGCCGCTCGGAAGACGCCGTGAGGACCTGGGCGGCCATAGTCCGATTGTAGCCCCGGAGTTTCCGGCGAGCCTGCAGCCGGATCTAGGCGGCGAGCGGATAGGGCTCGCGCAGCGCCGCCAGGAACGTGGGCGACTCGACCAGGTGACGGCGGGCGCCGGCGTCCTCGTCCAGCCCGAGCTCCGCGAAGATCGCCTGCGCTTCCGCGCTCCACCGGTCGGGCCCGGCCTGCCACTCGGCCGCCAGTCGCTTCCGGAGCTGCTCGTAGCCGTCGGGCGTCTCCCAGATGCGCCTGACGACGAGCTGGGGCGCCACCGTCCCGTTCCAGCGGTTCGCAGCGAGCTTGAAGGCGACGTCGTAGCGGCCCCCGCGCCGGAAGCGGTCGAGCTGGGCGCCCCGGCCGAACGCGATCGCGCCCGAGCGCGCCCCGCCGGCCGTGACGGCGAGGCGGAGGTGCTTGCCTTCCCCGACCGCGCCGAGGTCGGAAAGCTCGCAGCCGACTGCGAGCAGCGTGATCCCGGGGTTCCCGAGGCCGAACGGCGCCAGCCGCTCGAGCTCCTCGCAGAGGTCGAGCGTGAGCTCGCGGCCGTGGACGACCCCGTCCACGGCGAGCACCGGCTCGAGGTCTTCATCTCGTAGCACTCCCGCCGCGTGCTCCGCGAAGGCCTCGGCGAAGGCGTCGACGTTGGCCGGGTCGATCGAGAGGCCCGCAGCCGCACGATGCCCTCCCCAGCGGCCGAGCAGGCTCGAGCAGGCCGCGAGGGCGCCGTGCAGGTCGAAGGCGGGGATCGACCGTCCCGAGCCCGCCCACTCGTCCCCCTCTCCGCCGGCGATGAGAACGACGGGCCGGTGGAAGCGGTCGGCGAGGCGGGAGGCCACGATCCCGATCACTCCCCGGTGCCAGTCCTCGCCGGCGAGGACGTAGCCGAGCCGGCGCCGGCGGCCCTCCGGCCATTCCTCCACCTGACGAACGGCGTCGCGGAGGATGCGGTCTTCCACCGCCTGGCGGTCGCGGTTCAGCGACTCGAGCTCACGCGCGAGCCGCCGCGCCTCCTCGGCGTCCTCCGTGAGGAGCAGGTCGAGCGCCGCGGCCGGATGACCGAGCCGCCCGGCCGCGTTGATGCGGGGCGCGAGCCGGAAGCCGATCGCGCCGGCGTCCACTGCCGCGGGGTCGACTGCCGCCGCCCGCATGAGGGCGCGCAGGCCGGGCTTCGTCGTCCGCGCCAGACGCCGCAGGCCGTCCGTGACCAGCGCCCGGTTCTCGTCCACGAGGGGGACGACGTCCGCGACGGTGGCGAGCGCGACCACGTCCAGATGCTCCTCGAGCAGGCTCTCGTCCTCGACGAGCGCGCCCAGGAGCTTGAAGACGACTCCCGTGCCGCACAGCTCCGGAAAGGGGTACCGCGAAGGCCTCGTGGCGACGATGGGGCAGTCCGGGAGCGTCTCGCCCGGGCGGTGGTGGTCGGTCACGATCACGTCGAGCCCCGCGCTCCGGGCCTCCGCGATCTCCTCGACCGCAGTGATCCCGCAGTCCACCGTGAGGACGAGGCTGCACTCGTCCACGGCGAGCCTCGCGAGCGTCTCGCGGGACAGGCCGTAGCCCTCTTCGAACCGGCTCGGCAGGTGCCACTCGACGTCGGCGCCGAGCCCCCGGAGGACCGTCACCGCGAGGGCCGTCGCGCAGATCCCGTCGACGTCGTAGTCCCCGTGCACGCAGATGCGCCCGCCGTCGGCGATCCGCCGGCGGAGGAGCTCACACGCCTCCTCCACGTCCCCGAGGAGAACGGGATCGTGGCGGGGCCGCTCCGCCGCGAGAAACGCTCGTGCGGCTTCCGGGTCGCCGTAGCCCCGCCGGACGAGGACGCTCGCAGTCGTCTCGCGGAGGCCGAGCGCCTGGGCGAGCGCGCGAACCTCGGGGCGGGGGCACGGACGGATCGTCCAGGTGCCCTCGTGCATGTCCTCACGCTAGGGCGCGCGTCGGACGGATAGCCCGCGAGGGGCGACGCTATGCTCAGACCGTGTCCGAGACGAACTACGCCTCAGGCGACGATTTCGTCGTCGAGTTCCTCGGCTATCGCTTCGGCT
>JBOHAD010000006.1:0-74801 GCA_050697555.1 Gaiellaceae bacterium | reverse complement strand
TCACGTCCACGCGCAAGGGCTCGGTCACGTCGGTGCAGGCGATCTACGTCCCTGCGGACGACCTCACCGATCCCGCGCCGGCGGCCACCTTCGCGCACCTCGACGCCTTCATCGTCCTCTCGCGCTCCATCTCCGAGAAGGCGATCTACCCCGCGATCGACCCGCTCGACTCCTTCTCGCGCGCGCTCCAGCCGGGCGTCGTCTCCGACGACCACTACGAGACGGCCACGCGCGTGCAGGAGGTGCTCCAGCGCTACAAGGACCTCCAGGACATCATCGCCATCCTCGGCATGGACGAGCTC
The DNA here is from genome assembly GCA_050697555.1 of Gaiellaceae bacterium. Classification (GTDB taxonomy): domain Bacteria; phylum Actinomycetota; class Thermoleophilia; order Gaiellales; family Gaiellaceae; genus DASQWP01. The sequence goes on along the minus strand of JBOHAD010000006.1, from coordinate 74,499 downwards.
TCCGACGAGGACAAGCTGACCGTGCAGCGCGCCCGCAAGATCGAGCGCTTCCTCTCGCAGCCCATGTTCGTCGCGCAGGCGTTCACGGGCCGGGAGGGGAAGTACGTCCAGGTCGAGGACACGATCAAAGGCTTCCGCGAGATCATCGAGGGCAAGCACGACGAGCTGTCCGAGCAGGCCTTCTACATGGTCGGGACGATCGAGGAGGCCGTCGAGCAGGGCCGTACGCTCGCGGGCGAGGGGGCGGAGGAGAAGCCCGCCGAGAAGCCCGAGGCGGAGGCCGAGCGGGAGCGGGAGCCCGAGCCGGAGCCCGCAGCAGCCTAGGCGGATGGCCACGCAGGAGAGCGCCGGCCGCACTTTCGATCTCTCCGTCGTCACGCCGGAAGGGGCGGCGTACGAGGGCGAGGCGGAGATGCTGATCGTGCCCGGCGACGCCGGCGAGATCGGCGTGCTCGCGCGCCACGCGCCGCTGGTCGCGATGCTCAGGGCGGGCGAGATCCGGGTCAGGGCGGGAGGCGAGTGGCAGACGTTCGCGGCCGGTCCGGGGTACTTCAAGGTGCAGCAGGACCGGGCGCTCGTGCTCGTCGACGACGCCGTTCGGGCAGAGGACATCGACGTCGAGCAGGCTCGCCGCGAGGTCGAGGAGGCCCGGTCGCTCCTCGAGCGCGCCGAGACCGGCGACGAGGAGATCGACCGCTGGCAGGCGGAGCAGCGCCTCCGCCACGCCGAGAACAAGATCGCCGTCGCGGGCCGCGGCTGACGTATCGCGAAACGTGCTGGCGCACTGTCCGCGAGGAGTCCTGTGGCCCAGGCTCCTCTTCTCTTAAGCCCGCGTTAAGCGATCCGTCCCAGGGCTCGCGCCCGGCACCACTCTCGCTACGTTGGACGGCAGGAGGAAGCGTCTACTCGAAGGGAGGCCCAAATGGTGCACAACCTCCTACTTGCTCTGACCAACCGGTACTCCGGGCGAAGCTGCCGCCGCTGCGGGGACAGCATCGTCCAGCGCGATCGGTTCGGCGTCAGCGAGGGCGTCTGCCCGGCGTGCCGCGCGTAGTCCTCGGCCCGCGAGGGTCATCCCGGTAAGCTCCCGTCGTTCAGGCGGGAGCTACTCGTTAAGGGGGCAATTCTTGGAGGTCACGGCGTACGCACCGGGGATCTATCCGCGCTCGGAGGCGCTCATCCAGGCCACGCGCGACCTCGACCGCGGCCGGACCACGCAGGCGGCCCTCGACGAGCAGCTCGGGCGCGACCAGGCCGCGCTCGTGGCCGCGCAGGAGGAGGCGAGGCTGGACGTCCTCGCCGACGGGATGCTGCGCTGGCAGGACATCTTCCGCCCCCTGGCCGAGGCGAGCGAGGGCCTCGACGCTCGACCGCTCACACGTTTTCTGGACACGAACACGTTCTACCGGGCCGTGCTCGTCACCGGCGAGCCGTGGCTGCGCGAGCCCCTTCCTGCTCCTGATCTCCCGGAGGGCCGCTGGCTCGCCACGCTTCCGGCGCCGCTCGCGCTCACCCGCGCCGCGGGCGACGCGGTCGCCGCGGAGAAGCTCGCGGCGCAGGTGCTGGCGCCCCAGATCGCGGCCTACGCCGAGGCGGGCTGTGCGCTCGTCGTCCTGAGCGACCCCTTCCTCGCGCGCGAGGGCGGCGCGCAGGAGGCGGTCGCGGCCCTGCGTGAGCTTCCGGACGATGTCCCCCTCGTCCTTCAGCTTCCGTTCGGCGATGCTGCAACGGTGCTGATCGAGCTGGCGGACGCGCCGGTAAACGGGATCGGCGTCGACTTCTACGGGACGAGTCTCGAGGCGGTCCCCGACGGCTACCCGAAGGAGATCGTCGCCGGTGTCGTCGACTCCCGTAGCTCGGCCCTCGAGGATCCTCACGAGGTCGCGTCGTTCGTGGACCAGATTCGGGAGCGAAATCCCGCAGGGATCTCGCTGACCGTTAACGGCGATCTCCAGTTCGTTCCCGAGCGGATTGCGCGCGAGAAGCTAGCGTGCCTCGGGCTCGCCCGAAGCGTCCTGACGGAAGGAGTTCCGGCATGACCGACGTCCGCTTCGTCACCCGCGAGATCGGCAGCCTCGCCAAGCCGCCCTGGCGCGTGAAGAGCTTCGCCGGGCGGGCGCTCGAGGAGAAAGACGTGGCCGAGGCCGAGCGCTGGGGCAGGCGCCTCGAGGTCGACGGCTACGAGGATCTCGTCGAGACGCTGCGCGGCGGCGGGCACGATCTCGCCGAGATCGACGACTGGGCCGCCCGCTATGCCATCCGCCTGCTCGAGAAGGCGGGCCTCGACGTCGTGTACGACGGCGAACAGCGGCGAACCGAGATGTACGACCACGTGGCCGCGCACGCACGCGGCTTCGAGGAACGCGGCACCGTACGCTCTTTCGACAACAAGTACTACACGAAGGCCGCGGTCGTCCAGCCGCCCTCCGTGCCGGGCCCGCAGGACGTCGAGGAGCTTCGCTTCGTCCAGGGGCACACTGAGCGCGAGGTGAAGGTGCCGCTCACCGGCGCGTACACGATGGTGGACTGGTCGTACGACGAGCACTACGCACGCGAAGGCGCGCTGGGCGGCTCGGCCGAGCGCCGGTTCGACGCTCGACGCCGATTCGTCGCCGACGTGGCCGAGCACGTCATCCGTCCCAACGTCGGAGGCCTGGCCGAAGCCGGTGCGAAGTGGATCCAGGTCGACGAGCCCGCGGCGACGACGAAGCCCGACGAGATACCCCTCGTCGTCCTCGGCTTCAACTCGGCTCTCGCCGGCGTCGAGGGCGTGGCGAAGAGGTCGATGCACATCTGCTTCTCCGACTACAGCGCCCTCTGGCCCGCCGTCCTCGACCTGGAGGACTGCCTCGAGCTCCAGCTCGAGTTCGCCAACCGCGATTCGCGTGAGCTGGGGACGAGCGCCGAAGACCGGCCGGGCTACGTCGAGACGCTCTCGCTCTTCAAGGAGTACGGCTACCCGGATGTGGGCCTCGGCGTACTCGACATCCACTCGGACTTCATCGAGCCCGCCGAGCTCGTGCGCGACCGCATCCTGTTCGCGGTGGACGTCCTCGACGATCCGCACCGCATCCAGGTGAATCCCGACTGCGGTCTGCGCACCCGGAGCTGGGACGTCGTCTACGAGAAGCTGACGAACATGGTCGACGGAACTCGTCTCGCAGAGAACGTGCTCAACCGGGCAGGCGCCCCGGTCGAGAGCAAGCTCTAGTCCTGATCTCGGGGGAGACAGCTGGAGATCAACTACGGCAAGGGAGCGCCCTACAGCCTGGGCGTGGAGGAGGAGTTCCAGATCGTCGGGCGCGAGAGCCACGAGCTCGTCTCGCGCATCGACGAGATCCTGCTCGCCTTCGACGACGACGAGAAGCACGAGGGCCGGGTCAAGCCCGAGTTGCTCCAATCGGTCGTGGAGATGGCGACGAAGGTCTCCAGGACTGTGGGCGAGGCGCTCGAGGATCTCGCCCGCCTGCGCGCCCGCCTTAGCGACGTCGCAGCCGAGAGCGACTCGCTGATCGCCTCGGCCGGCACGCACCCGTTCTCGCGCTACGAGCACCAGGAGGTCACCGACCGCCCTCGCTATCGCGAGCTGATCGAGTCGATGCGCTGGGTGGCGGAGCGCGAGCTCATCTTCGGCCTCCACGTGCACGTCGGCCTCGACTCGCCCGACAAGGCGATCGCGTGCGCGAACGCCGCCCGCTCGTTCCTGCCGGAGCTGCTCGCGCTCTCCGTCAACTCGCCGTTCTGGCAGGGCCGCCCGACGGGGCTCGCTTCGACCCGGACGAAGGTATTCGAGGCCTTCCCGCGCTCCGGGCTGCCCCCCGCCTTCTCCTCCTACGAGGAGTTCGAGCTTCTGGTCGACCGCGCGATCAGGACGAACTCGTTTCCCGACTACACGTACATCTGGTGGGATCTCCGCCCGCACCCGCGCCTCGGAACGATCGAGCTTCGGATCTGCGACGCGCAGACGCGGATCGAAGCCGTGGCCGTACTGGTCGCGCTCACGCAGAGCCTCGTCGCCACCCTGGCGGAGGAATGGGAGGGAGGGGCGCAGCCGCCGCTGCAGCCCATCACGCTCGTCGCCGAGAACAAGTGGCGCGCCGCGCGCGACGGGCTCCATGCCCAGCTCATCGACCTCGAGCGGGACACGGAGCGGCCCGCGCCGGAGGCCCTGCGGGCGCTCGCAGAGCGTTGTGAGCCGGCTGCCCGGAGGCTGGGCTGCGCCGAGGAGCTGTCCGCACTCGAGAACGTGCTCTCGCGCGGCAGCGGAGCCGGGGAGCAGCTCCGTCTCTACGAGGAGACCGAGAGCCTGCTCGCCGTCGCGCAGTGGGTCGCCGACGAGACTGTGCGAGGTTTGTAAGGACAAGCCCTCTGACCGCCTCCTTCGCTATCCTCGCAAGGTCGCCTCGCGGCGACTTTTCGCTATGCGAACGACGCTGAAGAAAGGCACGCGCGGGGCGACGAACGGCCACGCGGAGCTCTCCGGCGCCCCTCCTGAGGTCGCCGCCTCCTCCTCGCCTCGAGCGGTCTACAGAACGCCGCGGCGCAATCCGTTGCGCGTGATCGGCAGATTCTTCCTCTGGCTCGTCGTCGTCGTGCTCGTCGCTGCCGGCGGCCTGGCGGGCGGCGTCGAACTCTACTTCGACTACAGTGTCGCCGAGGTTCGGGCGAGCTCGAGGGAAGTCAGGGAGGCGCAGAAGATCCTCGCCGAGCCCGTCCCGGGCCAGCCGGCCGTGGCGATCGTCATCGGCTACGACAAGCGGTTCGGGCCTGAGAGCGCCATCGGCTCTCGCTCCGACACCGTGATGCTCGTGCGCGCCGACCCGGGGAAGAAGGTCCTGTCGGTCCTCTCCTTCCCCCGCGACCTCATCGTCGACATCCCGGGTTGCCCGGCGCATCCGCCCTTCCGCGGGCGGATCAACGAGGCGTACACGTACTGCGGGCCGCGCGGCACCCTCGCCACCGTGAAGGAGCTGACGGGGATCCCGATCAACTACATGATCACGGTCAACTTCCGCGCCTTCACCAGGATCGTCGACAAGCTCGGCGGCGTTCACATGGACGTCGACCAGCGCTACTTCAACGACAACTCCGGCCTCGGCCCCGGCCAGACCTACGAGAGGATCAACCTGCGTCCTGGGTACCAGAAGCTCTCGGGAGGCAAGGCCCTCGACTTCGTCCGCTACCGGCACACCGACTCCGACCTCTACCGCGTCGTGCGCCAGCAGGAGTTCATCAAGGCCTTCAAGCAGCAGATCTCGAGCACGTGGTCGCTGCTCCAGCTTCCCGGCATCGTGAGCGCGATCACCGAGAACGTCGAGGTGGCCAAGGGCGGCCGACAGGAGCTCGAGCCGGGGGAGGTGCGCGGGTACGCCAAGCTCCTCTACGAGCTGCCGGCGGGCAACTTCCAGCAGGTGCAGATGGAGGGCGTCACGGGCTACAACGAGCTCGCGGTGCCCGAGGAGGAGCTGCAGGCGGCGATCGACCGCTTCATGAGCCCGGACGTCGACGCGCCCGAGAAGGCGATCGCGGTCGCCACCGGGTCGAAACCGAGGACGCCGACAGGGCCGCCGCCTCCCGAGGTGACCGTCGACGTGCAGAACGGGAACGGGGTCGTCGGGGCGGCCGCGGACGCGGCCTACCTCCTGGGCCTGCGCGGCTACCAGGCGGTGAACGGCTCGAACGCCGACCGCTTCGACTACTTCCGCACGCAGATCCTCTACGACCCGGACGTGCCCGATGCGGACATCGCCGCGGAGAAGCTCGGCGATGCCTTCGTCGAGGCCGAGGTCGAGGAGGCCTCCCCCGACGCCGGGCTGACGACCATGCTGCGCGTCATCCTCGGGCAAACGTTCACGGGCGAGCTCGGGGCGGCGCCGCGTGACGACACGCCCGAGAGGGAACCGCCGGCGGTCCTGACCGACCCGGACTCCGTGGCGCCGCTCCTCCAGCCGCTGCAACGCCGGGCCGGGTTCCCGCTCCTCGTCCCCACCGTGCGCGAGGAGTCCTCGTCGCTCTCGGACGCGGACGGCCTCCGCCTGTACAACCTCGAGGGGGAGAAGGCGCTTCGCCTCACGTACCGAATGGGCGCCGGCGACTACTGGGGCATCCAGCAGGCGGCCTGGACGGAGGCGCCCGTCCTCAACGGTCCCACGCTGACCCGGACGATCAAGGGTCGTGAGTACAAGCTCTACCTCAGCGGATCGAAGCTCCACATGGTCGCCTTCGAGGAGAACGGCTCCGCGTACTGGGTCGTGAACACGCTCCTCAACCGCCTGTCGAACGAGACGATGCTGGCGATCGCCAGGGGCCTGAAGCCCGCCCGCGGCCAGTAGGTCGGTCGGCCACTCGTGCCCCTCCAGGCAATACACGCCTGCTTCTGACCCGCGATCACGCGGCGCCAGAGCCCACCCTCGTCCTTGCCAAGGCTGACTAGCCTTGGCCGCGAACGAGTGCGAACTCTGGCTTGGTGCCCGCGACCAGAAGCGGGGCAGCATCACCTGAACGGGCACTACACTCAGACGGCTATGGCGCAGATCGGAATCTTCGGAGCCGGCTACGTCGGCCTGGTCACGGGCGCCTGCTTCGCCGAGCTCGGGCACAGGGTCACCGTCCGCGACATCGTCCCAGAGAGGATCGGGGCGCTCCGCCGCGGCGAGGTGCCCATCTACGAGCCGGGGCTCGAGGAGCTCGTCGAGCGGAACTCCGAGCGGCTCGGCTTCACGCTGGACGTTCAGGAGGCCGTCGCGGGGGCGGAGTTCCTCTACATCTGCGTCGGGACGCCTCCGACGTACTCCGGCGACGCCGACCTCTCGGCAGTCTGGACGGTCATCGACGAGCTCCAGGCGACGGCGACGGCTCCCAGGGCCGTCGTCGTGATGAAGAGCACCGTGCCGGTCGGCACCGGGGAGAAGGTGCGCGCCGCCCTCGACGCTCGCGGGCTCGAGCACGTGGGATACGCGTCCAACCCTGAGTTCACGGCCGAGGGAACCGCGGTGCGGGATTTCATGCACCCGGACCGCGTCGTCGTCGGCTCGTTCGAGGAGGCGGACGGGGACGCCGTCGCAGGGCTCCACGCCGGAATCGACGCGCAGGTCGTTCGCATGGACGTCGCGTCGGCCGAGATGGTCAAGCTCGCCTCGAACGCCTTCCTGATGACGCGGATCAGCTTCATCAACGAGATCGCCAACGTCTGCGAGGCCACGGGCGCGGACGTCGTCAGGGTGGCCGAGGCGGTCGGGCTCGATCGGCGCCTGGGGCCGCATTTCCTCCGCGCCGGGATCGGATATGGCGGCAGTTGTCTCGAGGGAAGTGAGAGCGTGCTCGTGCGCGAGGCAGGACTGACCCGGCTGACGACTCTCGAGGAGCTGTTCGGTCACTTCGCCGAGCGCCGCACACCCGACGCAGCCGCCGTCGAGCCGCGTGAGCTCGAGGTTCTATCCTGGCGATCCGGCCGACCGGGCCCGGAGTTCCTCCCTGTTGCGGCGGTGACTCGACGGCCGGTCGCCGGAGAAGTCCTGGAGGTGCGCACGAAGATGGGTCGCAGGGTGGTCTGCACGCCGGATCATCCGTTCGTGGTCAGCGGTGCGGACTGTCGAGAGCTCGTCGTCAAGCTCGCTTCCGAGTTGACCACCGACGACTGGCTTCCCATCGCCCAAGGTGCGCCCCATTCGATGACGGAGGAAGAGACCTCCCTCGACGTCCTCGCCGATCTCTCCGCCGGCGAGGTTCAGGTTTCCGACGTCATCGTCCGGACGCAAGGGAGGACGCTCGCAGAGATCGGCGCCGCGACCGTGCGGACGAGGATCGAAGCTCTTGGCCATCCGCGAGGAGCGGTGGCTCGCTCGCATGACATCGTCCGTACGGGTACGCTCAGGCTCCACGAAGCCGAGGCAGTCGCGCTCGACGTAGAGGATGCGACGGTCGGGACGGCCCGCAACGGCACCTACGTCCCGGTTTCGATCCGGATCGACGAGCGACTTTGGCGGGTCGCTGGTCTCTACGGCGCGGAGGGCCACCTGAGCGTGGACGGTCGACGCCACAGGCTCCACTGGTCGTTCCATCCAACCGACGAGACGGCTCTCGTCGAGGAGGTCGCTCGTTTCTGGGAGGAGCTCGGGGTCAAGACGAGCGTTCTGCGAGGAAGGACGTCGATGTCTGTCTCCGTCTCTTCCCGCCTCCTCGCCGAGTGGTGGGTCGGGACGCTCGGTCTCGGGGCTTCCTGCTATGACCAACGGGTCCCGGACATCATCTGGAGCCGGTCCGTGGAGGAGAAGCGAGCTTTCCTGGCAGGGCTATGGCATGGCGACGGCTCATGGTCGTACGTAGCCGGAGGCCCGAGCGTCGTCCTTGAGTATGGAACCGTGAGCCGTGAGCTCGCAGACGGCGTGCTTCGGCTCTTGGGCGAGCTCGACATCGTCGCGCGCCTGAAGGTCGGTCGCACGGCGAAGTCCAAGGTCGACACCTACTGGCTCGTCGTCTCGGGTGCCGATCAAGTCGAGCGGCTGCTCGATCTCGTTACTGGCGATGACCGTGCACGCATCGAGAACGCTCTTGCACGCCAGGCCAAGCGCATCGCGCCTACGGGATACCGGCGTGACGCTGGTAACGCGGCGTGGGTCCGCGTCACGGACGTTCGTCAGCGATCATTCGTGGGCCGGGTGTACTCATTGGAGGTGCCCGATTCAGGAACGTTCGTGACCACCGGCGGCCTCGTCGTGCACAACTGTTTTCCAAAAGACTCGCTCGCGCTCAAGCAGCTCGCCGCCAACTCCGGCTACCACTTCCAGCTTCTCAACGCCGTCATCGAGGTGAACGAGCTGCAGAAGCGGCGCGTGATCGCCAAGCTCGAGAAGCACCTCGGCAAGCTGAGGGGCAAGCGCGTCGCGCTGCTCGGGCTCGCGTTCAAGCCGAACACGGACGACATGCGGGAGGCCCCGAGCCTCGTCCTCGCCTCGCGGTTGCTCGCCGAGGGGGCGGAGGTGCGGTGCTGGGATCCTGTGGCCGACGCCACCGGCCTCCTCAAGGGCTTCGTTCGGTGCGAGACGCCGCTCGCGGCGGCCGACGACGCGGACGCCGTCGTGGTCGTCACCGAGTGGCCCGAGCTTCGCGAGCTCGACCTCCGGGAGCTGAAAGGCGTCATGCGGACGCCGGTCCTCGTCGACGGGCGCAACTTCCTCGAGCCCGACGACGTTCGGGCCGCGGGTCTCGTCTACGAAGGAATCGGGCGCCTGGGCCAGTCGTCCTTCGCCGCGCTCCCCGAGACGAGCGAGCCGGCGGCTCCAGATCTCAGTCGCTGAGCCCGGGTGGAAGCCATTCTCCTCGCGGGCGGGAAGGCCGAGCGTCTCGGCGACGCCGCGGGTGGACTGCCGAAGGCGCTCGTCCCCCTCGCAGGGCGGCCGCTCGCCGCGTACGGGGTCGAGGCGCTCGCCGCGGCCGGCGTCGGGCGCGTCCTCGTCAGCTGTGCGGCCGGGAGCGAGGCTCTCTTCGTCGACGGTCTTCACGGCTTGGGCCCCGAGATCGTCGCCGTCGGCGAGCCGGAGCCGCTCGGGCGCGGCGGCGGGCTTCGCTACGCCGCCGCGGCTCGGCAGGAGACCGGCGACGTCTTCGCCCTGAACGCGGACGAGCTCCTCGACCTCGACTTCGCCGCGCTCCTCGCCCGCCACAGGGAGACGGGGGCCGCGGCGACGATCACCGTCGTCCCGCTTCCGTCGGCCTTCGGTGTCGTCGACCTCGACTCGGACGACCTCGTCACCGGCTTCCAGGAGGCGCCCCGGCTGCCGTTCTGGGCGAGCTGCGGCGTCTACGTGCTGGGCGAGGAGGCGCTCGCCCGCCTGCCCGAGCGCGGCGATCACGAGCGCACGACGTTCCCGGAGCTGGCCTCGGAGGGACGCCTTCGCGCCTTCCGCCACGAGGGCGTGTGGCTGACGGTCAACACTCCCAAGGACCTGCGCGCTGCGGAGGAGTACGTCTCGTCCGAGCCAGGGGCTTGACTCGTGTCCACCCGCCGCGATAGGACCGCTTGCGTGAGCGATCTCACGCCCAACCTCCTCGATCTCGATCGCTTCGGAGTGCCCGTCGAGCGCGTGGAGAAGCCGTGGGGGTACGAGATCGTCTACGCCCTGACCGAGCGCTACTGCGGCAAGGTGCTCTTCATCAAGAAGGGCGAGCAGCTGAGCCTCCAGTTCCACCGCCGCAAGGACGAAGTGATCTACATCCACCAGGGCAGGATCGAGCTCGAGGTGGGCGAGCCGGGCCGGACGCCCGACGTGGAGGTCGTCGGGGCAGGCCGCTCCTTCCGCTTCAAGCCGGGCACAGTGCACCGCTGGCGGGCGCTCGAGGACGCGCTCGTACTCGAGGTCTCGACGCCGGACCTCGACGACGTGGTCCGGTTGGAAGATCGGTACGGGCGGGCGGACGCCAGCCAGCTAGACTGACGCCCGGCCGTGGCCACGACGACTCCCCGTCACGACGTCAAGGACCTCACGCTCGCGCCGGGCGGCGTCCTCCGCATCGAGTGGGCCGACCGCCAAATGCCCGTGCTCGCGGCGATCCGAGAGCGCTTCGGGCGCGAGCGCCCCCTCGAGGGCTTCCGCGTCTCGGCCTGCCTGCACGTGACGACCGAGACGGCGAACCTTGCGCGCACGCTCGAGGCCGGCGGAGCTGACGTCGTCCTCTGCGCCTCCAATCCGCTCTCCACCCAGGACGACGTCGCGGCGGCACTCGTCGAGGAGTACGGGGTCTCGGTCTTCGCCATCCGCGGCGAGGACAACGACACGTACTACTCCCACATCGAGGCCGCCGTCGACCACCGCCCGCAGCTGACGATGGACGACGGCGCGGACGTGATCGGCTACCTGCACTCGAAGCGGCGCGACCAGCTGGGCGACATCGTCGGCGGGACCGAGGAGACGACCACGGGCGTCATCCGCCTGAAGGCTCTCGAGGCGCAGGGCGATCTCGGCTTCCCGATCGTGGCGGTGAACGAAGCGAAGACGAAGCATCTCTTCGACAATCGCTACGGCACGGGCCAGTCCACGATCGACGGGATCATCCGCGCGACGAACGTCCTCCTCGCCGGCCGCCGCTTCGTCGTGGCGGGCTACGGCTGGTGCGGGCGCGGAATCGCCATGCGGGCGAAGGGGATGGGCTCGCACGTGATCGTCACCGAGGTCGATCCCATGCGCGCGCTCGAGGCGGCGATGGACGGGTTCGAGGTGATGCCCATGCAGCGCGCTGCGGAGGTGGGCGACATCTTCGTCACCGTCACCGGCGACAAGTCGGTTATCACGCGCACGCACATCGAGCGCATGAAGGACGGTGCCATCCTCGCCAACTCCGGCCACTTCAACGTGGAGATCGAGATCCCGGCCCTGCGCGAGCTCGCCGACTCCACGCGCGTGGCGCGGGAGAACGTCGAGGAGTTCGCGCTCGGGGACGGCCGTCGCCTCTATCTCGTCGGCGAGGGCCGGCTCGTCAACCTCGCCGCCGCCGAGGGCCACCCCGCCTCGGTCATGGACATGAGCTTCGCCAACCAGGCGCTCTCGGCCGAGTACGTCGTCGCCAATGCGGACGAGCTCGAGCCGCGCGTCTACGACGTGCCGGAGGAAATCGACCGCGAGATCGCGCGCCTCAAGCTGGAGAGCATGGGTATCGAGATCGACCGCCTCACCGAGGAGCAGGCCCGCTACCTGACCTCGTGGGACGAAGGAACTTAGCAGCTCCGGAAAATGCTCACGCATTTTCCGGAGAGGGGTGAGCTCCAGCCCGACGAGATCCTGCGTCTCGAGGACGGCCGCGTCGTCCTCCTGGATCAGCGAAGGCTTCCCGAGGACCTCGAACACCTCGAGTGCCGCTCCGCGGCCGAGGTGGCGGAGGCGATTCGCACCCTCGCCGTCCGCGGCGCGCCGGCGATCGGCATCGCGGCCGCCTACGGGTACGCCCTCGCCGCCGAGCAGGGCGAGAACCTCGACGAGGCCGCCGCCACGCTCCTCGCCTCCCGACCCACCGCCGTCAACCTCGCGTGGGCGATCCGGGAGATGCGCGAGACCGACGGCGGCCTCGCGGAGCGGGCGCGGGCGCTCCATCGCGAGGAGGTCGAGCGCTGCCGGCGGATGGCCGAGCACGCGGCGGCGCTGCTCACCCCCGGGACGCGGGCCCTCACGCACTGCAACACGGGCGGGCTCGCCACGGGAGGGATCGGCACCGCGCTCGGCGCCCTACGCGCCGCCTGGACGCAGGGCCTCCTCGAGCACGTCTTCGTCGACGAGACCCGACCGCTCCTTCAGGGAAGCCGCCTGACGGCGTGGGAGCTCGAGCGCGCCGGCATCCCCCACACGGTGATCGCCGACTCGGCCGCGGGCGCGATGATGGCCCGCGGGGAGGTGAGCGCCGTCCTCACCGGGGCAGACCGCATCGCCGGCAACGGCGATACGGCGAACAAGATCGGCACGTACGCGCTCGCCGTGCTGGCCGCGCACCACGGCCTTCCGTTCTACGTCGTGGCGCCCACCTCGACGGTCGACCTGGCGACGCCGACGGGCGCGGAGATCCCGATCGAGGAGCGCGACGCCGCCGAGCTGACCGGCCGCTTCCCCGCGCGCAATCCGGCCTTCGACGTCACGCCGGGGGGACTCGTCACGGCCGTCGTGACCGAGCTGGGCGCGCACCGGCCGCCGTACGAGCTGTCGCTGGCGAGCGTCGCCACGGCGGAGGCGCGGGCATGAAGGCGATGGTGATGGCTGCCGGCCTGGGCACGCGCCTGCGGCCGCTGACCGACGTTTTGCCGAAGCCGATGATGCCCGTGGCGAACCGGCCTGTTCTCCACCACCTTCTCAACCTTCTGCGCCGGCACGACGTGAGCGAGGTGGGGATCAACCTGCATGCCTTCCCGGAGATGATCCAGCGCTACTTCGGAGACGGGTCGGCTCTCGACATGTCGATCCTCTGGTCGCACGAGCCGGAGCTCCTCGGCACGGCCGGCGGGACGAAGAAGCTCCAGGACTACTGGGGCGACGAGACGATCCTCATCACCTCGGGCGACGGTCTCCACGACGTCGACCTGACCGCTCTGCTGGGCCACCACCAGCGCAGCGGCGCGCTCGCCACGCTCACGGTCAAGCCGGTGCAGGACCCCTCGGCGTACGGCGTCGTCATCCTCGACCGCGACACGCGCGTACGAGGGTTCCAGGAGAAGCCCCGGCGCGACGAGGCCCGGAGCGACCTCGCCAACTGCGGCATCTACGTGATCGAGCCGGCGCTCCTGGAGCGGATCCCGGACGACGGGTTCTACGACTTCGGCGAGAACGTCTGGCCGATGCTCGTCGCCGCCGGGGAGGACGTCTACGCCTACACGACGATGGCGTACTGGAACGACGTGGGCGACCTCGACGAGCTCCGGAACACGATCCTGGACGCCGTCCTCGGCCACGTGCGCGTCGACATCCCGGGCGAGGAGATCGCGCCGGGTGTCTGGGCGGAGGGCGGCTGTCACATCGATGCCACGGCGAAGATCGACGGGCCGGTCGTGCTCGGCCCGAATGTGACCGTGGAGGCGGGCGCGCAGGTGCGCGGCCCGGCCGCAATCGGCGCCGACTGCCACGTCGGCAAAGAGGCCGCGATCAGGCGCGCGGCGCTGCTCCCCGGCAGCGTCGTTCCCGACGAGGGGCTCGCCATCGCGGGCATCTTCGGCGACGCGTCCCAGTTGGGCGAGAGCATCCTCCGCTACCCCGCCGCGCGCGACTCCTGAGCGCGGCCGCTGCCTGGCGGGCGGCGGAAACGTACTAGGGTGTCGCATCTGGGCACAAGGGGGGAACGGGGGAGCCCTGCGCGTCGTCTCGACCGGCGACCGTCCTCACCCTGCGGCCGTGCCCGTGCACACGACCCGGCCGGCGGGTGACGCGTTTACGGCGTCAGCGGGCCACGCGCCCGGTTCAGAAAGGAACGGTGAGATGACGCTTCCTCGCGGTCTCAGATCGGCGCTCCTGCTCGCGATCCTTGCCCTCGCGGCGATCGCGGCCCAGGCGGCGGGCGCTCAGCCCGGCGGGCACGCGCCGCCCTTCCAGCCGCTCGACCCGCAGGACTGGGTCCTGCCAGACGACATGACGTGGGCCGACTACGAGCCGGTTCCGAACACCGACTGGGGCAATCCGGCCCTGGAGCCGAGCCTCGAGACGTGGCGGACGGCGCTCGTCGTCGTCGACTTCCCGGACCAGCCGTTCGTGGTGAGCCAGGCGCCCGAGTCGACGATCTTCGGCAACCCGCAAACCGCGAGCGGCGTCCCGCGGGAGGACGTGCCGGCCTTCTACCGGGACTTCCTCAACGAGCCGCAGCCGCTGAACAACTTCGTCACGATGAACAAGTACTGGATGGAGAACTCGCTCGGCCGCTACAGCGTCGAGGTGGACGCGTTCGGTCCGTACCGCATGCCCGGCCACACGTTCGAGTACCACCTGCGCGACGCCGGCGGCGCCGGATCGGCGTGTCCGACGGGCTTCGAGCCTTGCAATCGCGTCATCAACCGCAGGGGGTCGACCAACGGCGACGCCCGCCAGGCCTGGTACGACGACGTCGGCCTGGAGGTCGCGAACTCCTACGACAACATCTTCTTCATGATGGCCGGCCAGGACGAGAGCAGCACCTGGCAGGAGTTCGGCGAGATGATGTTCCAGACGCCCGACGACGTCAGCGAGGAGTTCGGGAACCCGGATCCGACGAAGCCGAACTGGGCGCCGACCCGGTACGTGCCGTGGACGTCGTTCGCGGCGGCCTCGACCATCTGGCCGAGCGCGAGCGGCAACTCGTCGACCGAGGCCGAGAGCTCGGGCATGGGCACGTATGCTCACGAGCTCTCCCACAACCTCGGCATCGGCGACAACTACAACAACCCGTACGGCATCCCGCTGCGGCGGAGCTACACGGGCCCCTGGGACATGCTCAGCCGCGGCACCTTCAACGGCCCCGGCGGCCCCCACACCCGCTGGCACATCCCCGCGACGCAGGGCGGGGCGCTCGGATCGAACCACAACCTGCGGAACCGGATCAAGCTCGGGTTCGTAACGGAGGACAACGTCCTCCGCCTGAACCGGAACGCGCTTGCTGAATCGGGTCCGGTCGTGGCGAGGATCACCGCCCGGCCTGCCGATCCGGGCCCGAGCGGGCTCACCGGCGTGAACATCGTCCTCAGCCCGTCGCCCTCGCTCGCGGATCCGACGCGCGGTGACCAGTCGCCTTCCTGCGTGGTCGCCGAGAACCCCGACTGCCCGGGCCCGACGCGGAACGCGGCGGGCAACATCGTGGGCAGCAGCCTCTACAACAACTACACGCTCGAGGTGGCGCAGCGGATCGGGAACGACTCCTTCCTGCCCGGCCACGGCGTCCTCATCTCGCGCACGAAGAACGCGGATTCCGCGCCCTTCGTCTGGATCATCGACGCGCATCCCGACGACATGAACGCCGTCGACTTCCATCGCCCGGACGGCACGCCGGCGCCGATGTCCTACGGCGACTACCGCCAGCTCGCGGACGCGACGTTCAACGCCGGCCTCGAGTCGGGCACGGAGTACGAGTACGTCGACGAGCCCAACCGGCTCCACTTCTACATCGTGGACGTGGAGAAGGACGCCGACGGCGTGCTCTCGTACACCGTCGGCATCCGCTCGCTGGACGGGCCCGGCCCGCAGAGCCGGGACGTCGCTCTTCGGAACGCCACGACCGAGCGGGTGCGGCCCGCCTGGGCGGCGAACTGCAACTTCCCGCTGACGAACACGGGCACGGGTGCCCCGCCTGCAGGCGACCATCCCGAGGACGTGAGCGGCTACCTCGACTCGGACCTCTACCGCGTCTCGGCGTCGCTCTCGGGAGCGGGCTGGAGCGCTCAGCCCTACAACGCGCTGGCGACCGCCGAGTTCGGCGAGACGACGAACGTCCCGGTCTACGTGACCCGCACGCCGGGCTCCTCCAACCGAGCTCGAGTCACGCTCACGGCTACCTCCGAGAGCGATCCGTCCGAGACGGATACGGCCACCTGCAACCTGAAGATCAGCGACCTGAACAAGAAGTAGGTCGGCGCGGCCGGGTCCCGCTCCCCTCGGGCGGGCGGGACCCGGCCGGCCCACACTCGGGACGGTCTGGGCGCGTTTCGCGCGGATTCGGCTCCTACTCTCGCCGGGGTGGGTTTCAGCGCCAGCCTTCTCGATCTCCTGCTTCCCGAGCGTTGCGTCGCGTGCCGGGTCGAAGGAGGGCTCCTCTGCCGTGAGTGCCGCGCCGGGCTTCTCCGCCTCGGCGGGACCCTTTGCGCCCGCTGCGGCGCTCCCACGGCCTGGCCCGTGGAGCGCTGCGGCGAGTGCGCCGGCCGGCGCGTTCCCTTCGGCTCGGCCCGCGCGGCCGTCGCGTACGAGGGCGCCGCGCGCAGGCTCGTCGGCGCCTGGAAGGAGCGCGGGCTCGGCCGGATCGCAAGGCTCGCCGCCGACCTCGTCGCGGAGAACGTCCCGCCGCCGCGCGTCGACGCGCTGACATGGATCCCGGGGGACGCCGACCGAAGCCGCTGGCGTGGCGTCAATCCCGCAGAGGGGCTCGCGCGCGAGCTCGCAGCCCGCTGGGAGCTTCCCGCCGTGGCCCTGCTGAAGCGCACCCGGCCCATCGCTCGGCAGCGCGGGTTGCCGCGTTCCGCGCGACGGAAGAATGTCCAGGACGCCTTCTCCGCCACGACTGCGCCAGCAGTCGTAGCGGTCGTAGACGATGTCTACACGACCGGTGCGACGGCCGCGGTCGCTGCGGCCGCACTCAAGCGTTCCGGCGCCGGCGCCGTCCATGTCGTCACCTTCGCCCGTGCCGTCCGCCGGTGATTCGGGCCGTCCGCCGTGCGGTAGATTGAGCGTAATCCGATGAGGAGGCTCTCGTGAGACTTCAGGTCAAGGGCAAGAACGTCGAGGTGAGCGACTCCCTCAAGACCTACGCCCAGGAGAAGCTCGGGAAGCTCGACAAGCATCTGCACGACGCCGCCCGCCTCGAGCTCGAGCTCGCCGTGGAGCGAAACCCGTCCATCTCGGCGAACCAGATCGCCGAGGCGACCATCTGGACGAAGGGCCCCGTCCTGCGCGCCCGCGAAAGCTCGACGGACATGCGAGCCTCGATCGACCTCCTCGTGGCCAAGCTCGAGCGGCAGGCGCGCCGCTATCGCGACAAGCGCCGTCGGGGTCCCGGCAACCGCAACCACGGAAGCGCGGCCGAGCTCGACGCCCGCCCGGTCGTCCCGGACGAGGAGCACCCCGTCATCGTCAAGATCAAGCAGTTCGCGGTGAAGCCGATGAGCCCCGAGGAGGCCGTCCTCCAGCTCGAGCTCATCGGCCACGACTTCTTCGTGTTCCAGAACGCCGAGTCGGACGGCGTCAACGTCGTCTACCGGCGCCGCGACGGCAACTACGGCCTCATCGAGCCGCAAGTAACCTGAGCGTCCCTCGCCTTCGGCTCGCTCCCGCGGGGGGAACTAGGCCAGAGCCTGGCCTATGAGCCCCGACGACATCAGCGACCCGCGCGCGTTCCGCTGGGTCGAGAGCGGCGTCTCCGGGCTCTCGCGCCTGCGCGAGTGGGACGCGTTCTCCATCGTCGACGTGGAGGCTCTCGCGGCGACGGAGCTGCACGAGCTCGAGTTCGCGATTCTCGCCGACAGAGCCGTACTCGGGGAAGTGCCTCCCGACGCCGTTCCTGCGCTCGCCGCAGAGCTCGACCTCCAGCCGCCGTACGCAGTCCGTGCCGTGCGCCGGGGGCCCCTGGAGTGGGCGGTCGCGGGCCGGGTGCTCCGGTCGGAGCCGCTCGCCCTCTCACTCCCCGCGAGGATTTCGTCGCTCGAGGTCGTCGTCGTCCCGGACGGAGACCGCGCCGTTCTCGTCGACGGCGAAGAGGCCGTCGCCGTCGATCCGGCCTGGGGGGAAGCTGTCCGCGAGCTCGAGCGGCGTGGCCGGGAGCGCTTTCAGTCCTTCGTCGCGCGTGCCGATAGGGTGGGGGAGGATCGGTGGGAGCTGACCGTCGACCCTCTCTGATCCCGACCGCTAACCTGAGCTGATGCCTCAAAACTACGGCGCCCTCGAGAAGGTCCTGCGCGTCGGCGAGGGCCGCCGCCTCAGGCGTCTTGCCGGGCAGGCGGACTACGTCGCCTCGCTCGAGCCGGAGTTCGAGCGCCTCTCCGACGCCGAGCTGGCGGGCAAGACCGCCGAGTTCAAGCAGCGTCTCGAGAACGGCGAGGATCTGGACGAGCTCGTCTTCGAGGTGTTCGCGGCTGTTCGCGAGGCGGCCAGGCGCTCCGTCGGGATGCGCCCGTTCGACGTCCAGGTGATGGGCGCGATCGTGCTTCACGAGGGCGACATCGCCGAGATGAAGACCGGCGAGGGGAAGACGCTCGTGGCGACGATGCCGCTCTACCTGAACGCCCTCCTGGGGCAGGGCGTCAACCTCGTCACGGTCAACGACTATCTGGCCAAGCGCGACGCCGAATGGATGGGTCCCGTTTACGAGAAGCTCGGCATGCGGGCTGCCTTCATCCGCAACATGATGCCCTTCGCCGAGCGCAAGGAGGCGTACGCGGCCGACATCACGTACGGCACCAACTCGGAGTTCGGCTTCGACTACCTGCGTGACAACATGGCCACCTCGCTCGAGGGCACGGTGCAGCGCAGCCATGTCTACGGGATCGTCGACGAGGTCGACTCGATCCTCATCGACGAGGCGCGCACGCCGCTCATCATCTCCGGCGAGCCCGAGACGGCGGCGAGGACGTATTACGACTTCGCCCGCATCGTGCGCACACTCGAGGGCGTGCCGGCCAAGTTCGTGCCCAAGGGCTTGCCGAAGTCGGAAGACGACGCCGACTACGAGTACGACGAGAAGTTCAAGACGGTGTCGCCGCGCGAGACGGCGATCGAGACGGTCGAGCGCGCGCTCGGGATCGAGAACCTCTACGACCCGCGCAACGCCCAGCTCGTCAACCACCTAATCCAGGGGCTGAAGGCGCAGTCGCTCTATCAGCGGGACGTCGACTACGTCGTCCAGGAGGGCGAGGTGAAGATCGTCGACGAGTTCACGGGCCGCATCATGGAGGGGCGCCGCTGGTCGGAGGGCCTGCACCAGGCGGTCGAGGCGAAGGAGGGCGTCGCCATCCGCGAGGAGCACGTCACGCTGGCGACGATCACCCTTCAGAACTACTTCCGCCTCTACGAGAAGCTCGCCGGCATGACCGGCACGGCGAAGACGGAGGAGAAGGAGTTCCAGGAGATCTACGACCTCTCCGTGGTCGAGATCCCCACGAACGAGCGAGTCGCCCGCGCGGACGAGAACGACTACATCTACAGGACGAAGGAAGCGAAGTACGACGCCGTCCTGGCCGACATCAAGGAGCGGCACGAGCTCGGGCAGCCGATCCTCGTGGGGACGATCTCCGTCGAGGTCTCGGAGCACCTCGCGCAGCTCCTCACGCGTCAGGGCATTCCTCACAACGTCCTGAACGCGAAGCAGCACGAGCGCGAGGCGGAGGTCATCAAGAACGCGGGCGAGCCCGGCGCGGTCACGATCGCCACGAACATGGCCGGCCGCGGCGTCGACATCAAGCTCGGCGAGGGCGTGGTCGAGGTGGGCGGGCTCTACGTGCTCGGCACCGAGCGCCACGAGGCCCGGCGGATCGACAACCAGCTGCGCGGCCGCTCGGGCCGCCAGGGCGATCCAGGCGAGTCGCGCTTCTACCTCTCGGCGCAGGACGATCTCGTCCGGCTCTTCGCCGGCGACAGGATCAACAACATCATGGAGCGCTTCAAGCTCCCCGACGATCAGCCCATGGAGGCCGGGATCCTCTCGAAGCAGATCGAGAACGCCCAGAAGAAGGTGGAGGAGCAGAACTTCGTCTCGCGCAAGAACGTCCTCAAGTACGACGACGTTATGAACGTCCAGCGCATGGTCATCTACGAGCAGCGCCGCCAGGTGCTCGAGGGCGCGGACCTCTCCGAGGAGATCGCCGAGTGGCTGGACGAGGTCGTGGCGCGCATCGTCATCTCGCACACGGAGTCCGAGTACGCGGAGGAGTGGGATCTCGACGCGCTCTTCAAGGAGATGGAGACGCTGTACGAGACCGAGATCGAGCCCGGCGAGATCGATCGCGGCTCGACCTCGCGCGAGGAGCTGATCGAGGAGTTCCAGGAGGATGCCCGCGACGCCTACGCGGCGAAGGAGGAGGAGTACGGGCCGGAGCTCATGCGCGAGGTCGAGCGCTTCCTCATCCTCCAGGTCGTCGACCTGCGCTGGCGCGAGCACCTGGAGGCGATGGAGTACCTGCGGGACGGGATCCACCTGCGCGCGATGGCCCAGAAGGACCCGCTCGCGGAGTATCGGGCCGAAGGGCACGTGATGTTCGAGGAGCTACGGGACATCATCCGCGAGGAGGTCGTGCGTTACATGCTCCACATCCAGATCGAGCGCCCCGAGGCTCCGCCTCAGCTCGAGCCCGCCGGCGCGGGGCCGGACGGCGGTCGCAACGGTGACGTCCTCGTCTACGAGCACGAGTCGCTCGCGGGCGCGGATGCGATTCAGGCCGCGGGCACGGGAGCGGCCGCGGCTGCGGCGCTGTCGGGTGGAGGGCGGACCGCGACCGCAGGTGCGGGCGCCGGCGCGGCGACGTCCGTGGCGACGAGCGGCCAGCGTGTCGCGTCCGAGTGGGACAAGGTCGGCCGCAACGACCCGTGTCCCTGCGGATCGGGCAAGAAGTACAAGAAGTGCCACGGCGCCTGAGCGGTCGGCCCTTCCCGGCACAGTTCAGGCACATGGCCGCGCGCCACGCGCGCGATTCTCGGCGATACGCTGAAGCCGGAGGAGGCTCGCGGTGGCCCCGGGTCGGGCGCCCGCGCTCGAGGCACCGGACGCCGCTGGCGCTACCATCCACCACCATGGCCGACCGTTCGCTCGTGGAGCGCCAGCTCGCGGAGATCGGGACCCAGCTCGCCTGGGTCCGTGATTACCTTTGACCCGGAAGGGCTCCGGGTCCGCCTCGCCGATCTCGAGGGCGCCATGGGCGAGCCGGGCTTCTGGGACGAGCAGCGCCGCGCTGCACGCATCTCCTCTGAGCACGCGCGCCTCAGTCGCCGGGCCGAGCGCTACGACGAGCTGAGCGGGGAGGCCGGCGACCTCGGGGAGCTGCTGGCCCTCGCCTCGGACGACGGCGAGCTCGACGAGCTGGAGCAGAGCGTCGCGGCGCTCAAGGACCGGCTCGACCGCCTCCAGGAGGACTCGCTCTTCACCGGCGAGTACGACGCCGGCGACGCGGTCGTCTCGATCCACGCCGGCACGGGCGGCACCGACGCGCAGGACTGGACGGAGATCCTCCTCCGCATGTACCTGCGCTGGGCGGCAGACCGCGGCTTCCGCACGGAGCTGATCGAGGTGTCACCCGGCGAGGAGGCCGGCCTCAAGTCCGCCACGTTCACGGTCGAGGGCGAGAACGCCTATGGAACGCTGAAGGCTGAGCGCGGCGTCCACCGGCTCGTTCGCCTCTCGCCCTTCGACCAAGCGCACCGGCGCCACACCTCCTTCGCGCAGGTGATCGTGAGCCCGCTCGTCGCCGACGACGTCGAGCTCGAGATCGACGAGGGCGACCTGCGGATCGACACGTACCGGGCGAGCGGCGCCGGCGGCCAGCACGTCAACAAGACGGATTCGGCCGTCCGCATCACGCATCTCCCCACGGGCATCGTCGTCCAGTGCCAGGCGGAGCGCTCGCAGCTCTCGAACCGCCAGACGGCCATGCGGATCCTCCGGAGCCGCCTGGCGGAGCACGAGCTCGAGAAGCGCGAGGCCGAGCTCCAGAGCGAGCGCGGGGAGGTGGCCGACACCGGCTTCGGGAGCCAGATCCGGAGCTACGTCCTTCATCCGTACCAGCTCGTCAAGGACCACCGTACGGACGTCGAGGTGGGCAACGCCCAGGGCGTCCTCGACGGCGATCTCGACCGTTTCATCCAGGCGTACCTCCTGGCACAAGCGGCCGGGACGGTGGCGTAGGCGTCCCTCCGACCGCCCGTTCAGCTAGACTCCTGCGTCTGCGAGCCCCAGAGCCCTAAGGGATGGGGTGCCCCCTCGATCTGAGTCCGGTGCAGGAAATCGACCTTACAGAGCGACTCGACGAAACCACGGAAGCGCCTGCGGCCGCGCTGAACGGCGAGCCTGTCGTCGCGCCGGTTCCCGCGGGCGCGCCGATGATCGTCTTCGACGCGGTCACGAAGGTCTACGACCCGAACGTCGTCGCCCTCCGCGAAGCGACGTTCGTGATCGAGAAGGGCGAGTTCGTCTTCCTCGTCGGCCCCTCGGGCTCGGGCAAGTCGACGATCATGCGCCTGCTCCTGAAGGAGCTCGACCCGACCGACGGCCGCATCATCGTCGGCGGGCGCGAGCTCGCTAGGCTCAAGCGCTCGAAGGTGCCGATGCTGCGACGCAACATCGGCTGCGTCTTCCAGGACTTCAAGCTCCTCACCGATCGCACGGCCGCCGAGAACGTCGCGTACGCGCTCAAGGTGCAGGGCGACTCGAAGCGCTCGATTCGCGCGAAGGTGCCGGAGATCCTCGCCCTCGTCGGACTGGGGCACAAGATGAACAGCTACCCCCACGAGCTCTCGGGCGGCGAGCAGCAGCGCGTCTCGATCGCGCGCGCGTTCGTCAACCACCCGCCTCTCCTCATTTGCGACGAGCCGACGGGGAACCTCGACCCGGACACGTCCGTCGGGATCATGCAGCTCCTCTACCGCATCAATCGCACGGGCACGACGGTCGTCATGGCCACGCACGACCGCGAGATGGTGGACAAGATGCGCAAGCGCGTAATCGCGCTCGAGGAGGGCGTCGTCGTCCGCGACGAGCGCCGTGGAGGGTACGGCTCCTGAGAGCGCGCCTCTTCGTCTCCGAGGCGGTCCGCTCGATCGCCGGCAACGTCTCCACGACGGCCGCGGCGATCATGACCGTGCTCATCGGCATGTTCCTGCTCGGGCTCTTCATCGCCCTCGGGACGTGGGTCCTCTCGTGGACGAACCACGTGAAGAAGGACATCGAGGTGAGCGTCTTCTTCTGCACGCCGATCAAGTGCGGCGAGGAGGCGACTCCGAGGCAGATCGAAGCGGTCCGCGCGCAGCTCGCCGGGAACCCGGACATCGGGTCCTTCCGCTTCGTCTCCAAGGAGGACGCCCTCGCGGAGATGAAGGAGAAGTACCCGGAGATCACGGCGAACCTCGCGCGGAACCCGCTGCCGGCGAAGTACGAGATCCTCCCGGTGCGGGCCGAGGACGCCGCGCAAGTCGCCGGGAGCTTCGAGCCGGCGCCACCGGGCGTCGAGAGCGTCACCTACGGCGAGAAGAAGGCCGAGCGCGTGCTCCAGGTGGCGACGATCATCGGCGCCATCTTCCTCATCGGCAGCATCATCCTGCTCATCGCCTCGACGATCCTGATCGCAAACACGATCCGGCTCTCCATCTTCTCCCGCCGGCGCGAGATCGAGGTGATGAAGCTCGTCGGTGCGACCAATTGGTTCGTGCGCGCGCCGTTCATGCTCGAGGGGCTCCTCTGCGGTCTCGCCGGCTCCGTCCTCGCCGTCGTCCTGCTCCTCCTCGCCAAGGAGCTCGCGCTCCCGGGGATCATGGGCCGGATCGACAGCCCCGACGACATACGCGCGTGGAGCTTCCCCGTCGTCGCCGTCGTGCTCGTCGCCGTGAGCCTGCTCGTGGGCGCGGCGGGCTCGGGCATCACCCTGCGGCGCTTCCTGCGGATCTGACCTCCGCGGGACTCGGTCTATACTCAGCGGGCGGCGCATGAGACGAGCGGGTGGAATTGCTGCGGTCGCCCTCCTGGTCGCAGGAGCCT
The DNA here is from genome assembly GCA_050697555.1 of Gaiellaceae bacterium. GTDB lineage: Bacteria > Actinomycetota > Thermoleophilia > Gaiellales > Gaiellaceae > DASQWP01. Next base: position 50,625 of record JBOHAD010000006.1, on the reverse strand, counting down.
TCTTGCTCGGCTTCTTCCTGACCCGGCACGCCGAGCCCGTGCGGGCGGCGGCGACGGGCAACGCGGCGATGGACAAGCCCGTCCCCCTCATCGAGGAGGTCCGGGCCGACCTCGCCCGCTTCTACTACCGCTGGATCGATCCGTCCGTCCTGCGCGAGCCGACGATCGACGAGATGATCGCCGGGCTGGAGGATCCGCACACCGACTACCTGACTCCCGCCGAGTTCGAGGCGCTGACCGACCGAACGGAGGGCACCTACTCGGGCATCGGGCTCACGGTCGGGCCCTCGAAGGCGGGCCTCGTCGTCACCTCGGCCTTCAAGGGGCCGGCGCAGACTGCGGGAATCCGCAGAGGCGACGTGATCATCCGCATCGACGGCGCTCCCGCCCGACGCCTTCCCTTCGAGCGCTCGCTCGCGCTCATCAAGGGCGAGAACGGCACGGTGGTGGAGCTGACCGTGAAGCGCCCCAACAAGGGGACGATCACGTTCCAGGTCGTGCGCCAGGAGATCGACGTCCCGCCGATCCAGTCCAGGCTCCTGAAGCGCGAGAGCAAGCCCAAGCTCGGCTACGTCCGCGTCCTCTCCTTCCCTGCAGGGACGTCCGAGCAAATCGAGCTGGCGACTACGCGGCTCGCCGAGCGGGGCGCCAAGGGTGCGATCATCGACCTCCGCGACAACCCCGGCGGCCTGCTCTCCGAGGCGGTGGACACCGTCTCGCTCTACGTCGAGGAGGGCCTTGTCTGCAAGACGGACGGGGCGCACCAGGAGTTTCGCGCGTACGAGGTCGACGGGAACCCGAGCCATCCGGCACTGCCCCTCGTGGTGCTCGTGAACGGCGGCAGCGCGAGCGCCGCAGAGATCGTGGCGGCCGCGCTCTGGGAGAACGAGCGCGCGATGCTGGTCGGTGACCGCACCTTCGGGAAGGCCTCCGTGCAGTCGATCGAGCCGCTCTCGAACGGCGGCGCGCTCAAGCTCACGACCGCGAAGTACGTGACGCCGCTCGGCCTCGACCTCAGCGAGACGGGGATCCGGCCGAAGGTGACCGCGCTCGACGACCCGCTGACGAAGCCGGACGAGGGCCTGCGGGTCGCGCGGAGCACGCTCCTCGAGCTGCTCGCGGCGTAGTGGACATCCTCGTCTGCGAGCTCGCCCGTCGCGGCAAGCTCCTCGTCGGCGAGCCGTTCTTCGAGGCCGGTACACCCGTGGTGGTCGACCGGAAGGGGGCTGGGCAGGCGTCGGTCGGCGACCTCGTCGTGCTGCGAGCCGGCCGCGGACGCGCGCGACTCGAGCGGGTGCTGGGACGACCGGATGACGTGGGGGCGGTGCTCGAAGGGCTGCTCTGGCACGAGGGGGTGCGGCGCGACCATCCGCCGCTGCCGGAGGAGACTCCGGCAGCGGAAGCAGACCGTGTCGACCTTCGCGGCCTCTTCGCCTTCACGATCGACCCGGAGGAAGCGAAGGACTTCGACGACGCCCTTTCCTTCCGTCGGGAGGGCGACGGGGCGCGCGCCTGGGTGCACATCGCCGACGTCTCTGCGTACCTGCCGCCCGGGACCCCGCTCGACCGTGACGCCGCCGAGCGGGCTTTCTCGGTCTACGTCCCAGGCCGGGTCGAGCCGATGCTCCCGGAGCGCCTCTCGGCAGACCTGTGCAGCCTGCGGCCGCGCGAGGAGCGCCGCTGCGTCACCGTGGAGATTCCCTTCGACGGCGACCTCGTCCCCGGGGAGGCGCGCTTCTACCGCAGCCTCATCCGCAGCCGTGAGCGCCTCACCTACGGGCACGCGGAGGCCATCCTCGGAGGGCGCGAGCGCGCGGGTGAGGAGCTGGTCGACTCCCTGCGCCTGGCGGAAAGCGTTGCGCTTGCCCTCCGCCGCCGTCGCTACGGGCGCGGGGCGCTCAAGATCGAAGCGGGGGAGATCGCCTTCGCCTTCGACGGCGAGGGCGGCGTCGAGCGGGCGTGGATCGAGAGCGAACCCCTCGCCCATACGCTCGTCGAGGAGCTCATGATCCTGGCGAACGAGGCCGTCGCGGGGCTGCTCGGCGGCCGCGGGCGGGAGGCCCTCTACCGCGTGCACGAGCGCCCGGATCCGCAGGCGGTGGAGCTTCTCCTCTCCAAGCTCACCGCTCTGGAGGTGCCGACGCCGCCCATGCCCGACCACCTGACGCCCGCGGAGGCAGGCCGCCTCGCGGCGCGCGCGAGCGCGGAGGTCGCCCGCTACACGGAGCAGTCCGGACGCGGCGGCGAGGCCTTTCCCGCGCTCGTCCTCCGGAGCCTGAAGCAGGCGCGCTACGACCCGCGCAACCTGGGGCACTCGGGCCTCGCCAGCCGGGCGTACTGCCACTTCACCTCGCCGATCCGCCGGTACCCCGACCTCGTCTGCCACCGCGCGCTCCTGCGCGAGCTGGGCGTCCTCGACGTCGAGCTGCCGGGGGATCTTTTGGAGCTGGCCCAGTGGACGTCCGTGCGCGAACGGGAGGCGGCGCAGATCGAGTACCGCGCGGACGAGATCTGCCTGGCCTGGCTCCTCGACAGGCGCCTCTTCCACGAGGGCTGGGACGCCGTCTGGGAAGGGGAGATCGTCGGCGCGATCGGCTCTGGGATCTTCGTTCGCTTCGACGGCGTCTTCGAGGGCTACGTCCCCGCCCGCCGGCTGCCGGGGGACTACTTCGAGCTGGATCCGCTCGGGACCGCCCTCGTCGGCCGTCGCACGGGAGGGGTCTACCGGCTGGGCGATCCGATCGCCGTGCGGGTCGAGGCGATCCGGCGAGAGGAGGGCAAGGTGGAGCTCTCGCTCGCGCCCTCGTAGGTATTTGCCGCTCTTTGCGGTAAAGACTCGTCCACACCCTTGCACCCTGCGGACCCGTCCTCTAAGTTGCCGCTTGCGCCGAGCACGGGGCGCGAGTAGGACGAAGCCTCACCGGTAGGCACTACGCGGAAGCGGAACGTCAGCCGGGGAGGGGGACGAAAGCGAACCCGGCTCGGCGAACTTTTGGTCCAATGCCAGGCATGGCCGGCGAGACCAAGCTCATCGCCGAGAATCGGCGCGCGCGCCACGAGTACCACCTGCTCGAACGCTTCGAGGCGGGGCTCGTGCTCACGGGCACCGAGGTGAAGTCGCTCCGCGAGGGGCACGTCACGCTGCAGCGCGCCTTCGCGGACGTCCGCGGCGGCGAGCTCTGGCTCGTGGGAGCCCACATTCCCGAGTACGCGCAGGGGAACATGGCCAACCACGATCCCGACCGCGAGCGCAAGCTCCTCCTGCACAAGCGGGAGATCGCCTCGCTCATCGGCAAGGTGCAGGAGCGGGGGCTGACGCTCGTGCCGACGCGGCTCTACTGGAAGGACGGGCGGGCGAAGGTCGAGGTCGCGCTCGCGCGCGGCAAGGAGACGCGCGACAAGCGCTGTGACATCGCCGAGCGCGACGCCCGTCGCCAGATCGAGCGGGCGCTCAAGAGCCGGCGCGAATGAGGACGAGCGCGTGGGCGGCCGCCGCGATCGCGAGGAAGGCGGCGACCGACCAGAGCGCGACGAGTCCGTGCGTGTCCGCGCCGGTCTCCCCGGCTGCGAGCCAGACGGCGAGGACGGCGGCGCCGAGCGCGCTTCCGAGGGCGGCCGCGAACGTGACCGCCCGCTCGCCCGGCTTCCCCGCGAGCCCCCACTCGACGATGGCGAACGCGACGAGCGCGGCCCCGAGAAGCTGCGCGTAGAAGGCGGGGCGGGGCAGGGGGAGACCGAAGGCCTCGAAGAGGGCGTCCCAGCTCGAAGCGAACAGGAAAGCGCCAGAGAGCCGTTCGAGAGAGCATCCAGGCGGAGGACGAGCGTCTGCGTGAGGCGGAGGTGGCGGCGAAGGTCGCGCACGGCGGCGGCTATACTTTGAACCGTCTGGGGGCGATCTGGCATCGACGTGGTCGGTTCTCCGGAAGAGCTGCAAGCCGAGGTCCCCGGTTGGCCTCGTAAAACAACCGGGAACAAAGCAAGTGCGAATGACAGAAGCGAACTCGCACTCGCCGCCTAACAACCGTTAGGTAGCGCGTCGCTCCGGTCTCGGCCCGTGGATCGGGGAGCGGCGTCAGACAACGGGCTTGCCGCGGAGGGAGAGCCACTCGCCCGAAGCGGGACTCCAAAGGAGGGCTAGCCCGTCGGTAGGTGGCCTGCGAACCGGCCGGCGGGCGAAGACAAAGCGCAGGCTACGCTTGTAGAGGCTCTTCCAGGTGCGATCGCGGACGCGGGTTCGATTCCCGCCGCCTCCATAAATGGCTGTTTCCAGGGGTTTTCGGGGCAACGCGCATGCGAGCCCGTCACTGACCTGCCCCGAGCGCGGGCACCAACCATCGGGCAGCGATGTGCTCGTGGCCGCGTTCCTGGCGGCGGGCTTTTCTCAGCGCGAGTCCGTCAGCTGTAACAGTACGAGTCCGACGAAGCGTCGCCGCCCTGCAGTCGGATCTGGTGCACGCGCAGGCCACGGAACTCCTCGCCGTGCGGGAAGAATCTCTCGTCGATGCTCAGCCCGCCGTCGGGGTCGGCGTCGAGCTTGGCCATCCAGGTGCCCACGCCGTCCGGGTAGAACTGGTCGTCCCACGCCCCGTACAGAGAGTTGGTGAAGTAGACCCGCCTGCCGTCGCGGCTGACCTCGACCATCTGCGGCCCGCCGGAGAGCGGCATGTCGGCCGCGGCCGGGTGCGGGGTGCGGTCGACGATGCCGCCGAGCCGCACGGATCCGGTCTGCGTCGGATTCGCCGGGTCCGAGACGTCGAACTGCTTCATCTCGCCGGTGCCCCAGCAGGACACGTAGAGGAACCTGTCGTCGACCGAGAGGTCGATGTCGGTGATGAGCGGCGGCACCGCAGCGAAGGGCTTCAGCGCGGGCGGCAGCAGGTCCGGGTCCGCGGGCTCGGCGGGGATGGTGATGACCTTCTCGGCCTTCCACTCGTCGCCGTCGCGGAACCAGCGCCACACCGAACCGGACAGATCCTCGGTGGAGATCACGACGCCGACGAAACCCCAGGTCGCCTCGGGGTCGTGGGACGGGCGGACCTCCAGCGCCATCTGGTGCTGGGCGCCCAGGTCGACGCGCTGTACGTGCTTACCGGCGGCGAGGTCCCAGAAGTGGATGGCGTGGCCGTACTTCCCGCCCAGCAGCAGCTCCGGCACGATCCCGTCCTCGATCATCGAAGGGCTGCCCCACTCGCTGGAGATCAGCACGTTCTGGTTGAGGTGCCACCAGGCGTCGTAGTGGAAGTGCTGCGGCCCGCGGTCGGTCTCCCAGGCGCGCAGGACGTCGAAGGTCTCGTGGTCGAGCAGCGCGATCCCGCCGGGTCCGTCGTCGTTGCCCTCGGCGCCGCCAATGCAGGTGAGGAAGACCCCGTCGGGTCCGCAGTGCAGGGTGTGCGGGCGGGAGTAGCCTGCCCTTGCGGACAGCTTCTTACTGTCGATCGTCTTCACCAGCGTCGGCTGGCGGGGGTCCGGCTCGGTGTCGAGCACGTAGATGTTCGACGAGCGCAGGCCCGGCACCAGGAGGTAGCGGCGGGCGAGGCCGTCCATGTTGTGGCCCTCGTGCTTGAGCGCGCTGCTGCAGGCGTTCCAGCCGAAGTGGTGCAGCTCGTTCCCGAGCCCTGGGACGTCGGTCCAGCCGACCACCAGCCCGTAGGTGTCGGAGGCCGGGTTCACGTCGATGACGGTCATCGCGTCGTTCTTCTGCGCGGCCCGGTCGAAGGCCACCACGTAGGCGAGCTGTTCGGCAGGAGCGGCCGCGGCCTCTGCAGCTGTCCGGTAGAAGGTGGGGTCGATCGTTGGCTGAGCCATGCGAGGACCTCCTCGTCTGGGACGCCGCTGCTCCGAGCAGATGCTGCTGCCAGGTGCCACCCGGCTGCGGTGCCCCCGGACGTGTCATCACGTTTGCGTGGGCGCCCCGATCATAGGACTTCGGCATCCAGAAGGCTAGGCCGTAAGTCCCGGAAAAAGTCCCGAGATAGGCTCCAGAGCTGTCGCAACCTGAGCGCGGGCGAGTACTTCGGCAGACGCTGGAAAGTGCCTGCAAATAGCACATAGTTAGCTTACGCGGGTTCGATTCCCGCCGCCTCCACCTCAGGTCTTTCGCGGCCGTCAGACATGAGCAAGTACCAGGTCAAGCGGCCGAGGCACCTGGGTGAGATCCAGCGCATCGACGAGCAAACGCGCGTATCGGATCTTCCCGGCTGCCGCCGCTGCCCATGAAGCGCCGAAGCTGCTCCTCAGTGGTCCGTCCTTGCCACGCAGGCTGCTTCTGGAGGGTGCGGAAGGATCCAAGGTCACCCTGAGCGTCGACGACCTGTTCCACGGAGGCGGCACCGAGAGCGCGGATCAGCTCGTCCTCCAGGTCTGCGACGCACACGTAGAAACCCAGCCGCTCCATATCGGCGCGAGTGAGGTTGGTGCCGAGGCCGGCCCGCTCGAGACCGCGCTGGAAGTCGCCCTCCTCTCCGGCGTCACAGAGACCTGCCAACCTGACGTCCAACCCCTGAGGGCCGAACAGAGCCAGGGAGCTTCCGATGGCCTGCGCACCCCCAATTGGCACAATGGAAATGCCCTCGGCCTCAAGATTCCGACCACGGCGCGCGGCGAGAGCTTCGAGCGCACGCTGGTCGCTGATCCCTTCAACGAGCACGACCGCACGCGACTCGACGCCTGCGGCCAGCGCGTGTGATGCGGCCACAAGTGGCGCACCCCGACCGCCAGCCGTCCCTTCGAGGTCTGCCAGGTGAAATCGCTGCTTCTCGTCCACATCCGTATCTTCACAGTTCACACGCAGCGCGCCGTGGCCGGTTCGAGCACCATCGGACACGCTCGCGCCCCGATAGTCGGCCGAGCGGTGCGCAACCGCCGGGTCAGCGCTCCATCTGTCCGATCAGCTCCTCTACGACATGGTCGCTCGGCATTCGAAGACGCGCCCGCGGGCGACGCCGCCGACCCCGACTGAGTCGAGAACGCCTTCGAGCAGCCCGAATACCCCGTTCAGCCACGGGTAGCGGTCGTCGCCGGTCCGAAATCGGAGCGTCGTAACGAAGACCCTCGCGTTGTCGGGCGAGCGCAGTGTCGCAATCCCGTCCAGCTCGACCCAGACTAGGGCTCCATCGTCCGTCGTCAGCATGCCACGGAGGGTTGGCAAGTTGACGTTGTCCGCGCCGAGGACGCCGCGCCTGGAGAGATCCTCGTAGCTGGCCTGGACGTCATCGGTGGAGAAGAAGAGGCTGCCCGCGGCGCCTTTGGCCAGCAGCGCCTGGATCTGGTCGCGCGTGTCGTCGTCGAACACGGGTGGGCCCGGCACGGCCATGAGCGTGATGGCGACGTCGGGTTGCCCGGGCACGCCGACGCTGAGCCAGCGGAAGTTGCCCAGCTCCGGCACGGTGACGTCCTCGCGAAGCTCCATCCCGAGCTTCTCGGTGTAGAAGGCGAGGGCCTCGTCCTGGTCGTTCACCCAGACTTGGGCGTGCGTGAGTTGCTTCAGCATGGTCATCCTCCGGGTCGTGAACGGTCGGCGGCGACGTTATTCAGGTACTGGTGCGGCGCCTCGCCGAAAGCCCGGCGGAACTCGCGCCTGAATGTGCGCGGGCGAGAGGTGAGCGGCGGGCGAGCGTCGGCACGTCGAGCGGCTCGCGGTAGCGGGCATCGATGAGGTCCTTCGCGCGGAGGAGGTGCCGGACCGGACGGACGGGTTTCAACGGGTCCTAGTATCGCGAGTGGGGCGAGGCGGCTGCGTCGCAGGTGGGTTGGGACGCCTTTCCCGCTGCCGACCGTGGTCAGCCGGCAACGGTCGGCACCGGAGCGGCGAGCCGGTAGGCAGGCTGCACTTCGTCGAAGCCTTTGAGCTCGAGCTCCTCCGGCTCGACGGCAAGTCCGCGCTCGCTCAGCCAGGAAGCGACTCGACGGAACGCCTCGTCGCTGAGCAGGATCTCGCCGCCGCCGGCAGCCGCCTGCAGCCGGGAAGCGAGGTTAGTCGCCGGCCCCAGGACGCTCACGTTCGCCTCGTCCACCGACCGCGTGACCACGGCCGGTCCGACCGCGATTCCGATCCCGACGGGCAGATCCAGGAGGGCCGCCTTGTCTCTCAGCGCGAGTCCGGCCTCGAGCGCCAGAACGGCGTGGTCGACGCGCGCGCCGGTCGCGTTGAAGGTCGCCATCACCGCGTCGCCCGCGAACTTGTCCACGATCCCGTGCCGTCGCCCCACCTCTGCGGCAGCCCATCGGTGAAGGGTCGTGATGCGGTCCGCGAGGTCCTCGGGCGCGCTCGCCGACGCGAGCGGGGTGTACCCGCGGACGTCCGAGAACATGGAGGTCACGAGGCGCTCGCCGGCACGAAGAACGTCCGGCTCGGCGACCTGCTCGCCGGGTTCCTCGTCGAACGACGGAACGTCGAGACCCAGGCGCGCGGCAACGGCCTGGGCATCGTCCCGAACCCGAGCGGCACCAGCCCGGTGAGCGTCCCGAATGCATGACATCAGCAGCGAGCGCGCCTCCTCATCGTCTCCCGTCCGAGCGGCAGCCTCAGCCGCGAGGGCCTGGGTCCGCCAGGACCAGAGGCGCAGCCCCAAGTCCTCGAACTCGCGTCTCGCTCGTTCCAGGAACGGGCGGGCCTCGGCCGCCTTGTCCGAGGCGAGCAGGATCCGACCTCGGGTGAGCTCGAGCCCTGAGGCGCCCACGTCGCCGGGCATCCGCTCAGCGCGGCTCAGGAGGGCCTCCGCCTCGTCCAGCCACCCGCCCGCGAGGAGTGCCTCGACCGCGACGGCCACCGTCTCCCGGAAGATCAGAAGGGCGTCGTCGGCGGCGGCTCTGCGCCCCAGCTCCACCGCCTCCTCGGCTCGCCCGAGGGTGAGCGCGATCCCCACGCGAGCGGGTGTGTCGTAGACGACGTCCTGGAGCTCGTTCCCCGGCGAAGGGGGCGGCAACGCCGCTTCCGCCTCCGTCGTACGTCCGAGCTCGAGGAGCGCCTCGGCGGCCGCCAGACGGGCGCGCCACACGAACTTAGGGTTCCCGAGGCTCTCGTGTCGCGCGGTCGCCTTGCTCGCCTGCTCGAGCGCGTCCCGTGGTGCGCCGAGCGCGAGCCGTGCCCAGCTGCTCGCGATCTCCCCACCACTCGAGACCCAGGGGTCGAGGCGCATGTGCTCGACCTTCTCCAGGGCTCCTTCCAGCCCGCCGGCGAGGCAGTGCACGCGATCCCAGATCTCGTTGTGGAGGACGTTCCCGGCGATGATCGCGTAGCCCTTGGCGAGAGCCTCCTCATAGCAGCGGTCGAGCAGGATGAACTCGCGGGCGGTGCCGAAGTGTCCCAGCGCGACGACGGAGAGAGCCCAGACACGCTCGAAGTCGGCCGAGGCCTGCTCGGCGATCTCGGCGGCGCGCTCGGCCGCCATTCGGCAGCTCTCGTAGTCGAGCTGAAACGCGTGGAGGCCCGCGATCCGCAGGTATGCGAGCGCGAGGTCGGGGGATGGGCCGGCGTTCTCCAGCGCTTCTCGGGCTTGCTCCAGGTCCTGCAGAGCCGCGTCGGGCCGGTCCAGCTCCCACCGAGAGCGGCCGAGGTGGACTCGGGCCCGTGCCGCCTCGAGCGCAAGCCCGAGCTCGTCGAGCTGCCTGACGCTCTCCACGAGGAGCTGCTCGGCGGCCGCCGGCTCGCCGTTCAGCCAGCGGAGGCGGCCCATCCGAGAGAGCAAGAGCGCTCGCTCCGCGGGATCGGAAACGTGTGGGAGGACGCGCTCGAGCAAGTCGGCCGCCTCCTTGAACGCGACTGCACGCTCGGCTTCCTCCGCGGCCCGCAGACACGCATCGACGGCTTCCCCCGCCCGGCCGGCTCCCAGGAGATGGCGCGCGACCGCCATCGCGCTCCCGTCCGCTGCGCGGAGCGCATCGGCTGCTCGGGAGTGGATGCGCTGTCGCTTCGGCACGACCGTGTCGCTCTCGATCGCCTCCTGGGTGAGCGCGTGACGCCAGGTGTAGCGATCGGTCGCCTCCGCGTCCTCTTCGAGGAGCTGCTGCGCGACGGCCGACTCGAGGGCGGCGAGCGCGGCCTCCTCACCGGCCTCCGCCACCTCGACGAGCAATCCGTAGTCGAAGGAACGGCCGAGGACGGCGGCGGCCCGCAGCACTTCGACGTGATCTGCGTCGAGCCGTCCCAGGCGGAGGAGCACCGCCTCGCGCACCGTCTCCGGCAGCAGCATGGCGTCGAGTGGGCGCCGCTGCCAGCCTGTGTCGGCTCGGAACACCTCGCCCCGGTCGAGCGCCTCCCTCAGCATCTCCTCGAGCACGAACGGGTTCCCATCAGCCCGAGCGTGCACGAGGGCGGCGAGCTCCCCGCTCACCTCCTCCGCGTCCAGGATGGCCGCGATCATCTCCGCGACGTGCGCAGGCGACATGGCCTCGACCGCGACCGTCTCCGCGAGTCCTGCTCGCCGCCAGACCTGAACCGTCCGTGTCAGGGGATGGCGCCGGTCGAGCTCGTCGTTTCTGTGGGTGGCGAGAAGCATCACCCGACTTCGCAGAAGCCGCCGGGCCATGTAGTCGAGCAGCTCACGCGTCGAGCTGTCGGCCCAGTGGACGTCGTCGAGAACGAGGAGCAGAGCACGCTCGCGAGCCCACAGCTCGAGGAGGGTGACTACGGACTCGAAGAGGCGCAGCTTCGCCTGCGCGGGATCCCCCGTCGGTGCGGGCTGGGGGCCCTCGGCGAGCTGCGGAAACAGCTGGGCCAGCTCCGCGGCCGTCTGACCGAGGTCGGCCCGCAGCACGGCCGGATCGTGCTCGCTCAGGTGATTCCCTATCGCCTCGACGAAGGGCAGGTAGGGAAGCGAGAGCTCCGCCTCCGAGCAGCTCCCCCACAGCACGCCGCAGCCCAGCTTGCGCGCCCGCCGTGTGAGCTCGGTGGCGAGGCGGGTCTTGCCGATCCCCGCCTCGCCGGCGAGCAGGACGAAACGACCGTCGCCCCGATTCGCCGAGAGGAGCGCGTCCTCGAGTCGAGACAGCTCCTCCTGCCGCCCGACGAGTACAGGGGAGAGAACCCGCTGGAGCATCCCGCGATTCTCCCAGGCGGGGCAGCGCGCCGCGAGCATCCCGCGCGGGTTCTGAGGAGCGCTTGCGCCGCCTCTGCCGAGCCCCGACAATGTGAGGCGGAGGAGGCGTAGCCCGCCCTCCGCCTTTTCCACCGAGGGAGGATCACGAGATGGCCAGGTCGCTGAAGCGCAAGGCGCCCGCCGCAGCCCAGACGGGCGGGAGGGACGGTGCCGGCACGACGGGCGCCGCCGGGACCGACGGCGCCCTGATCGCGGACATCATCATCGCCAATGCGCCCGACCCGGTGTTCGTCTCCGATCTGGAGGGCAAGATTCTCCAGGCGAATGACGCCGTCTCGGAGCTGCTCGGTTTCCGCCAGGACGAGGTGCTCGAGCAGTCGCTTTCTCGCTTCATCAGCGTCGAGGAGACGCGCGAGTTCACCGCTGCGCTCCGCGAGGTGGTCGAGCACGGCGTCTCCAGGAACGCCGTCCTCAATCCGCGCTCGGCTTCGGGCGAGGTGATCCCCACCAGCCTGAACGCTTCCGCGCTGCGTGACGCGGACGGCAGGGTGATCGGCGCGATCGGGATCCTGCGCGACATGCGCGAGCTCGACAAGGCGCGCGCCTACGCGGAGAGCCTGATCAAGAACGCGCCCGACCCGGTGTTCGTCTCCGACCTGGAGGGCAAGATCCTCCAGGCGAATGACGCCGTCTCGGAGCTGCTCGGCTTCCGCCAGGACGAGGTGCTCGAGCAGTCGCTTTCCCGCTTCATCAGCCCCGAGGAGACGCGCGAGTTCATGGCTGCCCTCGACGAGGTGGTCGAGCGCGGCGTCACGCGCAACGCTGTGCTCCACCCGCGCACCGCCTCGGGCGAGGTGATTCCGACGAGCCTCAACGCGTCAGCTCTGCGCGACGCCGACGGCAAGGCGATCGGCGCAATCGGCGTGCTCCGCGACATGCGCGAGCTGGACAAGGCGCGCGCCTACGCGGAGCGCCTGATCGAGGATGCGCCCGACCCGGTGTTCGTCTCCGATCTGGAGGGCAAGATCCTCCAGGCGAACGAGGCGGTCTCGGAGCTGCTCGGCTTTCGGCAGGACGAGGTCGTCGAGCAGTCCCTTTCCCGCTTCATCAGCCCCGAGGAGACGCGCGAGTTCACCGCGGCCTTGCGCGTGGTGGTCGAGCGCGGTGTCACGCGCAACGCGGTGCTGAACCCGCGCAGCGCCTCCGGCGAGATCATTCCCACCACTCTCAATGCCTCGGCCCTGCGCGACGCCGACGGCAAAGTGATCGGCGCGATCGGAATCCTGCGCGACATGCGGGCATACGAACAGGTGCTCCGCGACCTGCAGGAGTCGAAGGCGGAGCTTCAGGAGAAGATTCTCGACCTCGAGAAGTTCGAGGAGGTCGTCGTCGGCCGGGAGTTGAAGATGATCTCGCTCGAAAAGGAGCTCGAGGATCTCCAGAGAGAGGTCGGGAAGCTCCGGGGCAGCACGGGGTAATGGCCGCCGAGCCCGACGACGTCGCCGAACCGGCGCCACCGGCCGGTCGCGAGAACGGCCGGCCGGACGAGCTCGCCCGGCTGCGCGAGCGGGTGCGGCAACTCGAGACGCGCGTCCGCCGGGACGAGGAGCGCCGCCGGGCGCTCTTCCACATCATGGGCGACCTGAACGAGTCCAACAAACGGCTCGGCGACCAGCGGAAGGCGATGCTCCACATTCTCGGCGACTACGAGCAGGACCGCAGCCGGCTCGCGCGCCAGACGGAGCGGCTCGACGGTTCCCGCCGTGCCCTGCTCCACATCCTCCAGGACTCGCACAAGTCCAACCTGCGGCTCGAGGCGAGCCGCAAGGCGATGATCCACATCATGGACGACCTGCACAAGACGACGACGGAGATCGAGCGCCGCGAGCAGGAGCTCCGCGACAAGCAGGAGCAGCTCGTCCAGGCGGGGAAGCTGGCGACGCTGGGTGAGCTGACGACCGGAATCGCCCACGAGCTGAACAACCCGCTCAACAACATCGGGCTCTTCGTCGGCAACGTCATCGACCAGATCGAGCTCGGCCTCGCCGAAGACAAGGCGAGCATGCTGGGCGACCTGGAAGGCGCGCTCGAGCAGGTGCGCAAGGCCACGGAGATCATCTCGCACCTGCGGACGTTCGGGCGCGCCGCACCTGTGAGCCTGGAGCCGGTCGCGCTCAACGAGGTCATCGAGCGCTCGCTCTCGCTCATGCACGAGCAGCTGCGCCTGAGGCAGATCGCCGTCGACCTCGACCTTGCGCCTAGGGCCGCCGTGGTGCACGGCAACGCGATCCAGCTCGAGCAGGTATTCGTCAACCTGCTCGCGAACGCGCGCGACGCACTCGCGGACGCGCCTCTGAAGTCCATCCATGTTGCTTCGGCCGTCCGCGCGCCGCTCGTCTCCGTGTCGTTCGCGGACACGGGTCCGGGCGTTCCCGCGGAGCTGGAGCAGCGTATCTTCGACCCGTTCTTCACGACGAAGGAGGTCGGCGCCGGGACGGGGCTCGGGCTCTCGATCACGTACGCGATCATCAAGGAGCACGGCGGGACGATCGCCGTCGAGAGTCAGCCCGGCGAGGGAGCCCGCTTCCTGATCGAGCTGCCGCTGGCGAGCGACGTGCGGGCCGGGGACTCGACGCCGTGACCGACGCGCTCGTCCTCATCGTGGACGACGACCCGGCGCTGCTGGAGGCGCTTCCCGGCGCACTCCGCCTGCGCATGGAGGGTCTCCGGGTCGAGACCTGCGACTCGGCGCCGGCCGCCCTCGAGAAGATCCGGGACATCGACTACGACGCCATCGTCACGGACATCAAGATGCCCGGGATGGACGGACTCGCCCTCCTGGGCGAGATCCGGAAGCTGCGACCTTCCACGCCGGCGCTGCTCATCACTGGGCACGGGGAGCGCGAGTTGACCGTGCAGGCGCTGCGTGGAGGTGCCTACGACTTCGTCCAGAAGCCGATCGAGCGCGACTACTTCGTCGCCTCGCTCACCCGCGCCATCGAGAGGCGCCGCCTCGACCGCGAGATCGAGCAGCAGAATCTCGCGCTCGAGCGCCATGCGCGGGTCCTCGAGCATGTGGGCGACGGCGTCTTCCTGGTCGACGGCGAAGGAGTGATTCGGCTCTGGAACGCCGCCGCGCAGGCGATCACCGGTCTCCCCGCCGAGGCGGTGCTCGATCGCCCTGTCGCGGAAGGGCTACCGGGCTGGGACCAGCTGGCTCCGATCATCCCCGTCTCGACCTCGCCGGGCGCGGGGCCTGCGGGCGCCAGGACCGTTCCCATCGAGATCCACGGCCGCGAGCTGTGGCTGTCGATCTCGGGCGTCGAGTTCGCCGACGGGACGGTCTACGCGTTCCGGGACCTCACGTCCGAGCGGCTGATCGACGAGCTGAAGGGTGAGTTCGTCACGACCGTCTCGCACGAGCTGAGGACGCCCCTCGCCGCCATCTACGGCGCGGCCGAGACGCTCCGACACAAAGGCCGAGGGCTGAGCCCGGTCGACCACGAGGGCCTGCTCGCCGTGATCTCGCAGGAGTCCGAACGCCTCGCTCGCGTCGTCAACGAGATCCTCCTCGCCGGCCACCTCGATTCCCGACGGCTCACGCTTGCCGAGGCGCAGGTCGACGTCGCCGAGCTCGCACGCGACGTCGTGGCCGCGATGGAGGGGCAAGCGCGCGACGGCGTCAGGGTCTCGCTGCACGGGCCTCAGGCTCTTCCGGCCCTCTCGACAGACCCGGACAAGCTCCGGCAGGTCCTCAGCAACCTGGTCGAGAACGCGATCAAGTACTCGCCCGAGGGCGGTCTGGTCGAGGTGAAGATCGAGTCGCACGACGCCCGCCTGTCGATCTCCGTGCGGGACGAGGGGTTGGGCATTCCAGCGCACGAACAGCGGCGGATCTTCGACAAGTTCTACCGGGTGGATCCCAACCTGACGCGCGGCGTCGGCGGGACCGGCCTCGGCCTGTACGTCTGCCGGGAGCTCGTGCGCCTGATGGGCGGCCGCATCCGGGTCGAGTCGTCCCACGGCGTCGGATCGACCTTCTTCGTCGATCTGCCGCTCGCCCCGGCCGAGACCCCGCCCGAGGGCGCCGCGCACCTGCAGGCGGCACCGGGTCCCACGTAGGCCTCCGGCCGGGCGCCGCCTCAGGGCTGCCCGGCGCGCTCGACGAGCTCCGCGTGCGGCGTCACCTCGTCCGCCGCCGGCGGCGCGACCGAGATCTCCGCGCCGAAGTCGTAGAGCTCGACGCTCGACTGGATGTCGGCCGTCGTGCCTTCGAAGGCCGCGTTCTCGTAGCGGGTGTCGGCGCGGCGGATCAGCCGCTCCGCGTCGACCCAGACCTCGACGACGATGTCGTCCACGCCCGACTCCCGCAGCTCCCGGAGCCTCTCACGGGTCTGGTCGTCGAGGCTGGGCTCGTCCCGCCGCGGCACGTCGAGGATCAGGCGGTAGCGGGTCGTCTCGACCCCGCGAATCTCGTCCGTGCCGATCCGATTCACCTGGGAGTCCTCCTGCGCCCCGAAGACGAGCGACGTCGGGTCGCTCGCCAGCCGGCTGAGGACGTTCGACGGGAAGGTGAGCCCGAACTCGTCGAGCGGATAGCTGACCCACGGCTTGCCGGCCGGGAGGTCCCGCTCGGCGATCAGGGGCGGGAAGCGCTGGTACATGACGTCCCCTAGGAGGACGAGCTCGAACCCGAGCGTCTGCTCGCCGCCGCTGAGCGAGTAGTCGAGCCTGCTCATCGCCTCGTCGCGGTCGTACGCGCCCTCGCCGGAGACCGTGATCTCGCCGCCCTCGAGCTCGATCCGGGTCGTCAACGAGAGGCGCGCGCTGCCCGCCTCTCGTGTCTTCTCGGCGGCGTCGGTGAGGAGCGCGGCCGCTTCTTCCGAGCCGGAGGAGCCGCAGCCGGTGACGATCACGACGGCGAGCGCGGCGAGCGATGCTCTTCTCACGGGAGCGGCCAATACGCAAGAGTTGTAGCCGAGACGCGATGGGACGGCTTCGCCTTCTCCTCTGGCTCGACATCGCCCTCAAGGTGGCGCTCGTCGGCCTCATCTTCCTCGCGGTGGTCCGCCCGGACCTACCTCAGCTCGAGGGGAAGGCGTTCACCGCCCGGGCGCTCGTCTATCCCTGGGCGATCCTGATCGTCCCGCTCGGCTGGTGGATCGCCCAGCGGCGCCGTCGGCAGCCCATCGCGTTCCCGTACGCGATGGACATCCTCCTCGTGCTGCCGTTCCTCGTCGACGTCGCGAGCAATGTCGCCGACCTCTACGACAAGGTCGCCTGGTGGGACCTCTTCACCCACTTCGTCAACTGGGCGGTGCTCACGGCAGCGTTCGGGCAGCTCCTCCTCAGGCTCCGGCTCGAGCGCCTCACGATCGGGGCACTCTGCGTCGGCTTCGGCGCGGTGATTGCGATCCTGTGGGAGTTCGCCGAGTACGTCACGTTCATCCGCAACTCGCCCGAGCTCGAGACGGCGTACACGGACACGCTCGGCGACATGGCGCTCGGGCTCTCGGGGTCGATCGCCGCCGCGCTCGTGACCGCGCTCGCGCTCTCGCCCGCTAGTCGGACGACGACCGGCTCTGATGATCGTCCAGGTGGATGACGCGGCCGCGGGGCCGCCCGCCCTGACGCTCCTCGAGCCGCGCGATCATGCCCTCGAGGCGGGCGAGGCGGCGGTCGACGCCGCGCCAGCCCGTCGTGATGAGATCGGTGAGGAGGGCGATGTCCTCGACGCGCTCGCGGCGCTCGCTGTCGACGTCCATGCCGACGCGCTCGAGTCGGCGCAGCATGTGCTCGAAGAGCGAACCCATCTCGGCGACGTGCTGCGCGACTGGGCGCACTTCGACTCGCAGCGCCTCGTAGACGACGCTGCTCACTCCCTGCGGGAGCGTCGACTCGAGCTCGGCCGCGGCGGCGGCGAATCGCTCGAGGAGCTCGTCGTGGCGGGAGTCGGCCGGCGGCGCTTGCTCGGCCGGCAGCACCTCGACCGTCGCGCGTGGATACGGAGGCGCGCCGAGCGCGTCGATCGCCTCCTGGACGCGCCGTGCCACGTCCTCGCTGACCGGCTCGCCGTGGACGACGCGAAGCACGTTCTCCGCCGAGACGTTCGCAAATCTGGAGAGTTCGAGGATCGTTGCCATCCGGCTCCAAGGGTAAGCGCGTCAGGTCAGCGTTTCAACCGCGATACCAAGCCCGCTCCCGGGCTCCTCTTCGCGCTCGAGCGCGGCCTCCGCCCGCTCCAGGAAGGAGACGGGGTCGTCCTCGGGCCGCAGCTCGACGATGCCGGCGGGTAGGCGGACCCGCCCGTTCGTCCCCAGCTTGGCGCCGACCGCGAACTGGAGGCGGCGGTAGAGCCGCTCCGCGTCGGCGAGAGCGGCCTCGGGCAGCACGACGGCGAAGCGCCCAGCGTCGAGATGGCAGGCGATGTCGGCACCTCGCACGGCCGTGCGCAGCCGCTCGCCCGCCGTCGCCAGGAGCTCGGTCGAGAGTCCGGTGTCGAGGCGCACGAGCACGAGGGAGAGGCGTCGTTCGTACCGGCGCGCACGGGCGCACTCGTGCGCGAGCGACTCGTGCAGGTAGCGACGGCTGTAGAGGCCGGTGAGCGGATCGAGGTCGGCGAGCCGGCGCGTCTCCTCGAAGCGGAAGGCGTTCTCGAGGGCGGGGCTGAGCGCCGCCGTCAGCGCCTCGAGTCGCGCCAGCTCCTCGTCTGAGATCTCTCGCTCGACCCGGCGCCAGAAGATCGCCAGGGTGCCGACTCGCTCGCCGTCCTCGCCGGCGACGGGAACGGCCAGGCCGCCGCGAAGGCGGAACTCGTCGTACTCGGCTTCGTCTTCGGTATAGCGATACGTGAGCGTGACGGCGCGCGCCTGCCCGCCCTCGGGCGGGAGCCCGAGCAGCTCGCGGGACGACTCCTCCGCGGAGAGCCCGACCGTGGCGATGAGAGGCTCCTCGTCCTCGCGGGCGAGCACGATCATCGCCGCGGCGGCGTTGCCGAGTCGCGTCGCGGCCTCGAGCGCCCGCTTGAGCACGCCCTCGAGATCGATCGTGCCGCCGATCTCGCCCAGGTGCCGGAGCCAGCGAAGCTCCGTGCGCGCCCGCTCGCTCTCCTCGCGGGCGAGGCGCCCCTCCTCCTGGGAGCGAGCCGTCTCCTCATGTGCGCGCTCGAGCGCGCGGGCGAGGTCGCCGACGACGAGGTCGTCCCGGGGGAGCTCGTCGGCCTGGCGGAGCTCACGGCGCGTCCGCCTGAGGCGTGCGGCCAGCACCACGACGGCGACGAGCGCGAGCGCCGCGAGCGCGGACGCGCCGACGGCGATCCAGGTCGTGCTCTCCCATGTGGGCAATCAGGCCCCTTCCCTCAGTGGCCGCAGCAAGCGGGGTCTAGTCGGACAATACGCAGGTTTCCTCAAATTGCCAGAGGTTCCTCAGCGTTCAGCCGAGTCCTCCTCGGCGGTCTCCCCGGATTCCCTTGCGAGCAGCCGAAGTCCGGCCGACTGGCGGCGGAATCGCTGGGCGTACCACGGGATCGCCTGGCCGAGCGGCTCCCAGCCGGCCTTTCTCAGACGACCCACGAGCGCCTCGTGCGCGGCACTAGCCGCCTGGTGGTCGGGCGCCGGAGGTGTCTCCACGCGCCAGCGGAAGCTCCGCGAGCGGGCGAGCTCCCGCCCGTCGGCGACCGCGTAGAACTCGGACTTGAAGTAACCGCGCCACCAGGCGATCTCGCAGAGCTCCCACCCCTCCGCGGGGAACACGAAAGGAGGAGGCGGCGCATCCGGGGCGTCGGCCGCGCCCTCCCGGAGGGGAGCGCCGCAGCGCGGGCAGAAGCGGGCGTCCGCAGGCGTCTCGCTCCCACAGTTCGAGCACGGCATGTACTCCGAATGTAGACGGTCAGCCGGTCGGGATCATGCCCCGCACGAGGACTCGCTCACCGACCCCTGCGTGACTTCGCCAGCAACCGCTCCGTCCACGTGGGCCGCGCCGGGTCGAAGTGGCCCGCGACGGCGCGCGCGTACGGGCGCGAGACGCGCCGCGCGTAGGCGGCGAAGCCCTCGCGGCGAAGCGGCTTCCAGTCCTCTCGGTACGGGACCACGAGGTGCGTCCGCCCGACCTTCTGGGCCGAGAGGAGGATGGCCATGCCCATTCCCGTCGAGACATCGAGCAGCGGCCGCCGCTCGGCAGCCGCCGTCCGTTTGAGACCGCGAAAGAGCGCGGCGAGCTCGTCCTGCGTCGGCAGCGTCTCCGCGTCGCGGCGGAGCTCGGACAGCGTCGCGCGGAGCTCGGCGAGCTCGAGCGGCGGGACGTCGATCAACCCCGCGGTGCGGCCGGACGCGCCCTCGAAGGCGCCCAGGAGGTCGTCGACGGACTCGAACTCGGCGTCCTCGGCGAGGACGCCCGCCTTGCGAAGCTGGTCGACGAGCGCCTCCAGGTAGACCCGCGACCCACGAAGGGCATCCGAGGCGGCCGCGAGGAGCCAGAGCGGCGAGAAGCCGAAGGCCGCGATCGAGCCGATCTCGATGACGTTCCCGGCCGCCTTGCGCTTGACGATCTCCCCGGCGGTGACGGGCTGCGGCTCGCGCGCCTCGACGCCGCCGACCGCTTCGATCGCGATGCGGAGGGCGTTCTTCGCAGTCGCGTCGTAGAAGCGTGAGTTCCGGACGACACGGGGGAGGAGAACCTGGGCGCTCTCGTGCAGGGCGCCGCCGAGCGACCCGACGGTCGCGCGCACCGCCCGCTCCGGCAGGGAGACGGCGAAGCGCAGACGGCTACGCGTCAAGCATCTAAGGTGCCGGCATGACTCATGCGACGCTCCACACTACACACGGCGCGATTGAGCTCGGGCTCTTCGAGGAGGACGCGCCGAAGACCGTCGACAACTTCGTCTCGCTCGCGCGCGACGGCTTCTACGACGGCATCGCGTTCCACCGCCTCATCCCGGATTTCATGATCCAGGGAGGCTGCCCGCGCGGCGACGGCACCGGCGGCCCCGGCTACGAGTTCGAGGACGAGCCGAACGAACGCCGCGTCGTCCGCGGCGCGCTCGCGATGGCGAACCGCGGCCCGGACACGAACGGGAGCCAGTTCTTCATCGTCACCGCCGAGTCGTGCCCGTGGCTCGACGGCAAGCACACGGTCTTCGGACAGGTCGAGGAGGGCATGGACGTGGTCGACGCCATCTCGGAGCTTCCGCGCGACGCAAGCGACCGCCCACGTGAGCCGGTCGCAATCGAGCGCGTCGAGCTGGCGGCTTAGATCGGGTCTTGCCCTCGCGCGCCGTGGGGAGGATCATCGGAGGCGGCGAACGACGAAGAAGGAGGTCATGCGGTGCCCCCCCACTACTGGATTGTGTTCTTCTCGAGTGACCCGAAGGACAAGCGGAAGGACCTGCAGAAGAAGCTCGGCCGGGAC
Source organism: Gaiellaceae bacterium (assembly GCA_050697555.1). Classification (GTDB taxonomy): domain Bacteria; phylum Actinomycetota; class Thermoleophilia; order Gaiellales; family Gaiellaceae; genus DASQWP01. The sequence continues at coordinate 30,184 of JBOHAD010000006.1, read as the reverse complement.
GGCAAGGTCCTGCACGCCTGGAAGGGCAAGAAGAAAAACCGCGGCTACGCGGTCGTTTCCGGTTCGGTCGAGAAAATCCCGGACGACATGCTGGTCGTGACGCCGATGCTCATCGAGGACGACGACGACCTCGAGGACGTAGATTAAGTCGTCGCGAGCAGTGTCTCGGCTTCGCGGAGGTAGCCGGCGGCGTCGACCGCCCGGAAGAAGTCGAGCGCCAGCGTAAGCTCGGCTTCCGCTTCTCCGCGGCGTCCCCCGTTCACCAGGCTCTCGGCGGCACGTAGCCGCGCGTACGCTTCGTCCGGAAGCGAGCCGATCTCGGCGTAGATCCCGGCCGCACGGCCGGGATCGCCGGCGGCCTGGGCACTTGCCGCCTCGAGCCAACGCGTCGGCGTGGGGACCCGTTTCGCCGCCTCGGCGAGGTCTGCCCCGCGACCGAGGGCGGTGAGCACGGCGGCCAGCTCGGGAAGCCACGGCCCGGCGAGCGTGGCACCGCTCGCGGCCCAGGAGTCGAGCAGCTCGGTTGCGACCGCATCCGCCTCCTCCGTACTTCCTGCCGACGAAAGGACGTGAGCGTACGTGGCGAGCGCTGGAAACGCGACCTGTGGATCTTTCGCCTGGCGGGCGAGGTCGGCCGCGGCGGCCGAGTCGTCGCTCGCTCCCCCGATGTCGTCGCGGGCGAGTCGAATCCGTGCGCGCAGGATCCGGGCGTCGACCACCTGCATGGGCCCGGAGCCCGCGTCGGCGGCAAACACCGCCTCGGCGTGTTGCAGGGTCTCGTCCCAACGTCCGGTCCAGAAGAGCTCGTCCATCCTCTGCGCGGAGAGCCACTGGAGCGCTAGGGCGTGGCCGAACCTTTCCGCCGCTCGCCTTGCCCGCTCGTAGAGCGCGTAGGCGCGTGGCAGGTCCCCGAGGTTGGCGACGATGCTCGCGAGGTTGTTGTATGCGCGCATGGCCTCGGGCGAGTTGAGGTCCTCCGCGATCGCGATGCTTCGCTCGAGGTCGGCCACCCCGCCCTGGTCTCCGATCATCGCCCGGGCCACTCCGAGCGTGTTGAGGGTATGGGCGCGGAACTCGTCGAGCCCGAGCTCCTCAGCCGCCTGGAACGCTTCGAAGCCGACCCGGATCGCCTCCTCCGCCTCGTCAGCGATCATGTGGAAGCGGGCCCGGTTGGCCAGAACCGCGACTTTCGCGCGCGAGGGAGGCTGATCCGCGAGGAGGGTGGCCGCGCCTTCCAAGTGCTCGACGGCCTCGTTGCCCAGTCCCTCCACGAAGAAGAGGAGGTCGCCGAGGCCGATGTGCGCCTCGGCGGCCGCCTCCCGGTCGCCGAAATCGAGGAGGAGCTCTGCGGCCTCGGTGAGGACGTCGGTTCCTCCGCCTTCCGCGTGGAAGAGCGCCTGCCCGTGGCGAAGCAAGATGTACGGCCGCTCGCCGTCGTCCCCAGGCCAGAGGTCGAGTGCCGCCCCGTAGAACCGTGCGGCCGCGGCGAACGCGTTGAGCGCCGTTGCACGGTCGCCTGCCTCGCGGTAGGCGAGTCGCGCTCGTTCGGCCAGGTCGCCCGTGTCCTGTCCGCTGGCGCGGGCGAACTCGAGTGCGCTTCCGTAGTGGTGCGCGACGAGGTCGGCGACGTCCTCGAACCGGTCGCCGGCGAGCGACTCGATCCACTCCGCCGCCAGCCTGTGCTTCTCGGCTCGCTGCGGGCGCGGAATCTGGCCGTAGGTGACGTCCCGGACGAGCACGTGCCGGAAGACGTACGCCGTCTCGCCGGCGACGGACGAGCGCCGTTCGCGCCGCACGAACTCCTTGCGCTCGAGGGTGCGTAGACGGTCCTCGACGACGTCGGCCGCGAGGCTGCCCACGGCCGCCAGCGCGGCCGCCCAGAAGACTTTGCCGACGACCGCAGCATCCTGGAGGAGCGCCTTCTCGTCGAGCGGGAGGGTGTCGAGGCGGGCGGCGATGATGCCCTGGATGGAGTCGGGGAGCGCGATGTCGCCGTCGCCGACCCGCGCGGAGAGCATGCGCACGAACTCCTCCGCGTAGAGCGGGTTGCCCCCGGCGCGCGCGAGCAGGGTGTCCCGGACTTCCGACCCGAGCGACCGGAGGAGCTCGGTGATCTCCTCGTCGGAGAGCGGCGTGAGGGAGATCGTGAGGGCATTGCGCTTGCCGCCGCCCCAGCCGGGGCGCCGGTCGAGGAGCTCCGGGCGCGCGGTGCAGATCACGAGGAGCGGCACTCCCGTCGTCCAGTCGACGAGATGGTCGACGAAGTCGAGGAGGCCGTCGTCGGCCCAGTGAACGTCCTCGAAGACGAGAAGGAGCGGGCGTTGCTCGGCGAGCGCCTCGAAGAACCGCCGCCACGCGGTGAAGGTCTCTTCCCGGCCGGCGCCCTGGGTGCTGCCGAGGCCCACGAGCGGCCGGAGGTGCCGCAGAACCCAGCGCGCCTCCTCCGGCTCGCCCAGAGCTGCGGAGACCGCCGAGGCGAGCTTCTCGCCGGCGGCGTCGGCGTCGTCCGACTCGAGGATCCCGGCCTGCGACTTCACCATCTCCCCGAGTGCCCAGAAGCTCACGCCCTCGCCGTAGGGAAGGGAGCGTCCTTGCCGCCACTTGACGAACACGCTCGGGTCGCCGGAGAGCGTGCTGTAGAGCTCCCAGAGCAGACGGCTCTTGCCGATCCCCGGCACGCCGACGAGCGTCACGAGCTGGGGCGCCCGCTCGCGCTGCGCGCGGGCGAGAGCGTCGAGCAGGAGGTCGAGCTCCTGGCGGCGGCCGACGAGCGTCGCCCCGCCCCGGAAGGCGATGTCGACGCCGAGCCGGCCGCGGGAGGCGACGACCTCCCAGACGGGCACCGGCGCCGTCTTCCCCTTCGCCTGCACGGCCTCGGCGGTGCGGTAGTCGATCGATCGTTCGGTGGCGCGGTGCGTCGTCTCGTCGACGAGGATCCCGCCCGGGGGGGCGGCTGCCTGGAGGCGCGCCGCGACGTTCACGACGTCCCCCGCGGCCATGCCCTCTCCCGCGCTCGGCCTCGCGCCGAGCGTGACCATGGCCTCGCCGGTGGTGACGCCGATGCGCACCCGCAGGCCGAGGCTCGGGTCGGCCGCGTTCAGCTCGCCGATCGCCTCCCGGACGGCGAGCGCGGCCCGAACCGCGCGCTCCGGATCGTCCTCGTGGGCGAGCGGAGCCCCGAAGAGCGCGACGACAGCGTCGCCGATGAACTTCTCCACGGTCCCGCCGTGGCGCTCGAGCTCTTGCTTGAGGCGGGCGTGGTAGGGAGCGAGCAGGCCGCGGACGTCCTCGGGGTCGAGGCGCTCGGCGCGGCCCGTGAAGCCGACGAGGTCGGCGAAGAGGACCGTGACGATCTTGCGCTCCTCGGCGATCGGCGGGGCGTCGGGGGCCGCCTCGAGCTCCGCGCCGCAGGCCGTGCAGTAGGCGAGTCCCGCGGCGAGGACCTCGCCGCATTCGGGGCAGCTCTGCCCGAGCTGGGCGCCGCACCTCCCGCAGAAGAGCGCTCCCGGCCGGTTGGCAAAGCCGCAGGCTGCGCATTCCGGGGAGGACATCGCAAGGCTAGTCTAGGCCCGCTTTGGACGGGCACAAAGAGGGCGTGCCGGGCGTCCGCGAGGTGCTCCTCGCGTGGGGCACCTTCGCTGCCGTCGCTCTCGCGGTTGTCGTCACCTACGCGCGCCTTCCGACCGCCGAGCTCTACAACGTCGACGAGGAAGGCCTCGCAGGCGGCTTCGGGCGCGCGCTCGTCTTCCTCAACTACCCCACGGCGCTGGCGGCGATTGCCGTCCTCCTCGTGGTCGCCGACCGTTTCGGTCGCCCTGCGACCTCGGCGGTCGCCGCCGTCGCGGGCGTCCTCTGCGCCGGCGTCGCCTGGCCCGGCGTCGTCGACCAGGCCGACCTCGACGCCCGCGTGGTCAACGCGATTCCCGCGGCAGGCGTTGCCGTCGCAGTCGCTCTCACGGCGCTTGCGGTCGGCCGCGACGGCCTCGGCAGGCGCGTGGCCTGGAGCGGCTGGGACGCCGTTCGCCTCGCCCTCGCGGCCCTTCTCGTCGTCGCGGCGCTCCCCTGGATCGCCGCGGACCTCGGCTTTTCGCTCGGCGGCCCCTTCCTCTCGGACGAGCCGCGCCCCGAGCCCGGTCAGCCGCAGCTCCGCGCCGTCCACCTCGGCCACCACCACGGTCTGGACGGCACGCTCCTCGCGCTCACGGCGCTCGCCCTCTCCCGTGTCGTCCCGCAGGCGAGCCGCCGAGTCCGCCCGCTCCTCGCGTTCTACCTCGCGCTCATGCTCGTGTACGGGCTCGCCAACGTGCTCCAGGACTTCTGGCTCGAGCAGCTCGTCAAGCGCGGCACGACGTCCTTCGACTTGCCCGAGATGACCCGGCCCGCTCTCACGCCGGCCTGGGCCGCCATGGTGGCGACAGCGGTCCTCATCCACCTCGCCGCTCCGCGCGTAGCTAGATTCCAACGACTGCGAAAGGGAGGAACCCGATGACACGACGCGTCCTGACGATCCTTCTCGTGCTTGCGGCTCTCGGCCTGGGATTCGCGGCCTGCGGAGGCGACGACAACGGCGAGGCCGACGAGCCGCCGGCCGCGGACGGAGGCGACGGTCAGACGATCCAGATCGCGGCCGACCCAGGCGGCGCCCTCGCCTACGACCAGACCGAGCTCACGGCGCAGGCCGGGGAGATCACGATCGAGCTCACGAACGAGTCGTCCATGCCGCACGACGTCACGATCGAGGACGTAGAGGGCGGCGCCACGGAGGTCATCACCGAGGACACCGCGAGTGTCACCGTGACCCTCGAGCCTGGAACGTACACGTTCTTCTGCTCGGTCCCGGGCCATCGGACGGCCGGCATGGAGGGAACGCTCACCGTCGAGTAGCGTGCCGGCGTGGAACCGGCTCTCCTCGACCTCCGCCATCTGGGGCGAGAGCGCGTCATCGGCGCCTACCTGCTTCCGGGCGACGAGCCCGCGCTCGTGGACTGCGGCCCGGCGAGCTGCGCGGATGCGCTCCGCGAGGCGCTCGCCGCCCACGGGCTCGGCGTCGGCGACCTTCGCCACCTCCTGCTCACGCACATCCATCTCGACCACGCCGGCGCTGCGGGAACGCTCGTGCGCGAGCATCCGGCCCTGACCGTCCACGTGAGCGAGGTCGGGGCGCCGCACGTCGTCGAACCGAGCCGCCTCGAGCGGAGCGCGCGGCGGCTCTACGGCGACGACTTCGACCGTCTCTGGGGCGAGCTCCTGCCGGTCCCCGAGGAGAACGTCCGCATCGTCGGCGAGCGCGTGCTCGGCCTCGAGGCCTTTCCCACGCCGGGCCACGCGTCGCACCATGTCTCCTACCTCGCCGGGGACGGCTCCTGCTTCGCCGGGGACGCCGCGGGCGTGCGCATCGCGCCGGCCCGCTTCCTCGCCCCGGTCTCGCCGCCGCCCGACGTCGATCTCGAGGCCTGGGAGCGGACGCTCGACGCGATCGAGGAACGGCGCCCGGCCCGCCTCTTCCTGCCGCACTTCGGCGTCGTCGAGGAGCCCGGCTCGCACGTCCGGGAGATGCGGGGTCGCCTGCGCACATGGGCGGCGCGTGTCCGCGAGGGCGCGAGCGAGGAGGAGTTCGTGCGCGCGGCCGAGGAGGAGCTTCGAGCGGGAGCCGACGCGGAGACGGCGCACGCGTACCAGCAGGCGGGGCCGTTCTGGCAGTCGTACGCCGGCCTCCGGCGCTACTGGGACAAGCGGGGGGAGACGGCAGCCGCATGATGGGCTACGCTCCGAGCCGGATGCATCGCCGTCTCGGGGTCGTGGGGGTTCTCGTCGCCGCGCTCGGGCTCGCGCTCGTCGTGCCGTCGACGGCCTCGGCGCTCCGGCTCAAGCGAGTCGCCGGCGGCTTCTCTTCCCCGGTGCACGTCGCCTCGAACAATCGCGATCCGCGCGGCACGCTCTTCGTGGTCGAGCAGCGCGGCGTGATCTGGCGCCTTTACCGAGGGAGGAAAACCCGGTTCCTCGACCTCCAGCACCTCGTGTCCTTCGGCGGCGAGCGCGGCCTCTTCTCGGTTGCGTTCTCGCCCCGCTACAGGACGGATCGGCTGTTCTACGTCAACTACACGGACAACGGGGGCGACGTGCGCGTCGCCCGCTTCCGGGCCAACTCGAGGTTTACCCGCGGTCTGGGGAGGTCGAGGCGCATGCTTCTCGACGTCGAGCACTCCTCGCGGACGAACCACAACGGCGGGCTTGTCGCCTTCGGCCCGAACGGAAGGCTCTACGTCTCGGTCGGGGACGGGGGCGGCAGCTGCGATCCGGACGAGAGCGCGCAGAATCTCTCCTCGCGCAAGGGGAAGCTCCTCAGCAGGAATCCGCGCAACCTTCGCGCCGGCTGGCGGATCGACGGCTACGGGCTCCGCAATCTCTGGCGCTACGCCTTCGACCGCGCGAACGGCCGGCTCTACCTCGCTGACGTGGGCCAGAGCGCCTGGGAGGAGATCTCGACGCTCCGGGCCTCGAGGCTCGGCGGCACGCCGGAGAACTTCATGTGGGATCGCTACGAGGGGCGGAAGCTGAGCGGTTGCCAGAGCGGCGGCCTCAGAGGCCCTGGACGCCGCGTCCGGCCGATCGACGTCTATAGCCACTCGTCCGGCAACTGCTCGGTGACCGGCGGGCACGTTTACCGCGGCGGCCGGCTCCCCGCGCGCCTGCGCGGCTGGTACTTCTTCGGCGACCTCTGCTCGGGGCGCATCTGGCGGCTCAAGTTCGCCGACGGTCGCGTCGTCGGCAAGCGGCGGCTCGTCCGCAACACGGCGCTGACCATCAGCTCGTTCGGCGAGGGCAGGGCCGGCGAGCTCTACGTTGCCGACCACGCCGGCGGCATCTACAGGCTCGCACGCGGTTAGTGTCCCTCCAGGCAATACACGCCTGCCTCTGGCCCGCGATTACGCGGCGCCAGTGCCCTCCCTCGCACTTACCAAGGCTTGTAGCCTTGCCTGCGGGCGAGTGGGGACTCTGGCTTGGTACTCGCGACCCAGAAGCTAGGCAGCATTACCTGAAGGGACACTAGCGTGAGGTACCAGTTCGTGGACTGCCGGTGGGAGCTCGGCAAGTCGGAGCGCGGGCGCGAGCTGTACCTCGAGGGGCACATCCCGGGCGCCTCGTTCCTGGACGTCGAGCGCGAGCTCTCGGCGCCGCCGGCGAGCCCAGGCGGCCGGCACCCGCTCCCTGCGCCCGCGGAGTTCGCCCGGTCGGCGGAAAGGGCGGGCATCGGGGCGGGCGTGTTCGCTGTCGCCTACGACCAGGGCACGACGGGCGGAGCCGCGCGCCTCTGGTGGCTCCTGCGCCACTTCGGCCACGAGGACGTGGCCGTCATCGACGGCGGCCTCGATCCCTGGGCCGGGCCGCTCCGGGCGGGCGAGGAGTCCATCGAGCAGGCCGAGTTCGTCGTGCGGCCGCGTGCCGGCGACACCCTGGAGGCCGAGGAGCTCGCGGAGCGTCTCGGCGAGGAGGGGCTCGCCGTCGTCGACGCCCGCGCCCCGGAGCGCTACCGCGGGGAGGTGGAGCCCATCGACCCCGTCGCGGGCCACATCCCCGGAGCGGTGAACGTCCCGTTCGGCGACCCGCGCCTTCCCGGGGAGGTCCTCGAGGCCGAGGAGATCGTCGTCTACTGCGGCTCCGGCATCACCGCTTGCGTGGACGTGCTCGCCCTCGAGCGAGCAGGTCGAGCGGCGAAGCTCTACCCGGGCTCGTGGAGCGACTGGTCGTCGCGCGGCCTTCCGGTCGAGCGTGGCTGACGTCGCGATCCGCGACGCCAGCCGGGAGGACCTCGAGCCGACCTACGAGGTCGTCGCGGCCTGCCACCGTGCGCTCTACGGGGCCCCTGAGTTCACCCTCGAGCACCTGCGCAACACCTGGGACCTCTGGAGCGGGTTCACCGCCTGGGAGGGAAAGCGGGTGGTCGGCACGAGCGCCGTCCGAGGCGAGGACCTCGTGGTGCTCGTCCGCCCAGAGGCCCGGCGGCGGGGCATCGGCACCCGACTCCTCCGCGCGGCCGAGGGAGCTGCCGCGCTCGACGTCGTCCAGGCGGATGCGGTCACGCTCGAGCCGGCGGCAGCGCCGTTTCTCCGTGCGAACGGCTACGAGAAGGCGTGGGAGATCTGGCTCATGGGCGTCGATCTCGCGGAGGTAGCGGTCGCCGAGCCGCCCTCGCCTGCCGGGATCGAGGTGCGGACCTTCCGAATGGACGATGCGGCGCCGGTGAAGGAGCTCCTCGACGAGGCGTACGCGGCCGAGCCGGAACACCGGCCGGTGCCCTTCGACGAGTGGCGACGGGTGATGCTCGACGACCCGAGCTTCGACCCCGACGTCTGGTTCCTGGCGGAGTCGGTCGGAGGGCTCGCGGCCGCGGCGCTCAACTGGAAGGAGGGCTACGTGAAGGATCTCGTCGTACATCCAGCGTGGCGCCGCCGCGGCCTTGGAGAAACCCTCTTGCGCCGGACATTCCGCGTGTTCGGGGATCGCGGCGTGTCCCGCGTATCGCTGAAGGTGCTCTCGAACAACCCGACGCAGGCCTGGCGCCTCTACGAGCGAGTAGGGATGCGCAAGGAGCGCACCTACGAGGTGTTCGAGAAGCGCCTCCGCCCGTCCGGCTAGGACTACAACTAGCCCAGGTCGACCTCGGACACGCCCTCGAAGTCGGAGGTGCCCAGGTCCTCGCGGTAGCGCTCGTAGACGGCGACGGCGACCGCGAGGTCCTGCACGGCGAGGCCGGTGGAGTCGAAGAGCGTGATCTCGTCCTCGCTCGAGCGCCCGGGCTCCTCGCCGAGGAGCACATGTCCGAGCTCGGCGACGTCCTCCCGGGCGAGCTGCCCGGCCTCGGCGGCGCGGGCGATGTCGCCCGTGTGGCTCGCCTGCTCCCAGTCGTCGCAGACGACGCGGGCGCGCAGGAGCTCGTCGACGGCGACCTCGGCCTTCCCCGGCCCGTCCGCGCCCATGAGGCTCACGTGCTGGCCCGCGTGGAGCCCGCCGGCCTCGAAGAGGAGTGCCCGGCCCGGCGTCACCGTCGCCACGACGTCCGCCGCGAACGCCTCGGCGAGGTCGCCCGCGACGGACGCCTCCGGCCCCAGCTCCTCGGCGACGAGCTGCGCCTGGCCGGGTCGCGCGTCCCAGAGGAGCACCGCCCTTTCCCGGGCGACGAAGGCGTGGGCGACCGCGCGGCCGTTCACGCCGCAGCCGATGACGGCCGCGGCGGCCGGGGTAGGCCGCGCGAGCGTCTCCGCCGCGAGCACCGCGGCCGCGCCCGTCCGCAGGGCCGTGACGGCGCCCGCGTCCAGCTCCGCCCGAAGCTCGCCCGTGCTCGCGTCGGAGAGGAGGACGACCCCGCCCACGGTGGGCAGGCCCCGCTCGGGGTTCCCGGGGAAGGACGTGACCCACTTGAGCACCGCGTAGCCGCCGCCGGAGGCGGGCATCGCGCGGAAGTCGCCCCCGGGAGCCTCGACGTAGACCTTCGCGGGCATCTGCCAGGCTCCGCGCGCGTATTCGAGGAAGGCTCGGCGCACGGCCTCGACGGCCTCGGACGGGTCGAGCGCGCCGAGGACATGGCGCGCGGAGAAGACGGGTACCTTCACCGGCGCGCAGTCTCGCCCACGTAGCGGAAGCCCGCGGCCTGAATCGCGCCCGCCTCGACGAGCGACCGCTCGAGCTCCTCCGAGACGACGCCCTCGAGCTCGCCGTGGAGGTACGGCAACCACGCGAAGAAGCGCTCGGCGAAGCGGCGGTCGAGCTCGCGGCGCATCTCTCCGTACGCATGGATGTCGGCATGCTCCTCGTGCAGGCACTCGTGGAACGTGTGGGGCGCCTCCTTCCCGCCCGCGGCAGCGAGGGCGCGGCGCCGGCCGTAGTACCACTCGGCGGTTGATCCCTCGAGACGCTCCTTCGCGAAGTCGTTCAGGACGAGCACGCCGCCCGGCCGAAGGAGGGTCGCGATCTTCTCGAGAGCGGCGGCGAGGTCGGGAACGTGGTGGAGCGAGCGGCTCGCCACGGCGGCATCGAAGGGGCCCCGCTCGGCGAAGTCCTCGAGGGTCACGGGGCGGAAGAGCGGCCCCGCGGGGGCGTCGGGGTCGATCGCGGTGACCGCGTGGCCGGCCGCGGCGAGCGCGCGGGCGAGGTCTCCCCGCCCGCAGCCGACTTCGAGAACGCGAGCCGGCGGGCGCGGGAGGTGTGCCAGGACGAAATCGGTCAAATGCATAGCTAGGCTGCCGTTGCGTGCAGGTGACAGTTTGCGACGTCGGGCCCCGCGACGGCCTCCAGAACGAGCCGGAGGTGCTCGAACCGGCCGTCCGCGCCGAGCTCGTCAACCGGCTGGCGGGCGCCGGGCTTCCGAGCATCGAGGCGGTCAGCTTCGTGCATCCCGACCGCGTGCCGCAGATGGCGGGCGCCGAGGAGGTCGCCGGCGCACTGGAGCGGCGGGACGGCGTCCGCTACTCGGGACTCGTCCTCAACGAGAAGGGGTACGAGCGGCTCCTGAGCACCAAGCTCGACGACGTGCACTTCAACGTGGCGGCCACGGACGAGTTCAGCCGCCGGAACGCGAACGCCTCGGTGCAGGACGCTCTCGAGATGCTCGCCCGCATCAAGAGCGAACGGCCGCTGAGCGTCTCCATCAGCGTCGCCTTGGGCTGCCCCTTCGAGGGCGCCGTCGACCCGGGCCGCGTGCTGGAGATCGCGGAGCGGGCCGTCCAGGCCGGAGCGGACGAGGTCGTCTTCGCCGACACGATCGGTGTCGCCGTCCCCCGGCAGGTTCGTCGACTCGTCGCGGAAAGCGCGCAGCGCTTTCCGCGAATAGGGATCCACCTGCACAACACCCGCAACACCGGGTTCGCCAACGCCTACGCGGCGCTCGAGGCCGGCGCGACGGTATTCGAGTCGTCCGTGGGCGGGATCGGCGGCTGTCCTTTCGCGCCGAAGGCGACCGGCAACGTCGCCACGGAGGATCTCGTCTACCTCCTGCACGGGGAGGGCGTCGAGACCGGCGTCGACCTCGACGCGCTCATCGGCGTGGCGGAGTGGCTCGAAGGCGCGCTCGGGCGCGCGCTCCCCGGCCAGGTCTACCGCGCCGGCACCTTCGCGCCCCTGGCAGGCTAGGGGCCGTGGCCCTCGGCCGCTCGAACGGCACCGCCGTCCTGCGCGCGCCGCGCGGGCGGCCCCTGGCGCTCTCCGCCGGGGCACTCGCGGCCTTCGGCGCGGTCGCCGCGGCCATCGGCTACCTCCTTGCGCGCGTCGTGCCGGACGTTCACGGGAAGCCGCTCTTCGAGGACGAGGCCGTTGCGGGCCTCGTCTCCGCCCGACCGCTTCTCGAGCTGCTCGAGACGGTCATGTGGGAGCGGGGAGGAGGGCCGCTCCACTTCGTCCTCTCCCACCTGACGCTTGCGCTCGATCCCTCGCCGTACGCGCTCCGCTGGCTCTCGCTCGCCTTTGCCGTCGCGACCGTGCCGCTCTGCTACGACCTCGGCCGCCGCCTCGCGGGCCCGCTGGCCGGGGGGACGGCCGCGATGGTCGTTGCGACCTCGTCCCTCCTGGCGGTGTACGGGAGCTTCGCGCGCATGTACGCGCTCTACGGGTTCGCCTCCGCGCTCGCGCTCGACCTCTTCGTCCGCGCGGTCGAGCAGCGCACGGGCCGCGCCGCGTTCGCTGCAGCCCTCGCGGCCTGGCTCCTGCCCGCGATCCATCCCTACGGGGCGATGCTCGTGCTGGCGGAGGCGGTCGTCGCGCTCGCCCTCTGGCGCGGGAGGCCGTTTCGGCCGGCTCTGCCGGTCGCGGCGGTCGGGGTCGCCATGCTCCCCTTCGCCTGGGCGGACCTGCGCCTGGCGGAGCGCTTCGCGGTCGGCGCCGACGGTGAAGCGCGACTCGCAGCCCCCGCCGACGCCTGGAGCCAGCTGGCGCGCGCCCTCGGCGCGTCCGCCGGCGGCGAGGGCTGGACGGCGGCGCTCGCGCTCCTGCTAATGGCCGTAGGCGTCGCCGCGCTCCTACGCAGCCGTCCGGCCTTCGTGGCCGTGGCGCTGCTCTCGCTCCTCCTCCCGCCCGTCCTGCTGATCGTCGTGCGCGCGGGCAGCGAACCGGGGCTCTCGCCGCGGCACCTGATCTATGCGCTTCCGCTCGCGGCCGCGCTCATCGGGGCGGCGGTCGCCCGCGCGCTTCGAGACCGGGGCACGGCCGTGCGGGCGGGCGCGCTCGCGCTGCTCGCGGCGAGCGTGCTCCTCGCGCCGCTCGGCGGCATCCGCGACCCGCGCAACTGGCACAACGACGTGCTCGGGGGCGGACCTCCGGGCGTCGCCCTGGGGAGCGAGGAGCGCCTCGCGGCGCCGGCCGCGTGGCTCGACGCCGCGGTCGAGGAGGGAGATGTGCTCTTTCCCTACTCGGCCGTCTTCCTCGCCGGGCTTCCGGCGACGGGCGAGGCGCACGCGCTGCCCTACTCGCAGCGGACGCTCATCCTCCGCTCGATGGAGAGGATCGAGGCCCCAGTCGAGCGGATCGTCGTCTCCGTCCCAATCGGTCCTGCCTCGCTCGATCTCGAAGGGCTCGAGCGCCGGCTCGGAAGCCGCTTCGAGGCGCGCCCGTTCGACGGCTGGCTCCTGCTCGAGGGCAAGGGACCGTTCGCGGACGACCACACCGTCCTCGTGGCGATCTATCACGCGCTCGCGGCGGCGCGCGACTCGGTCGCGGACGCGCGGTACGAGCTCGGCTGGTACTTCCGCGTGACGCTCTCGACGCTCTGCGGCTCCGTGCGCGAGTACGGCGACCGCTGCCCGCCGCAGCTGTCGAGCTAGCTCCTCGTCGGGACGAACCAGACGCCGCCCTCGGCCCGAACACGGTTCGGGAGGCCTGCGTCGCACGGGACCCGCGCGACGCGCACGCCGTCCACCGCCCGCGGGTCGTTCCCGGAGGCGAGCACTACTTCCGCGCGGCCGGGCGGCGCGAGCACGAAGGCGTCCTCGCAGGTTTCGGCTCCCTGCTGCGGCAGCCGCAGGAACGGGTGTCCCGGCAGGTACCACGCGACCGGTGAGCGCAGGGCGTAGGCGCTCCCCAGCTGGAGATGCTCGTGCGCGCCGCCGAAGACTGCGACAGGGTCGCCGAAGCGCCAGCCCTCCGCGACGAGCGCGCCGGCGATCCGGTCGTAGTCCGGCGGCGCGAGTGTGCGCTCGTGGACGAGCCCCGCCGCGGCCAGCGCCACGGCGGCGCCCGCGGGGACCGCCGCAGGTCGAGGAAGCGCCGCGAGGGCAGCCGCAATCGCCACGGCGGCGAAGGGAGCGGCGCAGAGGACGTTCCGGGTCGTGAAGACGTCCGCGCCCGCAAGCCAGAGGAGGGCGGCGAGCGCCACCGGCAGGACGGCGAGGGCGGCGGCGGCCCGCCCCGTCCCCGCGCGTGCGAGCACCCAGCTTCCGGCCAGGACGAGGACGAGGACGGCGATGCGGGCGACTGCCTCGCCCGCGCTCAGGCCGACGTCCTCCGTGGCGACGAAGAGCGGTCCCGCGTTCCAGAAGAACGCCGAGTACACGGAGAGGGCCTTGAGGAGGTCGAAGTCCTCGATCCAGGAGAAGCGGTCGTTCCCGTACTGGTCCAGGAACCAGGGGAGCCAGAGGAGGAAGGGGGCGAGGCCCGCCGCGCAGACGGCGGTCAGGCGGAGGCTTCGCGCCCAGACCAGGCCCGCGACGACGAGGAGGGCGAAGAAGTAGTGCGTCAGGACGCCCGCGGCCACGCACGCCCCGAGCGCCAGCAGGCGCAGCCGGCCGGGTCGGGCAGCGGCGGCCTCGAGCGCGAAGGCGAAGGCCACGGACAGGAGGGCGAAGAGGGCATACGCGCGCAGCTCGTGGCCGCGCGCGACGAGCTGGGCGCCGAGGGCGACGAGGACACCGGCCGTCCCGGCCGCCCAGAGCGGCAGCATCCGGCGCGCGTAGACGACCACGAGCGCGGCGGTCAGGGCTCCGGCGAGGACGGAGAGGAAGCGCACCGCCTCCACGGAGAGGCCGGCGTCGTGCGCCGCCCAGCCGAGGACGTACCAGACCGGCGGCGTCGATTCCGTCTCCCCGACCCGGTCGAGGGCGTCGCCGAGCGACGGCTCCACCAGGATCCGGGCCGAGGCGACCTCGTCCTGCCAGAGCGGGTAGCCGAGCGCCGGCGGGATGCGGACGCCCGCCGCGAGCGCCGCGACGAGGAGCGCGACGGCGAGGGTCGCGCGGGGAAGGCCCGGACGAGCGCCGATGGGCGCCGATCCTAGCCGCAGGCGGGCATCATCCCGGGATGCGAGCCCCGCGGCCGCTCCTGCTCGTCACCGCCCTCTACGCCGTCGCCGCCTTCCTGGCGACGCTCCCAGGAGTGCTCGACTTCCGCTCCGGATTCCTCTCGACGGGCTTTCCGGGCTACGGCGAGGCGGCCACGGGGGACCACCTCCAGACGACGTATCGCTTCTGGCTCGTGGGGCACCAGCTGGAGGGCGGAGGCGCCCCCTGGCGCGACCCCTACAGCTACCAGCCGCTCGTGGAGCCGCAGGTCGTCCTCGGCGGCTGGCCCTACGGGGTCGCGTTCTGGCCGCTCGACGCGCTCTTCGGCCCCGTCGTCGCCTGGAACCTGCTCCTGGTCGCCACGGTCGTCGCCGCAGGGGTGCTCGCCTACCTCTGGCTGACCACGCTCCGGCTTCCCCCGGCTGCCGCCGCCGTGGGCGGGCTCGCATTCGCGATCGCGCCCTATCGGCTCGCCCAGAGCGGCGGCCACCTCCTCGGGTGGGCGGCCGTCTTCCTTCCCCTCGCGCTCTGGGCATACGAGCGCTCGCGCGCGGCCGAGCACGCCGCCGCGAGGCACGCCTGGGGCGCCCTGGCCGCCGGCGCGCTCGTCTCGGTGCCGCTCTCCGGGCAGCTTCACCTCGCGCTCGGCGCGATCCCCTTCCTGCTCGCCTACGCGGCTGTGCGCTTCCGCGCCGTGCCGGTGGCCTGGATCGGGGCGGGCGCCGCGGCGGCCGTCGCCGTGGGGCTGGCGGCGCGGGCGGTGGTCATCGAAGGATCGGAGGCCTCCGAGGGCCGCGCGCTCGAGGAGGTGGCCGCGTACTCGGCGGACTGGCTCGACCTTCTGAGCCGCTGGCGCCTCGACGGGCTCGAGCAGTTCGTCTACGTCGGCTGGCTGACACCCCTGCTCGCGCTCGCGGGCCTGGTCGTGCTCGCGCGCGGTCGACGGGCTCTCGCGCTCGTGCTCGGCCTCGCCGCCGTGCTCCCTCTCCTCCTCGCGCTGGGGACGAACCTGCCGCTCTACGAGGAGCTCCGCAAGGCCCTGCCGCCGCTGCGCTACCCGCGGGTCCCGGGCCGCTTCGTCCCGCTCGCGGATTTGGCTCTCGCCGCCCTCGCGGCCTTTGCGGTTGCGTGGTTCCTCGCGCGCGTGCGCAGAGGGCTCTCCTTGGCAGTCGCAGCGGTCGCCTTCGTGCTGGTCGCCGCCGACCTGCTCGTCTTCCCGCTCCGCTCCAGCGTTGCCGACCCGGGCAACGATGCCTACGCTGCCCTAGAAGGCGGGCGCATCCTCGAGCTTCCGATCTGGGAGCGCGGCACGGGCCAGTTCGGGAGCGTCTACCTCTACTACGCGGTCCAGGCGCCGCACGAGCGCCCCACCGGCTACTCCCTCGCGCCGCGCCCGACCTTCGCCTTCACGGAGCGGTTCAACCGGCTCGACTGCGGCGCCTGGCTCCCCGGCGACCGGGAGGCGCTCGAGGCGATCGGCATCCGCTCGCTGCTCTACCACCGGGGGCTCTACGAGCAGGGGCGTGTCCCGGGCGCCTGGTTCGCCTGGCGGGGGCTCGAGGAGGCCGGCTACCGCCCGCGCGCCCGCGGTGGCGTCGTGTGGCTCTGGGAGCCCGGTCCAGGCTCCTCCTCGGAGCCGCCCGTGGAGGAGCCCGATCGCTCGGAACCGCTTCTCTGCGACGGTTGGAGTGCGGGGAGGCTCGAGCAGGGCGAGGGCGCGCTCTGGGTGTGGGGTGCGGATGGCGTACGCCTGCGGCTTGAGCCCGAACGGCCGGGTCGCGTGACGGTCTACGCGGACGGCAGGCGGGCGCTCGAGCGGCAGCTGAGCGTCGCGGCGACCGCCGAGGTAGCTCTGGAAGGCCGTGGCTGGCACGCTCTCGTCATCCGAGGGCAGTCCGGCCTGCGACTCGCCGGCGTCGAGCTCCCCTGAGAGCCTCCGAACCCCGCGCACCACGGGGATCGCGCGCCCGAGGGCCTATGCTAGACACTGGATGGAGGGCCTCCGAAAGGTCTGCGCGATCGTCGAGGAAGTGCGGTCCGAGCTCGGTCGCTCCGTCGAGCCTCCCACCCGCGTGGCAGCGGTCGGGGCTGTGCTCGCCAACCCACTCGCGGGGCGCTTCGTCCAGGATCTCACCGTTCTGAGCGACGCCTATTGCGAGCCGCTCGGACGGCTTCTGACGGAGCGGGCGCTCGCTGCGCTGGGTGCCGGGGGCGTCGAGGCCTACGGCAAGGGGGCTCTTGTCGGTCTTGCAGGGGAGATCGAGCACGGTTCGGCCATCATCCATAATCTTCGCTTCGGGAATCTCGTGCGCGAGCCCGTGGACGGCAGCTCGCTCCTGCCCTCGGCGGAGAAGGTGGGAGCGGCCGGCGCGACGCTCGACCTCGCGCTCAAGCACAAGATCGACCATACGGTGCGGTCCCACCACCAGACCTTCGAGGTGCGAATTCCCGACGCGCCCCACGACGACGAGATCGTCGTCTGGGTCGCGCTTGCGTCGTCCGGCCGGCCGCAGTCGCGGCTCCCGGCGTTCGGCAGCGAGCTCGCCGCCGGTGACTCGTGATTCCGTGACGCGGGTCGCCTTCATCGGTCTGGGAACGATGGGATTGCCGATGGCCCGGAATCTCCTGGTGGCGGGCCACGAGGTCATCGCGGTCGACTCGGATCCCCGACGCGTCGAGCTTCTAGGGGCGCCCGCCGCAGCGACGCCGGCCGAAGCGGCCCGGGCGACCCGCGTCGCCCTCCTCTCGCTTCCTTCGCCCACGGCGGTGGAGGACGTCGTGCTCGGGCGGGAGGGGCTTCGCGCGGGCGCGCCTCCGGGATTCGCGGTGATCGACATGTCGACCGGCCGGCCGGCCCTGGCGCGAAAGCTCGCCGCCGAGCTGGGGGAGGCCGGCATGGAGTCGCTCGACGCGCCGGTCAGTGGGGGCCCGCGCGGCGCGCAGGCCGCCTCCCTCACGATCATGGTCGGCGGGAGCAGCGAGACGTTCGAGCGCTGGCGCTCGCTGCTCGAGGAACTGGGGAGCCTGGTCGTCCAGGTCGGAGAAGCCGGCGCCGGCCAGGCGGCGAAGCTCTGCAACAACCTCGTTGCGGGCGTGACGATGGCGGCGCTCGCCGAAGGGTGCGCGCTGGCGGTGCGCGAGGCCATCGAGCCGGCCGTCCTCTATGACCTGCTCACACGCTCCACGGCCGACTCGCGCGTCCTTCGCACACGGTTCCCCATCGGCGGCGTCGACGTCGAGCACCCTGCGTCACGTGCCTACGACCCGCTCTTCGCGCTCAACCTAATGGCGAAAGACCTGGATCTCGCCCTCGAGCTCGGAGCCGCTCAGGGCGTCGACCTCCCGGTGGCCCGTGCGAGCAGAGCCTCCTACCGGACCGCGCAGGCGCAGGGTCTCGGTCATCTCGACTACTCGGCCCTGTACGCGGCGAGGCAGCGGTGATGCTCACTCGGCTCCGGCGCGCTCAGGGCCGGCGAGAGCCCGCTCGGGGGCCGGCTGATTCGGCTCGCGAGGGTCAGCTCCTTCGCCGTTCTCCCGCTCCGCAGGCCGCAACCCGCCTCCGGGGAAGCCGTCGCATGCTCTGGACATCGCTCGTCCTCGGAGCTGTGGTCGTCGTCGCCATCGCGGCCGCCCTCGACGCGCTGCGACGCGATCCTTCGTCGCCTGCAACCTGGCGAGAAGCGGCCGCCCAGCTTACGGACCATCGTGCTCCCGACGCCGGGACGCTCTCGGGAACCCTCGTCTTCTCGAGCCTGGCCGGTTGCCGGCCGCAGGTCATGCGTCTGGAGACACTCACGCTCGGGTCCCCGGGGCCCTCCCTCGACTGTGGTCTCTGGGTGTCGCCGCGCGGCGACCTGGCCGCGGTTTCGCTCGGGTCTGCGCTCGGCCTCCGCGGGAGCCGGGTTGCCCTCCTCGGGCTGGCTCAACGGCCGGAGCTCATCCGGTCGCTGGGTGTCGTGCGAGGAGAACCGTCCTGGTCGGCGGACGGGGAGCGGCTGGCATGGTGCACACCGGCGGGCACTACGGTCGTGCTCGTCGTCGAGACGGGAGGCCGCGGCGAAGTCGCCGGCTGCCATCCGCGGTTCGCTGCGGACGGGTCCGTGCTCACTCGGCCCGATTCGCCGCTCGCTCCTACGCTGCTCCGGGACGGCAAGATCCTGCTCGGCGCGGACGAGCTCGCAAGGGGATTTCCGGCCGACGGTGAGGGCCCACTCGACGTCGTCGGATACGACACCCGTCCCGACGGCCTTCTCGCCGTGGTCGCCGTTCGGTTCGAGAGCGGCCGACTGCCGCGACGCCTGCTCCAGCTATGGCGGGCCCGGCGGCTCGAGGAGGTCGTCCCACTGCCCGAGCTCGGGCTCCCTGCCGGCTACGGCCGTCTCGGCGAGCGCGTCGAGTTCGGGCCCACCGGCCGCGAGGTCGCTGTGGCGTTCGCGGGGAAGGGAAGGCAGATGGTCGTCGTCGACCTGCGAACGCGCAGCCTCGCCCTCGAACCCACGAGCCAGCACGGGTTCGCGTGGTCGCCGGACGGGCGGTGGCTCGCCCTCTCCACGGGTGAGGAGGTTCGGATGCTCGGACCGGGACGGGGCGACCCCGCCTATGTCCTCCCCGTCGGTGCGGCGGCGATCGCCTGGCGTTAGGACGACGTCGCCGCCATCGCGAAGACGAGGTTGCGTGGCAGGGCGCGTTGGAACTGCCCGAGCACGGAGCGAGCGCTCGCGGCGGCGAAGAACGCGTATTCGGGGAAGGCGCGGGCCTCACTGTCGGCTGCTGCCTCCACGTCCGCCACGAGCTTCCGCCCCTCCGGGGCGGCGAGGAAAGGACCGACCCGACCCCACGACTCAGCCAGGAGCCGGCCGGCGGCCAGAGCCTTGTACATGCTCGGAACGTGCTCGGTGCCGTACACGGCCCGGATGTCGTCGTAGAGGGGATGCTCCTCTTTGGGCTCCGGCACCGGCGTCTCAGGCAGCGGCTCCGGGTCCGGCAGGCGGGCAGGCGGCGGCGATCGCAGCGGATGCGTGCCCTCGAGGCTCAGGCCGAGGGAGGTGACGACGAGCAGCAGGCTCGGCAGTTCGGCTGCGAAGGGAGCGACCGCCGCGCGAACGGCGCGGGAGGGACGGTAAGCAAGGTGTGGACGCGCGAGCGGGACGAGCCGCGAGCCGGCCTGGGCCGCACGCGGATCGTCGTAGAGGGCGCGGGCTTGAAGCCAGGCCAGCTCGAGAGCGGCCGGGTCGGAGGCGAGCGCCTTGAAGAGCGCCGGGACGAACGGCATGCGAGCCCGCACGTCGCAGAAAACCGAGAGGACGCTCCCGTCGGCGTCCTCCTCCGGGCGCAATTGGTACGTCATCTTGCATACTGTATGCTCGCTCGCGCGATGAGCGACCTCCTCATCGAGGGGCAGGCTCCGCTGTCTCGGAGCGCCAGCGCCGCGGCCAGCGAGGTCATCCGCGAGGCGATCCTCGACGGGCGTCTCGCCCCGGGCCAACGCTTGAAGGAAGAGGAGCTCGCGCGGGAGCTCGGGGTGAGCCGGACCCCGGTGCGCGAGGCCCTGCTCTTACTCCAGACGGACGGGCTCGTGGAGCTGGCGCCAAGGCGCGGCGCCACGGTCCGCGCGTACGCGGTGGACGACCTTGACGAGGTGTACCAGCTCCGCGCCGTGCTCGAGGGGTACGCGGCGCGCCGCGCGGCGACGCGGATCTCCGCCGACGATCTCACCTTCCTCGAGGAGAGCTGTCGTCGGTTCGAGCACCTCAGCGCCAGCGATGACCTTCCGGAGCTCGTCAAGGAGAACCTCTCCTTCCACAACGTCATCCTCGGCGCCGCCGACAGCGCCCGCCTGGTCCCGATGGTCAGGAAGGTGATCGAGATTCCGCTCGTCTATAGATCGTTCTACGCGTATTCCGCGGCGCAGAAGCTCATCTCGGAGCACTACCACAAGCAACTGGCGCACGCGTTGGGGCTGCGTGACGCCGAGCGCGCCGAGCTGATCATGAAGGAGCACGTGCTGGAGGCCCGCGACTTCCTGCTCAAGCAGCTCAGGCTGGCAGGCGAGGGAGCGGGGCGCGGGTGACCGAGATGTCGGCCGTGTCCGCTGCAGGCGACCGCCACGGAGACGTCGGTCCGGGCCCGCTCGCCGGCGTACGCGTCGTCGAGCTCGGCATGCTCCTGGCCGGGCCCTTTACGGGCCGGCTACTCGGCGACATGGGAGCGGAGGTGATCAAGGTCGAGCCGCCGGGAAAGCCGGATCCGCTTCGAGAATGGGGCAAGGCCCGCTACAAGGGGCGCTCGCTTTGGTGGGGGGTGCAGTCCCGCAACAAGAAGTGCGTCACGCTCGATCTGCGCCGCGAGAAGGGGCAGGAGCTCCTGCTCGAGCTCGTGAAGCGGAGCGACGTCCTCGTCGAGAACTTTCGTCCCGGCACGCTCGAGAAGTGGAACCTCGGCTGGGAGCGGCTGCGCGAGGCGAACCCGGGGCTGGTGCTCTGCCGGGTCTCGGGGTACGGGCAGACGGGCCCGTACGCGCCGCGTGCGGGCTTCGCCTCGGTGGCGGAGGCGATGGGCGGGATCCGCCACATCAACGGATTTCCGGGCGAGCCGCCGCCGCGCATGCACATCTCGCTCGGCGACTCCCTGGCCGGGATGTTCGCGGCGCAGGGGATTCTCGCCGCGCTCTACCGGCGCGACGCCCTCGGCGCGCGCACCGGCCAGGTCGTCGACGTCTCCCTGCTCGAATCCTGCTTCGCGCTCCTCGAGAGTACGGTGCCCGAGTACGACCGTCTCGGGATCGTCCGGGGGCCGGGCGGGACGGGGCTCAAGGG
The DNA here is from genome assembly GCA_050697555.1 of Gaiellaceae bacterium. Lineage (GTDB taxonomy): Bacteria > Actinomycetota > Thermoleophilia > Gaiellales > Gaiellaceae > DASQWP01. The sequence continues at coordinate 9,108 of JBOHAD010000006.1, read as the reverse complement.
CGTCGCGCCCTCCAACATCTTCAAGTCGCGCGACGGCAAGTGGGTCGTGATCGCCGCGAACACGGACAACGTGTTCCGGCGGCTCTGCGAGGCAATGGGCCAGCCGGAGCTGGCCGACGACGCGCGGTTCTCGACTCACCTGGCGCGCGGCGATCACCAAGAGGAGCTCGAGGGCATCGTCGCCGAGTGGGCCGGCCGCCACGACGCCGACGAGATCGACCGCGTCCTGAACGACGCGGGCGTGATCTGCGGGCCGATCTACACGATCGCGGACATCTTCGAGGACGAGCACTTCCGCGAGCGCGAGATGCTCGTCGAGCACATCGACCCGGAGTTCGGGCCCTTCATCGGGCCCGGCATCGTGCCGAAGTTCTCGGAGACCCCCGCCGAGGTTCGCTGGTCGGCGCCGTGGGAGCACGGCAGCCACAATCGCGAGGTCTATGGCAACCTCCTCGGGCTCACCGACGAGGAGCTCCGCGAGCTCGTCGAGGAGGGCGTCCTGTGAGCGTCACGATCTGCGACGTGGGGCCGCGCGACGGCCTCCAGAACCAGCCGAAGACGCTCGACCCAGAGGTGCGCGCGGAGCTCGTGAACCGGCTCGCCGACGCGGGCCTCCGCCGTATCGAGGCCGTCAGCTTCGTCAGCCCGAAGCGTGTCCCGCAGATGGCCGGCGCAGAGGAGGTCGTCGAGGGCATTCGGCGCCGTGACGGGGTCGTCTATGCGGGGCTCACCCTGAACGAGCAAGGGTACGACCGGCTTGTCGCGACCGGGCTCGACGAGGTTCACTTCGCCTTTGCGGCCAGCGAGACGTTCAACCGGAAGAACCAGAATGCCTCCGTCGACGAGTCGGCCCTCGCCTGCGAGCGGATCGCCGGGCGGGCGCGTCGCGACGGTGTTCGCGCCACGGCCACGATCGGGACGGCGTTCGGCTGTCCCTTCGAGGGCGGTGTCGATCCGGCTCGGGTAGCGGCCCTCGCCGAAAGGCTCGCAGAGTCCGTGGACGAGGTCGTCTTCGCCGACACGGTCGGCGTCGCCGTCCCTCGCCAGATCCGAGACGTCCTCGGACGCGCGAACCTGCGAGGGAAGCCGGCCGGGCTCCACCTGCACAACACCCGCAACACGGCGTTCGCGAACGCGCTCGCCGGGATCGAATCGGGCGCGACCGTGCTCGACGCCTCCGTGGGCGGTATCGGCGGCTGCCCGTTCGCGCCGCGGGCGACCGGGAACGTCTGCACGGAGGATCTCGTCTACATGCTCCACGGTGAAGGCGTGGAGACGGGAATCGACCTCGAGGCGCTCATCGGCGTCGCCGAGTGGCTCGAGGGCGTGCTCGAGCGCCCGCTCGAGGGACAGGTCTACCGCGCCGGCTCGTTCGCGCCGGTCGCCGGCTGAAAGGAGAGGAGAATGGCACACAGGCTCGGGGTGGATGTCGGCGGCACCTTCACCGACCTTCTCCTCGTCGACGACGACACAGGCGACCTCTTTCGCGTGAAGACTCCCTCGACGCCGGCGGACCCGTCGGAAGGCGTGCTGGTCGGCATCCGGCGGATCTGCGCGGAGAGCGGCGTCGAGCCCGGCGATCTCGACTACGTCATGCACGGGACGACCGTGGCGACCAATGCGATGCTCGAGGCCAAAGGGGCCCGCGTCGGCCTCGTGACGACGGAGGGCTTCGGGCAGATCCTCCACCTCGCGCGCTCGCAGACCCCGGGGCCGCTCGCCGGCTGGATCATCATGGTCAAGCCGGACCCCCCTGCGGCGCTGGAGGACACGCGCGAGGCGAAGGAGCGCATGAGCGCGCAGGGCGAGCCCGTCGAGGCGGTCGACCGCGAGCAGGTGGCGGAGATCGTCCGCGACCTCGTCGACTCCGGTGTCGAGACCCTCACCGTCTCGCTCATCAACTCGTACGCGAACCCCGCGCACGAGCGCGAGATCAGAGACGTCATCCGCGAGCGCTACCCCGACTTCCCCGTCACCATCTCCTCGGATGTGCTCCCCGAGTTCCGGGAGTACGAGCGGACGCTGACCGCGTGCATGAACTCGTACGTGCGGCCGCGCGTCGAGGCGTACGTCCGCAGCCTCGAGAGCTCGCTCGGGGCGCTCGGCGTCGGCGGGGAGCTCAACCTCCTGCGCTCCGATGCGGGCCTCATGAGCGTGGACGTGGCCTCGGAGAACCCCATCTACGGGATCCTCTCGGGACCGTCCGGCGGCGTCGCCGGCGCGCTCTACATCGCGCGGCGAGCGGGCTTCGAGAACGTCCTCACCTTCGACATGGGGGGCACGTCGACGGACGTGGCGCTCTGCCAGAACGGTCAGCCCACGATCGAGCGCCAGACCGAGATCCCGTACGGCCTCGGCCTCCCCGGCGAGGTGATCCCCGTCAAGGTGCCGAGCGTCAACGTGCGCTCTGTCGGGGCTGGCGGCGGCTCCATCGCACACGTTCCCGAGGTGACGGGCGCGCTTCGCGTCGGCCCGCAGTCGTCGGGTGCCGACCCCGGGCCGGCCTCCTACGGCAAGGGCGGCACCGACCCGACCGTGACCGATGCCAACGTCGTCGTCGGGCACCTGCCGCCGCAGCTCCTCGGCGGCGAGATGGAGCTCGACGTCGAGGCGGCGAAGGCCGCGGTGCAGAAGGTCGGCGACGCCCTCGGGCTCGACCTGCACCGCGCCGCCGAAGGCATCCTGGACATCGTCAACGAGAACATGGCCGGCGCGCTCCGGCTCGTGTCGGTTCAGCGCGGCTACGACCCGCGCGACTTCGCGCTCGTGGCCTTCGGCGGCGCCGGCCCGATGCACGCGAACGCGGTCGCGCGGATCATGGGTTCGTTCCCCGTGATCGTGCCGCTGGCGCCGGGGCTCCTCTGCGCGACCGGAGATCTGGTCGCCGACTTCCGCGACGAGTTCGCTCGCACGTTCATCCGCACGATCGACTCGGTCAGCGGCGACGAGGTGCACGGCATCCTCGAGGAGCTCGGCGAGGAGGCGCGCACGTGGCTGGGGCGCGAGGGGATCGACGAGGGCGACCAGCGCCTCGCCTTCAACGTCGACATGCGCTACTACCGGCAGGGCTACGAGATCCCGGTCGAGATCGAGCCTGCCCTGCTCGCCGGGAACGGGACGACGATGCTAGCCGAGCGCTTCAACAAGCTCCACGACCAGTACTACGGCTTCCGGATGGAGGGAACGGCGTGCGAGATCGTCAACCTCCGCGCCATCGGTTACGGCAAAGTGCCCGAGCCGCACCTGCCCGAGGGGGAGCCCGGCGCGGGCGACTCCTCCGACGCCGTCGTCGACGAGCACGAGGTCTATTTCCACGGCGAGTGGCTGCCGACGCGGATCTACGATCGGGGCAAGCTCAGCCCAGGGCACCGCGTCGAGGGGCCCGCGATCGTGACGGAGTTCGACTCGACGACCGTCGTCCTCTCCGGCCACGCCGCCGAGGTCGACCGCCACCTGAACCTGGTCATCAACCCGACGGAGGAGTGACGATGGACGGCGTCAAGGTTGCAGAGATCCCGCAGATCGCGGTGGATCCGGTCACCCTCGACATCATCGAGGGGGCCTTGAAGAGCGCCCGCTTCGAGATGGACGCGGTGCTCTTCCGCACGGCGATGAGCCCCGTGATCCGGGAGCAGCACGACGAGTTCCCCATGATCACGGACCCGAACGGCCGCATGGTCGTGGGCCAGTTCGGCTCCTACATCTCGGAGATGCTCGAAGGCTTCGAGGAGCCGGTGCGGCCGGGCGACGTGATCCTGACGAGCGACCCCTACCGGTGCGGCGGCTCGATCTCGCACATCAACGACTGGCTCGTCTGCCTACCCATCTTCTGGGAGGACGAGATCATCGGCTGGGCGAGCATGTTCGGCCACCAGATGGACGCGGGCGGGCCGCTCCCGGGCGCGCTCCCGACCGGCGCGAAGACGATCTTCGGCGAAGGCGTGCGGATCCCGCCGGTGAAGATCTTCCGGGAGGGCGTGCTCAACGGGGACGTGCTCGACGTCATCCTGAACAACGTCCGCATGCCCGAGATGAACCGGGCCGACCTGATGGGGATCATCGCCGGCTGCCGGACCGGAGAGAAGCGGGTGCTCGAGCTCTGCGAGCGCTTCGGCAAGGACACCTACCTGGCGGCCTGCCAGGCGCTTCTCGACCGGACGTACAGCGCGATGGCGAAGCTCATCCTCGCGGCCATCCCCGAGGAGCCGCAGTCGTTCGAGGACTGGATCGACGACGACGGGCTCGGCAACGGCCCCTACAAGATGAAGCTCACGATCTGGCGCGAGGGGGAGCACGCCTACTTCGACTGGTCGGGCACCGACCCCCAGGCGATGGGCCCGGTGAACTTCTACCTCTCCGAGGCGATGTTCAAGATGTTCATCGGGGTCTACCTGATCATGGTCTTCGACCCCCAGATCCTCTTCAACGACGGCTTCTACCCGCTCCTGCACGTCGTGATCCCGAACGGGAGCCTGCTTCACCCGAAGTTCCCGTCCGCGCTCGGCTGCCGCACGCACGCGCTCACGCGCCTCTTCGACGTCCTCGGCGGCGCGCTCGCCCGCAAGAGCCCCGAGCACACGACCGCGGCCGGCTACGGCACAAGCCCGTACATGCTCTACTCCGGCTGGGACGGGAAGGGCGACTTCTTCTACCTGATGGAGATCTCCTACGGCGGCATCCCCGGCCGCCCCATCGGCGACGGGATGGACGGGCACTCGTGGTGGCCGCTCTTCCAGAACATCCCCACCGAGTACCTCGAGGCCTACTACCCCGTGCGGATCGACGGCTACACGACCGTGACCGACTCGGGCGGCGCCGGGTTCCACCGCGGCGGCAACGGGATCGAGAAGCGCTACGTCTACCTGGAGGCCGGCGAGATCTCGATCCACGACGACCGCTGGCTCACCTATCCATGGGGGATCCTCGGTGGAACCCCGGGCCAGCGTTCGGAGAAGATTCTCAAGCGCGCCGACGGCACGGAGGAGCTCCTCCCGTCCAAGTGCGACGAGATCCAGGTGCAGCCGGGAGACGTGCTCGTCTACCGGACGGCGGGCGGCGGGGGCTGGAAGGACCCGCTCGACCGGCCGGTCGAGCGGGTCGAGGCGGACGTCGCGAAGGGGCTCGTCTCGCGCGAGAAGGCGGAGCGCGAGTACGGCGTCGTCGTCGGGGACGCCGAAGCAACCGAGAAGCTGCGCCCGCGCCTGCGCGACGAGCGCGGCGAGCCGCTGGACTTCGACTTCGGCCCCTCGCTCGACGAGGTTCGCGCCCGCGCACGCGAGGAGACCGGCCACGACCCGCCTGAGCCGCCGCAGCCTCTGCCCTGGGCGCCGATGGAGTCCGGGGAGGACGCGCTCCGGCGCGTGCGCGAGCTCGGGGATCGCCAGATGACGGCGACTGAGTGATGAGGTTCGAGGGATTCCAAGGACGAGGCGGGCTCGGGAACCGTCCGGCGCTGCTGATCGTGGACATGAGCGTGGGCTTCACGGACCCGGAGAGCCCGCTCGCCTGCGACCTCGACGACGTGGTCGTCTCGATCGAGCAGCTCCTCCGGGAAAGCCGCTCAGCGGGTTTCCCGGTGATCTACACGACGGTCGTCTACGACGAGGCCGGGAAGCAGGCGGCGGCGGCGTTCATCGACAAGGTTCCGGCGCTCCTGACGCTCGAGGCGGGGACGCGCTGGGTCGAGATCGACCCGCGGATCGCGCCGCAGGCGGGCGAGGCCGTCCTGACGAAGCTCTTCGCCTCGGCGTTCTTCGGGACGGCGCTCGCGAGCCTCCTCGTCGCCGCCGGCTGCGACAGCGTCATCATCACCGGTGCGTCGACGTCGGGATGCGTGAGGGCCACGGTGGCGGACGCGCTGCAGCACGGCTACCGTACCCTCGTGCCCCGGGAGGCTGTCGGCGACCGGAACCCGGAGGCGCACGAAGCAAGCCTGTACGACATCGACGCGAAGTACGGCGACGTCGTCTCCTGCGAGGAGGCGCTCGCGTACCTGGAGGACCTCGCTGGCACGCACGCTCGCTGAGAAAATCCTGCTCGCCCATGCGGACGCCGAGGACCTCGCGCCCGGCGACGTCGTCATGGTGCGGTGTGACCTGGTGATGGGGAACGACGCCACCGGGCCGGTCGCCTTCCGGGCGATGGAGCGGATGGGGGCGAAGCGCGTCTTCGACCCGAGCAAGGTCGTGATGGTCGCCGACCACTTCACGCCGGCGAAGGATGCGCGCTCCGCCGAGGTCCAGAAGACGCTGAAGGACTGGTCAGAGGCGCAGGGCGTCACGTTCTACGGTCAGGGCCGCGGGGGCATCGAGCACACGCTCCTCGTCGAGGAGGGTTGGGTGGTCCCCGGGGCGGTGATCGCAGGCGGAGACTCGCATACGTGCACGTACGGAGCGCTGGGCGCATTCGGCACGGGGCTCGGCTCGACGGACGTCGCCGCCTGCCTCGCGCTCGGCAGCTTCTGGCAGCGCGTCCCCGGCACGATCGAGGTCGAGTTCGTGGGGGAGAAGCGCCGCTTCGTCACGGGCAAGGACCTCATCCTCGCCGTCCTGGCGGAGATCGGCGTCGGCGGCGGGACGAACATGGCGCTCGAGTTCGTGGGCGAGGGGGCGGAGGCGCTCACGATCGACGAGCGCCTGGCCGTCGCGAACATGGCGGTCGAGGCGGGCGCGGAGACGGGCCTCTTCCCGGCGGACGGGACGACCGCCGCCTTCCTGGAGGGGCGCACGGACGCCTCTTGGACGTGGGAGCGGTCGGACCCAGACGCCGAGATGGCCGGGCGGGTCCTGATCGATCTGGCGTCGCTCGGGCCGCTCGTCGCGCTCCCGCACCTCCCGGGCAACGTCGTCCCGATCGAGGAGGCGCGCGGTCGCCGGATCGACCAGGTCTACATCGGCAACTGCGCGAACGGGACGATGACCGACCTTCGGCAGACGGCCGAGGTGCTGGCGGGACGACGCGTCCATCCCGACTGCCGCGCCATCGTCGTTCCGGCGACGCAGAGCATCTACCGGCAGGCGCTGCGCGAGGGGCTGCTCGACGCCTTCGTCGAGGCGGGCGCCATCGTGTCGACGCCGACGTGCGGTGCCTGCTTCGGCGGCCACATGGGCCTTCTCGCGGCGGGGGAGAGCGCGATCACGACGACGAACCGCAACTTCCGGGGGCGGATGGGCTCGCCGGGGGCGGAGGTGCACCTCGCCAACGCGTACGTCGCCGCCGCCGCGGCCGTCGCCGGGGAGATTGTCGACCCGGGTGAGGTGATCGAGGGCGTGCCGGAGTGATCGTCGAGGGCAGAGCGGTTCTCATCCCCGAGGACAACGTCGATACCGACGTCCTCTACCCCGGTGCCTTGCTCAACCTCGACGACCCGGAGAAGATGAAGCCGTACCTGTTCGAAGGGTACGACCCCTCGCTGCGGGACGAGCTCGCAGCCGGTGATGCCGTGATCGTCGTGGGAGAGAACTTCGGCATCGGCTCGTCCCGGGAGCACGTGCCCCTGGCGATGCAGGCGTGGGGCGTCCGCTGCGTGCTCGGGAAGAGCTTCGCACGGATCTTCCACCGGAACTGCGTCAACCTCGGCCTCCTGGCCGTCGCGTGCCCGGGCGGCGCGGCAGCGGCGTCCCGCGGCTCGTCCATTCGGGTGGACACCGACTCGGGCGAGGTCGCGGTCGACGGCCGCTCGTTCCAAGCCGAGCCGCTGCACCCGTTCGTCCGCGAGGTGATGGGCGCGGGCGGCCTCGTCGCGTGGGCGCGGGCCGAGCTCGAGGAAGCGCGATGATCGTCCGTGACGCCGGCGATTCGTGGCAGGTCGTTCTCCAGCCGGACCACGCCGACCTCTCGGCGCAGTTCGCCGCCGCATGGGGGAACCCGGACGGATTCGTGCCGCCGAGCCCGCCCGAGCCGGTGATGGTCGCCACGGCGCGCCATGACGACGGCTGGGCGGTCTGGGAGCGAGCCCCGGCGCTCGACCGTGACGGGGCCGCGCCACGCAACTTCCTCGACGTCGAGGTGCCGTCGCACCTCGCCTTCTACCGCGCCATGATCGCCGCCGTCCTGGATCACGACGCCTACGCGGGCCTCCTCGTCTCCATGCACGGCGCGGGGATCTACCGCGGTCGCTACGGTACACAGCCGTCGCTCCAGCTCACCTTCGCGGATGAGGTTCGCGACCAGGTAGAGGCCTTCGTCGAGGAGCAGGAGGAGCTCCAGGAGCGGCTCGTCTCGGAGCTCGGCGTCTCCGAGGAGGAGCGGTGGGCGAACTACCGACTGCTCCAGGTGTACGACCGGCTCTCGCTCTACTTCTGCCTCAGAGACGTCGAAGCGGGCGAGGCCGACACGATTGCCCCCGTCCCGCGCGACTATTCTGGCACGGAGGCCGCCCTCGCGATCGAGCCGCTCGGCCCCTGGCACGTCCGCCTGGACCCCTACCCGTTTGCCGAGAGTCCCGAGGAGTTCCGCCTTCTACGGCGCGTGCTGCCGAAGCGCTCCTGGGCCGACGGGGAGCGCTTTCGGCAGGACTTCGCCGCCACGGCGCCGGAGACGGCCGTGATCACGATCGAGGCTTCAAACCCGATGTCAGACATGGTCAACACTTGACATCGCCGTCGGCGCAGGAAGCGAAGATGCGGGTGAACGGAGTGGAGCTCTGGTACCGCGTCACCGGCGACGGCGAGCCGGTGGCCCAGATCCACGGCGCCGGGTTCGGGCACTTCAACTTCGATCTCGCCACGCCCGAGCTCGCGCGGCACTTCAGGGTGATCGACTACGACATGCGCGGCTACGGGGAGTCGGACCGGCCGAGGCAGCGGTACGACATGGAGGTCTGGGCGGACGATCTCGCCGGGCTCCTGGACGGGCTCGAGATCGAGCGAGCGCACATCCACGGCACGTCGATGGGCGGGATGATCGCCATCGTCTTCGCGGGTAAGTACCCGGAGCGCGCAGGCTCCGTCGTGATCAACTGCGCCGCCGCGAAGCTCGGGCACGCCGGCCGCCTCGTCTTCAGGAACTGGATCGACATCGCGCGCATGGACCCGGACGGACCCGGCAGCCGCACGCTCGCGGAGCTGATTGCGTGGCAGGCGTTCTCGAGGTCGTTTCTCGAAGCCG
>JBOHAD010000005.1:69351-75223 GCA_050697555.1 Gaiellaceae bacterium | reverse complement strand
GACTCGAACCGTCGACCCCCTCCTTACCATGATCCGATCGGCAACTGGTCGCAACCGGTGGCAACGGTTTTGGCTTGTTTCCGCCGTTTGCGAGGCCCGACCATTTGCCACCGGTTGCCACTGATTGCGCCCGCTAGGCTCCATAAACGCTCCATCCTCGCGGCTCGAAAGCCTGATGAGAAGAGGCGTTCGAGGCGTCTGGGGTTGCGCGACGGCGTCTTGACCCGTCCATAGGGAGGGGGTCATTGGGGCTGGTGTTGGCTTCGACCAGCGGCTCGCCACCGTTCGGCCCTTTGTCCTTGGCGGCGGGAACCGGCGGGTTAGCCTGGGGCGGCCCCGCGAACGCCATCTTCCGTCCGAAGTGACTCGCCTACTTCATGTACCCGCTGTCCGGGATCGTGAGGCCGGGGATCGCGTCGGGCGCCGCGACGAGCAATACCGCGAGAAGGAGCAGGATGACCGCCGTTCCGTACGTGGCTGCACGACGCCAGGGGAGCATCTTCTCTGCCGCGATCAGCGCCGCTACGAACGCCATCCAGGCGATGCTCATCACGCCGAGCGCGAAGAGCGCAGCCATCAGCGCCCAGCAGCAGCCGACGCACCATGCGCCGTGCTTCGTACCCATTTGCAGCGCGCCGGAGAGACCGCCGCGCCAGGAGCCGAGGAGGAAGCCGAGCGGGCTCCGACATTTCCCCAGGCAGACGTCCTTGAGCGGGGTGAGCTCGTAGAGCGCGGCGGCGGCGAGGATGCCTCCGGCGACCCAACGTCCGGCCGTGTCCCAGGAGAGCTCGTCACCGAGAAGGCCGGCTCCGAGGTTCGAGATCGCGAAGGCGACAACGCCGGCGGCGGTCCATGCGAGCAGATAGCCGGAAGTGAAGACGAGCGGCGCGAGCGGCGCTCGCGTTCGCGTCATCCGGGAGTAGAGCGCTACGGTGGGCGAGACGGACGGGAACATCATCGCGGCCATCATCACGACCCACACGGTGAGGAACCAGCCGAGGGCTCCCAGTTCGGTTCCCGGGCCGCCGTCCATGCCGCGCATGCGGTCGTGCGTGACCCACCACGCGCTGGTAGCGAGGATGAAGAGCAGGGTGACGAGACCGAGGCGGGCACGTGCGGCGGCGAACGCCGGCGCAAGCCCGGCGGTGTCGCGGCGTCGCTCGTCGGCGGGGGTGATCACCTTCTCAGGCGGCCCAGAGAAGTGTGACGACGAGAGAGCTCGCCGCGACCTTGAACGCCCAAGTCAGAAGCCTTGCTTACGCCGACCAGGAGAATGATGTGGAGAAGCCGCTCTTCCCGTCGGCGGAGTAGTCGATGCCCAGGCCCTGGACGCGGGCAGAGAGTGTCCGCGCGGGAGTCAAGTCGGAGTTGGCCGGGTGCTTGGTCTCGGTGAGCTTCGGCAGCGGCCCGTCTGGATCGAACGGAGAGACGAGATCCTCGATCTCCACGTCGATGGCGTCGCCGACCTTGACCCGGTGGCGAAGGCCATCGTCGAGGTGCTCGATTGAAGCTACCTCCATGCCGAGGTTCTCGCTGATGAGCGGGACGACCTTGGCAAGGGGGCCACCCATCTGCCCTGAGAAGATGCCCCCGAGCTTCTGAGCTTGCTCTTCGCTCGCCCGCTCGTCCATGAACATCCCGACCCGCCAGCTGCCTTCCCACGTCTTCCGTGGGACGTCGATGACCAGCACCACGCTGAGGTCGCTCACGTCCATGCCGTCGACCTCGCCGGAGTCGATGTGCCAGGCGAACACCGCGTTGCAACGGTCATTGTCGGCGGGTGCGGCGAAACCGCTGGCGGCACAGGGGCAAACGATGTCGCAGTTGCAGTTTTCGATGTACGTTCCTTCCAAGTGCCATGCCATAGCACGATCTCCTCGCCGGCCGGGATTGGGTTCTCAAACGAGATGCGTGAGCAAGACTGTTACGGCGGTAACACTTGCGGTTACGTTCGGTGTCGGCGGACTCCCGGCTTCGATGGATTCCGGACCGCTGGCGTGCGATGAGCGCTGGTGTGGATGGCGACGTCGTCGAGCGCGCACGCGGCGCCGCATCGCGCGGAGATTGGGATGAGGCCTTCGATCTCTTCGTGAAGGCCGACGCGGGCGGGCTCGTGAGCACCGGCGATCTACCGGTTCTTGCCGAGGTTGCCTACGCCGCGGGCCACCTCGATGTGACGATCGAGGTCTGGGAACGCGCCCATGCGGTGTGCGTGCAGTCGGGCGACGACGTCGCGGCCGGAGGCGCGGCAGTTCGCGTCGCGTTGCACCTGCTCATCGACACCGCCTTGATGGCGCCCGTGCGCGGCTGGTTGGGACGAGCCGAGCGGCTACTGGAGGGCCACGCTGAGACGTCGGAGCACGCGTGGTTTGCAGTAGCTCGCACGTACGAGCGGTTGTTGACGGGCGACCTGCGCAGCGCCCGGGACTGGGCCGGGCGCGCGATCGAGATCGGTTCCAAGTGCGACCCGGCGGCGTGCGCCATCGGACGGGTGGCAGAAGCCCGGCTCCTCATCCTGGCCGGCGATGTGCGGGAAGGTCTCGCGCTGCTCGATGACGTAGGAGGGGCGATGGTCTCGGCAGACCTCGATGCGCTCTCGACAGGCCTCGTCTACTGCGAGCTCGTGTGCGCCCTGCAGGGACTCGCACAGTACGACGCGGCCGAGGAATGGACCGAGACGATGGAACGGTGGTGCAAGACGAACGCGATCGGGAGCCTCCACGGACGCTGCAGGGTCCATCGTGCCGAGATCCTCAGGCTGCGCGGGTCGTGCGACGAAGCAGAGAGAGAGGCGCTCGCGGCGTTCGATGAACTTCGCCCGTACTTGCGACGCGAGCTGGGATGGCCCCTGACGGAACTCGGACGGATCCGACTTCGAAAGGGAGACATCGACGGCGCCGAGCAAGCACTGCTGGCCGCTCATCGAGCCGGATGGGATCCCCAGCCCGGGCTCGCGCTGGTCCAGCTGGCGAGGGGCGAGATCGCCGCGGCGGCGGCGTCCATACGAGACGCGCTCGAGCGCCCTTTATGGGTGCCGTCGAAGGAGCGGCCACCAGACACCGAGTTGCAGCGGGCGCCGCTACTCGAGGCGCAGGTCGAGATCGAGATCGCGGCCGGGAACCTCGAGCGAGCGCGCTCGGCCGCCGAGGAGCTCGAGCTCGTGGCCGCCCGATTCCAGAGCAAGGCGCTGGTCGCCGGCGTGACGCTCGCGCGAGGAAGGGTGAGGCTCGCGGAGGGCGATGCGACGGGCGCGGAACAGTCCTTTTCCGATGCGGCGCGGCTCTGGAACGACGTCGGCGCGCCCTATGAAGCGGCGACCGCACGCATGGGCCTCGCCGAAGCTCTCCGGGCCGGCGGCAGCGAGCATCAGGCAGACTTGGAGCTCCAGGCGGCGCGCACGGTCCTCGAGCGGATCGAGGTTGCGCAGACGACGGATCCAGCGGCGCACGTCGCCGGACAGGACGGAACGGACGAGCCGCCTGGCGCAGACGTCAGCCTTCGTCGCGAGGGCGAGTACTGGTCGGTGGTGTTCGAGGGACGCACGGTGAGACTGCGAGACCTCAAGGGAATGCGTTACCTCGCGCGGCTCGTCGCCCAGCCCGGCCGCGAGTTCCACGTGCTCGACCTCGTCGCCGCCGAGAACCCCGGCGCTGCGCCGGCGGAGAACGGCCTCGCGGCTGAGCTATCGCGCCGGGAACTCGGCGATGCCGGCGAGATGCTCGACGCACGTGCCAAGAGTGCGTACCGCCGACGCCTCAGTGAGATCGAAGACGACATCGAGCAGGCGCGCGAGCTGGGGGACACCGCGCGGGCCGCGCAGGCCGGTACTGAACGCGAATTCCTCGTCCAAGAGTTGTCGCGCGCTGTTGGCCTCGGTGGTCGCGATCGCCGAGCCGCGTCGGCGTCCGAGCGTGCTCGAGTCGCCGTGACCCGTGCAATCCGGCAAGGGATAGCCCGCATCAGTGGGCACCATCCCGCGCTCGGCAAGCACCTCGATGGTGCGATCCGCACCGGCACGTATTGCGCGTACGTTCCCGACGTTCGCGGCGGCGGCGGGTGGAGGTCTTGACGTCGAACGGCGGGGATTTCACGCTGACTTCTCAAACCGGCGCCGTCCTTGCGCACGACGAGCCGGGAGACGCCAATGAGTGACCCGGACGCTGCCATGGCCGCTGACCGCCACCGGCTTCCCTGGTCGGTGCGCCGATGAGTTCGATGTGAAGGGCCATTGGGCCCGACGACGACCTCTGTTTGAGCGGGGTGGTCATCGTCGCTGCGCGGGTGTGATTCCTCGATCTCGTTGTCGATCGAGGAGGTTCGGGGATGATTCAGCAGGGTCAGGTGTTCAAGCTGAAGGCGAGGTCCGCGGATGGGGAGCCGCTGTGGGCCTACCGGTATCGCGTCGCGGGCCGCGCGTCGGCGAGGCTGCAGGTGGGTGGGTTCAGCAGCAGGGCTGAGGCGCAGAGGGCGCTTCAGAACAAGCTGGCCCGGCTGGTGCCGGGCGGCCGTTCGGCGACGATGACGCTTGGTGAGTGGATCGCGGAGTACCTCGAGGCGCATGAGGGTGAACGCGTCACCGTCGCGAAGCTGCGCTGGCTGCTCGGGAAGGCGACCGCCGAGCTGGGTGGCGTGCGTCTTGCCGAGCTCTCACCCGAGCAGGTGTGTGCGTGGCGGCTGACTCTCCCGGAAGGGCATCGCTTCGAAGCGACCCAGGCGCTCCGGCAGGTGCTGAATCGGGCGGTCGCCTGGAAGCTGATCGACGAGAACCCGGCCAAGCGCGGGGTGCCGAATCCCGCCCGGCGCTGCCGCGAGCAGCGGCCGTTCGATTCCTGGGCGCAGCTCCGGGCGGTCGCCGAGCGGCTCGGGCCGACGTTCGGGCCGATGGTCGTGTTCGCGGCCGCGACCGGGCTTCGACCCTCGGAGCTGTTCGCGCTCGAGCAGGGCGACGTGGATCGCGTCGCCGGCGTCGTCCAGATCCGACGGGCGTATGCGAACGGACGGGTTAAGCAGACCAAGACACGGCTGAGCAGACGTGCGGTACCGCTGCAGGCGATCGCACTCGACGCGCTCGACCAGCTACGGCCGAGTGAAGACAGCCCGCTGCTCTTCCCGAACGCACGCGGCGGCCTGTAGGGCGCGGAAACCCTGATTCGCGTAGGCGGCGAGTGTCCGTACGATCCACGCGTGCTGTTCTTCCTCGTCCACTTGGTCGTGCGGAGGTTGCTGCGGTTCCTGGCTGGGGGCGCGTCGGTGGCTGCGTTGGAGGTGGAGAACGCTGTGCTGCGTCACCAGCTCGCCGTGCTCAGGCGGGCAGTGAAACGGCCGCCGATGCAGCGCAGGGATCGGGTGTTACTCGCCGCCGCCAGCAGCTTGTTGCCGAGGGAGCGTTGGTCGGTGTTTCTGGTCAGGCCGCAGACGCTGCTTCGCTGGCACCGGGAGCTCGTCGCGAAGAAGTGGACGTACCGCCGCCGCTCTCCAGGGCGGCCGCCGATCGATCCTGAGATCCGTAAGCTTGTATTGCGCCTGGCGAGGGAGAATCCCAGGTGGGGCTGCCCGCGCATCCAGGGCGAGTTGCGCAAGCTCGGCATCTGGGTGGGCGCGACCACGATCAGGATGATCGTGAGGCGCGGTGGTCTCGGTCCGGCTCCCCGCCGGGGCGGACCGTCGTGGAGCGAGTTCCTCAGAGCCCAGGCCCAAGGAATGGTGGCGTGCGATTTCTTCACCGTGGAGACGGCGTGGCTTCGCACGCTGTATGTGCTGTTCTTCATCGAGTTGGGCTCGCGGCGCGTGCACCTGGCAGGAGTGACTTCCAGTCCTGACTCCGCTTGGGTAACTCAGCAGTCCCGCAACCTGGCGATCGAGGCGCGACTAG
>JBOHAD010000005.1:0-69251 GCA_050697555.1 Gaiellaceae bacterium | reverse complement strand
ACGCTGTATGTGCTGTTCTTCATCGAGTTGGGCTCGCGGCGCGTGCACCTGGCAGGAGTGACTTCCAGTCCTGACTCCGCTTGGGTAACTCAGCAGTCCCGCAACCTGGCGATCGAGGCGCGACTAGAGGATGCGCGTTTCCTCCTCCACGATCGTGACGCCAAGTTCTCGGGCCCGTTCGACCAGATCATCCGCTCCGAGGGTGTGAGGGTGATCAAGACGCCGATCCGGGCGCCGAAGGCGAACGCGGTCGCCGAGCGATGGGTCCGCTCCGTCCGCGACGACTGTCTGGACCACGTGCTGGTCTTGGGTCGCCGGCATCTCGAGCAGGTCCTCCGCGGCTACGTGGCCCACTACAACGCCGAGCGGCCGCACCGTTCGCTGGCGCTTGTTCCACCCGCCGGCTCAGCCCAGACGAGGGCCTCGCCCCCGAGCTTGCAGATCCATCGTCGGGACGTGCTGGGCGGGGTGATCCACGAGTACTACGCTGCTGCCGCATGACCGAGCAGATGCGGGCGACGCAGCTGTTTTTATGGTCGCGCGGAACCCGGCAGGTTGCCCTACTTGCTGCGGCTCCCGCTCGAGGGCGGTCTCGTCCTGAAGGCACGGGAGTCGTGGCCGACGACCGCCCGCGTCTACTGCCACGCGTTCGAGGACGCTTGGCCCGAGGAGGCCGAGATCATCGAGCAGACACCGGTCCGTTTGTGCCGCAGGCGTGGAGCGGCCATCGACTTGCTGCTCGATCGTCCCCGGCTGGCCCGCTCCCAGTTCGTCTTCACACAGGTGAAGGGCCGCGAGGCGATCTTCTGGCAGACCCAGAAGACGGCCCGCACCGCCAACCCCGGCGGCAGGATCCCCCGCCGACGCACGCTCGCCGATCCGGTCACGATCGCCACCGACAGCAGGGAGCGCTACCCGTTCCGCTTCACCCAGCAAGGCGCGCAGACGATGCGGACGGCCCTGCCCGCAGGCGACTATGCGGTGCACGCAACCGACGAGACGGTTCTCGCCGCGGTCGAGCGCAAAACCCTCGACAACCTCGCCGCCACACTCTCAGACGGAACGCTCGCCTTCCAAATGCAGCGACTCGCCGAACTCCCGCTCGCCGCCGTCGTGGTCGAGGCCAGGTACTCGGCGCTGTACAAGCTGGAGCACGTCGACGGCGGTTGGCTTGCCGATCAGCTCGCCCGGCTCGAGGTGCGCTACCCCGAAGTCCACGTCGTCTTTGCCGACTCCCGCCGCTTCGCCGAGGAATGGACCTACCGCTTCCTTTCCACAGCACTCACCGACGCCTCCGGCCCGAGTACGGAGAGATGAGACGCGTTCACGTTCCCGATCGACGCTACGTATCCATCCCGACAGGCGCAGATCCGGATTTTGGACCCCTACAGGCTCCCTGGATAGCCCGCCTGGGCACGTATGGCCCTGATTTCCAGGGTCTTCGTTCCTCTCCGTTCCCCTGTCCTCCCCGGTGTGTCACGGCCTTCCACGCGGGTCCTGGGCAAGAGGAGGGCAAAGGTCTTGTCTACTTCCTGGGCAACATCTCACCTGCCTACACGCGCATTCGAGCTCGTCTATCCATGAAAGCACGGACGGAAGCTGGAGGCCAGTGAGGACGGCTCGTCGGGCGAGCGAAAAGCGAGGTCCGGCCGTCGTCCCGCTGCGGGCGCGGTCGGCCGAGCCGCTCCTGCTCGCGCCCTTCTCGACGCGGCTCCCGCCGGAGCTCTTGCAACGGCTTCGCCTTGCGGCGCCGCGGCTCGAGCTGCGCATGGGGGAGATCACAGCGGCGGCGCTCGATGCCTTCCTCAGCGAGCGTGGCCACTGAGTGAGGTGAGTTGAGATGGAGCGAACAAACCCACGCGACTTCTACACCGAGGTCGTACTGCCCGCCTTGCAGGAGCGGCTGGACAGCGCCTTCCCCGAGTTCGGCTGGAAGCGCGACCGACTGGGATGGGTCGCCGCTAACCAGGAGTTCACTCACGGCGCGCTCGGCGTCCGGGCAGAGCGGGTCGTCGCCCACGGCCCTGCGCCCAGAGGCTTCCTCGTTCACGGGGGCGAAGCGACGCTCTGGACCGCCTATGTCAGCGGCGGCGCGACCCCCCGTGGGCAGGAGTTCGTACGTGCGGTCAGGGAGATCGCCGAGCGGGCTGGCGTCGACACAACCCCGCTCGAGCGCGACCAGCCGCGCGACCGCCGCGCCGAGCTCCTGGGCGTCTTCGTCACGCTCTCTCAGCGCGAGCTCGCAAGCGAGCGCGGCGCGAGCGCGCGCGCCTACCTGGAGCGGCGCGGCCTCCCGGTTGAGGCGCTCACGGGATTGGATCTCGGTGTCGTGCCAGCTCCGAAGCGGACGAGGGCAATCCTCCTCGCCAACGGCTACTCGCAGGAAGAGATCACCGACTCGGGTGTCCTCGCCGACTCGCGCTGGCCCGGGCGCGTCCTCGGACCTTGGCGGGACGCGCGGGGGCAGGTGAAGACGCTCTGGGCGCGCGTCCCCGATGACGCCGGCGAGGCGAGCAGCCGCTACCTCTACCTGCGCGGCGCCAGCCGCACCGGCCTTCCGCCCTGTGGCCTCTCAGACATCCTCGCCGGCTCGTACGAGAATAGGCGCGATGTCGTCCTCGTCGAGGGCGTCTTCGACCTCCTCCAGCTGCGCGTCCGCGGGATCGGGAACGTGGGCGCGCTCGGCGGCACCGCCGCCCGCCCCGAGCTCTTCGAGCGCCTCGCTCGTCTACGGATCGAGACCGTGACGCTCTGTCTCGACAACGACGAGGCCGGACGCACGGCGACCGCACGGGCAATCGAGCAGGCGGCTCGGGCCAAGCGGAGCCCCGCCATCCTCGTCCTCGATCCACACCGGCTCACCCCGGCGAAGGACGCGGACGCCTTCGTCCGCGCGCGCGGCGCAGAACCCTGGCGTGCGCTCTTGGAGCGGCGCGAGTGCGGTATCGGCTGGCGCGCGCTCGAGCTCCTCGGCGACACGAAGCCAGACTCGCCGATGAGCGCCCGCCGCGAGGCGCTTAGCCGCGCCGGCGCCTGGCTCGGCTCTCTGCCCGCACGGCTCACGCTCGAACAAGAGGACGCCGTCACCGCCGCCGCTGAGCGCTGCGGCTACACCCCCGACGCAGTCCAACGAGCGTTCCGCGCCTGCTACTGGGAGCATGAGCACACGCCCAAGCGGTCGCTCCAAACGGAGCGCTGGCACGCGTTCGCACGCGAGCGGTAGTCGCTCCCTGCTCTGGCGACATGTGTGATCTAGGCAGCAGCGCATGTCCTAGCGTCCTCTTACGGATCGTCCATGCATCCGGTTCGGCCGCGCGCGGTGCTCAGGTGCTCGTCCGTCTACGGGTTGGTTGCCGCGCCGAGTGTCCACGCCTAGAGCACGCCGAACCCAAAGGCCACCCAGAGGAGGTGCGCCTCGTGGGTCATCGCAAAGACGCCGTCACCACGCTCAAGATGAAGAGCGAAACGGCGACGAGTATCCAGGCCCGGCGGGAGAGCGCGGGCGCTCAGCCGGCGTCGATGTCGACGCTGTCGAACCACGAGTCGCGGAAGGTTGTGAGGGTCTCGACTTCGAGCTCCGAACAGGTGAGCTCGCGGCGGGCGGTGAAGGTCGGATCGGCACGGTTTGCTCCGGATCGGGCGCGCCGACGACCGCCTTGTCGTCCTTCTGGATCCACGTCTTGAGGGCTTCGACGTCCTCCGCGGGGAGAGAAGGGGAGTACCAGACGACCACGAAGCCGTCACCGAGGACGTGCTTGAGGTCGATCGCTGGGCCTCCTCGTCGCGGCCGTAGAAGTCCTTGGGAGGATGCCCGCCCGCGCCCGTGAGCGTGAAGGAGGCCTCAGCCTCGGTGCAGGTCTAGCTCCCTTCCACGCTCGCCGCCTCCGCCTCCTCCGCGGCCGGGTTCCTGGCCGCCGTCCTGCTCGCCCTCTCGCCGCCCAGCGTCTGTCCAGAACTGCGGTTTGTCCCTCGAGGTCTCAGACCGGCCCACGCGCCCGACTACTAGGCGCGTCGCCGGCCTGTTTGGGCGTTGTACAGCCGGGCACTGGCGCGCGCCTACAGCGAGCCGGTCTGCCGCGACGTCCTGGGGCTCGCCCTCGGGCGCTGGGTCGTTGAGCTGGGTCACTGAGTATGCAAGCACCGTCGCCTGTCGCGGCGGCGAAGTGTCATCGGAGGGGCCGCGGGGTCTGTACGCTGGCGTGGCCCGCTCGCGAGGACAGGAGGTTCCATTGAGCCGCGACGACCGAACCGCCGCTCTTCTAGCGGCCCTCGACGACTTCAACGCGGCTTGGGCGACCCGCAACCTCGAGGGGCTCATGGCGCAGTTCGCACCGGATTCCGACGTCCTACTGCTCGGCTCGGAGCAGGGCGAGACGGCTCGGGGCCCGGCGGAATTACGGCGGCTGCTCGCGTTCTTCTTCGAGGAGCCCGTCACGTACCGGTGGGACTGGCACCGGCGTGACGTCTTCGGGTCGGGCGATCTCGCCTGGGTCGTTGCCGAGGGCCCGATCGTCGAGGCCGGGCCTGAAGGCGAGACGCAGATCGAGTACCGGATCAGCGGTGTCCTCGAGCGGCGCGACGGACGCTGGCTGTGGCGGCTCTTCCACGGCTCGGCGCCCGACCCGCCGCACGCCGACTGGGGCCGGATCGTCCCAGAGGGCTAGCGCAAGACGCCCGCGGGCGCGGGAATCGCCCGGAAGGCCTCGACGAGCTTGACCGCCTCGGCGTCGTTCAGGTCGGCGAGCGGCGGGCGGACGTCAGAGCGCGGCAGTCCCGTCACCGCGTGCACGAGACACTTCAGCGCCGCCCACTGCGGGTAGCGCTGTGTGAGCTCGCGGATCGGGTTCAGGGCCTCCTGCTCGGCTTCGCCGGTTCCCCCGGCGGCCACGGCCGCCCGGACGCGCTCGACGGCCTCGGGCACGCAGTTCGCGAGCGCGGAGACGACGCCGTGCGCTCCGGCGCGGTAGCCCTCGGCGACGGAGCCGTCTGAGCCGTTGAGGACGACGAGGCCGGGGACTGCGTCGAGGAGCTCGATCGAGTACGCCGAGTCGCGACCGCTGTCCTTCACGCCGGCCACCCGCTCGCCGAAGGCTTCGCGGAGCGCAGCGACGGTCTCGACCTTGACCGGGACGCCGGTGTAGCGGGGAATGTGGTACAGGAACACGCGCGCGTGCGAGGGGAGCGCCTCGACGAGCGTCGCGTACCAGCGGAGCATCCCGTCGCGCTCGGGCGGGAAGTATGAGGGCGGGGGGACGAGAACGCCGGCCGCGCCGTGCTCGACGGTGAGACGCGAGAGGGCGATCGTCTCCGGCAGCGACGTGCAGCCGGTTCCGGGCAGGAGCGCAACGCCGCTTGGGTGGCCCGCGAGGTGCTCGATGACACGCTCACGCTCGGCGAGCGAGAGGGACGGCCCCTCGCCGTTCGTCCCGAGCGGGGCGATGCAGCGGATCCCGTGCTCGGCGAGCCAGGCGATGTGGCGGTCGAGGAGGTCGAGGTCGACCTCTGCCCCCCCTGCCGTGAACGGCGTCACGACGGCGGCGATTGTGCCAGCGACGATCACCGCCGCGTGCGCACGTCGCCGCCGTCCAGGAGTTGGTCGACCTCCTCCGGGCTTACGACCGCGAAGTCGCCCGGGATCGATTGCTTGAGCGCGGCAACGGCGCCGCCCAGCTCGAGTCCCCGCCGCGGCCCGTCCTGGAGGAGTCCATGGAGGAAGCCAGCGGAGAACGCGTCGCCGCCGCCCAGCGGGTCGACGGTCCGGAACTCGGCCGAGCGCACCTCCTCCACGTCGTCGTCGACGACCGCGCTGTGCCGGGACTGCGTGCCGTCGCGGCCGTGGACGCGGCTCGAAACGACCACTCGGGAGAGGCCGAGTTCGTCGCGCATGCGCGCGGCGACCTCCGTAGGCGACCCGGAGAGGCCGAACACCTCGGCCGCCTCGCCGCTCGAGGCGATGACGGTGTCGATCGTCG
This sequence comes from Gaiellaceae bacterium, assembly GCA_050697555.1. Classification (GTDB taxonomy): domain Bacteria; phylum Actinomycetota; class Thermoleophilia; order Gaiellales; family Gaiellaceae; genus DASQWP01. Next base: position 63,279 of record JBOHAD010000005.1, on the reverse strand, counting down.
GCGCGAGCTCCTTGAGTTGGCGCCTCGCCTCCTCGGGGCTCGTGAGGAGAGCTCGGAAGTTGAGGTCGTACGATGTGTGGCAGCCTGCCTCGCGCGCGACGGCCAGGCCGGCCGCCGCGGCGCGCGCACACCCGGGCGAGAGCGCCGGCGTGATCCCGCTCGTGTGGAAGGCGTGGGCGCCGGCGAGGAGGGCCGGCCAGTCGAACTCGTCGCCCTCCAGGGCGGCGAAGGACGACCTACCGCGATCGTAGAGCGTCGCGCTCGGCCTCGGCGTCTGGCCCACCTCGACGAATAACAGCCCGAGCCGCCCGTCCTCCGCCCAGACGACGCCGCTCGCGTCGACGCCGTTGGCACGCGCGTGCGCGATCACCTTGCGCCCCAGCGGACTCTTTGGAACCCGCGATACCCAGGCCGTCTGCGTGCCCAGACGCGAGAGGCCCACGGCGACGTTGAGCTCGGCCCCGGCCACCCAGAGATCGAGGGTGTGGGCCTGCTCCAGTCGCTGCGCCCCCGGCGGCGAGAGGCGGATCATCGCCTCGCCGAACGTCACCACCTCGGTCTCGGGAATCATGAGTTTCCGTGAGAGGTAAGAATTTGGTACACCGTCTCAAACAGTAGAGTTGGTGTCAATCGGAGGCGGGATGCGGATCGGGATCGACGTCGGCGGCACGCACACGGACGCCGTGCTCGTCGACGGCCGCCACGTCCTGGCGGAGGTCAAGGCGCCCACGACGGCCGATGTCACGAGCGGGATCGTGACAGCTTTGCGCAGGCTGACCGAGGCGCACCCGGACGCCACCCGTGCCGCCGGCGTCATGATCGGCACTACCCACTTCACGAACGCGCTCGTGGAGGGGCGCTCGCTTGTCCCGACGGCGGCGGTGCGTCTCGGGCTGCCGGCGACGGCCTCGCTGCCGCCGATGGTCGACTGGCCCGAGCGCGTGCGCGCGCTCCTCGGCGGACACGTGTATCTCTGCCATGGCGGCAGCGAGTTCGACGGTCGGGCCATCTCGCCTCTCGACCGCAAAGAGCTGAGGCGCGTCGGCGCGGACATCGCCGCGAAGGGCATCCGCTCGATCGCGGTCTCCTCGGTATTCTCGCCCGTGAGCTCGGAGCACGAGGAGGAGGCGGCCGAGATCCTCGCGGTCGAGGCGCCCGAGGCGCTCGTCAGCCTCTCGCACGAGATTGGCCGCATTGGCCTCCTGGAGCGGGAGAACGCCACGATCGTCAACGCCTGCCTGCGGGAGCTCGCCGCCCACGTCATCGGGGCGTTCCGCGGTGCAGTGTCCGAGCACGGCATCGCGGCGCCCGTCTACTTGACCCAGAACGACGGGACGCTCATGAGCGTCGACTACGCCGAGCGGTACCCCGTAGCGACGTTCGCCTCCGGCCCGACTAACTCGATGCGTGGCGCGGCCTTCCTCTCGGAGCTCGAGGACTGCGCTGTCGTCGACCTGGGCGGGACGACCGCCGACATCGGTGTGCTCGTCCACGGCTTTCCCCGCGAGGCCTCGCTCGCGGTCAACATCGGCGGCGTTCGCACCAACTTCCGCATGCCGGACGTCGTCTCCCTCGGCGTAGGGGGCGGCAGCGTCGTCCGCCGCGACGGAGTGCTCACGGTCGGGCCCGACAGCGTCGGCTACGAGCTCCCGCGGCGCGCCCTCGTATTCGGGGGCAACACCCTGACGGCGACCGACCTTGCGGTCGCCGTCGGCGCCGCGTCGATCGGGGAGCCCGAGCGGGTCGCCTCGCTCGAGCGCGCGCTCGTCGAGGAGGGGCTCGCGCTCGTCGAGCGCTCGATCGCGGACGGGCTCGAGCGGATGAAGACGACGGCAGCGGCGGTTCCGGTCGTCGTCGTCGGCGGCGGGTCGATCCTCGTCGGCGAGAGGCTGCGCGGGGCTACCGAGGTCGTGAAGCCGAAGCACTTCGCCGTCGCGAACGCCATCGGCGCGGCCATCGCCCAGGCCGGCGGCGAGACCGACCGCATCTTCCGCCTCGACGGCACTTCGCGCGACGCGGTTCTCGACGAGGCCGTGGCGCAGGCCTCTCAGCGGGCCGTCGACGCGGGGGCCCGCCCGGACACCGTGCGTGTGGTGGACGTCGACGAGGTCCCGCTGGCGTATCTGCCCGGCAACGCGACGCGGATCCGGGTGAAGGCGGTTGGCGAGCTCGAGCTCGGCCTGACCGGGGTCGCCGCGACGGCGGCGGATTAGAGTCCACAGAGAGGAGCGCATGAGGATGGCGGAGCGGATCTTCTTCCTGAACAAGCTGCGGGACGGCGTCTCGCGCGAGCAGGGCGACCGGTTCCTGCTCGAGCGGGACATCCCCATGGGCCGGTCGGTTCCCGCGATCACGAGCTACACCGTAACGCGGCTCGAGGGCCGGCTCTTCGACGAGGACGGCGTCCCGTACGACTACCTCGACGTCGTCGAGGTGACGAGCGTCGATGACTACTACGCCGATATCGCTCGGCTCGAGCAGACGGACGAGTGGCACGAGTTCGTCGCGGAGTGGGAGGCCCACGTCGACCGCATGCGGTCGCTGCCCGTGCACGGGACGGTGCTCGAGTGACGGCCGAGGTAGAGACGCGAGCCCGCGTCGAGGAGCTGTACGACGCCTACGCGGCGGGCGACCTCGAACGCATGCTCGGGCTCATGGCCAACGACGTCGTGGTCACGTTCCTCGGCCAGGGCACGTTCCGCGGGCTGCCGGCGTTCCGGCGCTTCATCGACTTCTCCGAGGGTCTCCTCGAGGACCTCGACCGGCGGCTCGACCACGTCGTCGTCGACGGCGACGTCGGCTGCGGCATCTGGAGCGAGACGGCGAGGACGGCGGACGGCCATCCGTGGGCCACGACCGGCGTGGACGTCGTCCGCGTGCGCGACGGCAAGATCGTCTCGCTCACGATGAACAACGACGCGGCCCTGGCGCAACGCCACTTCCCGCCCTACGTGGACGCGGGCGGGTGAGCTCTCCAGTCGGCGTTCTGCTCGGCAGCGCCGTCGCGCCCGAGCGCGGAGTCGAGCTCGCCCGTCGGGCGGAGGAGCTCGGCTACGCCGAGCTCTGGTACTCCGAGCACTACTTTCACTCGGGGGGGCTCGTCGGGGCAACGGCCGTCCTCGACGCGACCGAGACGATCCCCGTCGGCCTCGGCGTCGTCTCCGCCGTCGTGCGGACGCCGGCGGTGCTCGCGATGGAGGTGGCGACGCTCGCGCGGCTCCACCCGGGCCGCGTCCGCGTCGGGGTCGGCGCCGGCGAGCCGGGCCGGCTCGCCGAGATGGGATTGAAGCCCGCCTCGCCGCTCCGCGAGGTGGGCCGGTGCCTCGAGGAGACCCCCGCCCTCGTCGGCGGCCAGGAAGTCGGGCCGGTGCGCCTCGCCTTCCCGGCCGAGAGCCCCGTCCCCTTCTACGTCGGCGCGACCGGGCCGAAGATGCTCCGGCTCGCCGGCGCGCTCGCCGACGGCAGCGTTCTCTCATGGGTGAAGAGCCCGGCCTACGTCGCGTGGGCGCGCGAGCAAGCCGAGGCGGGAGCGCGCGAGGCCCGCCGCTCCGGCCGGCACCGCGTCGTCAGCCTCGCGCTCTTCTCCGTCGACCGCGCTGCGGAGCGGGCACGCACGGTCGTCCGCCCGCGCCTCGTCCGCGACCTCGCCCGCGGCCGCAGCGTCTTCACCGACCTCCACGGGACCTCCGAGCAGCTCGAGGCGATCCTCGTGCGCGGCGGCGCCGCCGCGCTCGCCCGCGAGCTCCCCGAGTCGTGGCTCGACGATCTCGCCGTCGTCGGCGACCCGCCCGCGTGCGCCGCCGCAATCGAGCGTCAGCTCGACGCCGGCGCGGACGCCGTGGCGCTCTTCCCCGTCCCAGTGGAGCGAGCCGAGGAGCAGCTCGAGCTTGCGGCCGCTGAGGTGCTTCCCCTCGTCCGGAAAGGAGCCTAGACGTGGCATGCGACCCGAAGTACGACGTCCTCTTTGAGCCTGTCCAGATCGGGCCGAAGACGATGCGGAACCGCTTTTACCAGTCGGCCCACTGCTCAGGCGCCGGCTCGGAGAAGCCCGGCCTCCAGGCGCAGCTCCGCGCGATGAAGGCGGAGGGGGGCTGGGCCGTCGTCTCGACCGAATACTGCTCCGTCGCGCCCGACAGCGACGACTTCCACCGGGTGGGCGCGCGCCTGTGGGACGAGGGAGACGTTCGGAACCTCGCCGTCATGTGCGACGCAGTCCACGAGCATGGGGCCCTCGCCGCGGTCGAGCTCGTCCACGGCCCGGGCGACGTCCCGGCGCACGAGACGCGGACGCCGCCCCGGAACCTCACCCACGTGCAGAGCAAATTCGACCATCTGCGTACGCCGCACGCGATGACGAAGCGCGAGCTCCGCGACACCCAGCTCGACTTCGTCCGGGCGGCGAGGCGGGCCCGCGCCGCCGGGTTCGACGTCGTCACGTTCTACATCGCGATGGCGAACGGCCTGCCGCACCAGCTCCTAATGCCGCTCTTCAACACGCGCACCGACGAGTACGGCGGCCGCTTCGAGAACCGCGCCCGCTACTCGATCGAGGCGCTCGAGCTCCTGCGCGAGGCGGTCGGCGACGACTGCGCGATCACGGTCCGCTACGGCCTCGACACCCTGCCTTTCCCCGAGGGCCTCGGCGACCAGGGCCTGCGGGCGCACGGTGATGGCCTTCGCTTCATCCAGCACGCCGACCACCTCGTCGACTTGTGGGACATCCAGTGCGGCTGGGCGGCGGAGTGGGGCGAAAACGCAGCGCCCTCGCGGACGCACCCGGAGAACCACGAGTCGCGCTACACGGCCGACGTGAAGAAGCACACCGCGAAGCCGGTCATGAACGTGGGCCGGTTCACGAACCCGGACACGATGGTCGAGGTCGTCCGGAGCGGCCAGTGCGACATCATCGGGGCGGCACGCCCGTCGATCGCCGACCCGTTCATCCCGAAGAAGATCGAGGAGGGCCGCTTCGGCGAGATCCGGGAGTGCATCGGCTGCAACATGTGCATCGCGCGCTGGCAGATCGCGGGGCCGGCGATCATCTGCACGCAGAACGCCACCGTCGGCGAGGAGTTCCGCCGCGGGTGGCATCCCGAGCGGTTCTCGCGGGCCAAGAACGCCGACAACGACGTCCTCGTCGTCGGCGCCGGACCGGCCGGGATGGAGTGCGCGGTCGTACTCGGCAAGCGCGGCATGCGGCGCGTGCACCTCGTCGAGGCCGGGCCCGACGTCGGCGGCACGATGCGGTGGATCCCGCAGCTTCCGGGGCTCGGCGAGTGGGGGCGTATCGTCAACTATCGCCGCGTCCAGCTCGACCTCCTGAAGAACGTCGAGGTGATCCCGAACGCGCGGCTCGCGGCGGACGATGTGCTCGACTACGGCGCCGAGCTCGTCGTGGTCTCGACCGGGTCGCACTGGGTGGGTGACGGGCTCAACGGCCCGACGCAGGCGCCGATCCGCGGCGCCGACGCCTCGCTCCCGCACGTGCTCACGCCCGAGCAGGTCATGGTCGACGGCAAGCCGGCTGGGGAGCGCGTCCTCGTCTACGACACCGACGGTTACTTCATGGCGGTCGGCATGGCCGAGAAGCTCGCGCGCGAGGGCCACAGTGTGACCTACGTGGCGCCGTTCGCGTCGATGGCGCCCTACACGCAGCAGACGCTCGAGGCACCCCGGCTGAACCGCGGCCTGCGCGCGCTCGGCGTCGAGGTCGTGACCGAGCAGATCCTCACGGGGGTCGAGCCAGGCCGCGCGACGACGCTCTCGGTCTGGGACGCGCGCGAGCACGACCGAGACGTGGACAGTGTCGTCCTCGTCACGCAGCGCATTCCCGACGACGCGCTCTTCCGCGAGCTCGACGAGCAGCCGGAGCGGCTCGCGGAGGCCGGGATCGCGGGCCTCTACCAGGTGGGCGACTGCTACGCGCCGGGTTTCATCGCCGAGGCGATTTTCAGCGGGCATCGGCTGGCGCGCGAGATCGACTCACCCGACCCGAGGACGGCCCTCCCGTTCGTCCGCGAGCGGCGCCTCGTCGACGGTGGCGACGAGGACTACCGCCTCGACGGCCGGCAGATCTACGACATCGAGGAGGCGGCTGTCCAGGGCTAGGCGCCGTCCGGAGCCGCCTTCAGGCAGAGGCAGTCCTCGGGCGCGAAGCTCACGACCACCTGGTCGCCGGTTCGCACGGGCGGGGCGGACGCGTCGTTCTGCCGCGCGACGACGAGCGTCCGGCCGTCGACGGAGCAGAGGTACTGGATCGTGCTTCCGAGGTAGTTCACGAACTCGACCGTGGCGGCGAAGGCGTTCGCGCTGTCTGTCGTCTGCGTGGCCGACGGCGCCAGTGCGAGCCGACGAGGAAGAAGAGGACGAGCAGGGCGACGGCCGGCGCGGACATCGCGTAGGGCGTGAGACGGCGACGCAGGCGACCCCCGCGCTGCCGGCCAACGGCTGCTGCTGCCGACGTCATCCTGCGCCCTAACTCATACTGCGCGGCCCGAATGGATGTCAACATCGACCCTGCATGGGAGGTCCGCGAGGATGACCTCGAGGCGATCGCAAACGGCGCCGCGATCTTGGGGACGGGCGGCGGCGGGAACCCGTACCTGGGGATGCTTCGGGCGCGCGAGGTCATGCGCCGCGGTGGGCGCCTCCTCGTCATCGATCCGGACGGCCTTCCCGACGACGCGCTCCTCGTCGCCTCGGGCGGAATGGGGTCCCCCGTGGTGAGCTACGAGAAGTTGCCGCAGGGCGAGGAGGAGGCCGAGGCGGCGCGGGCGCTCGAGGAGCACCTGGGCTGCCGCGTCGACGTGGTCGCCCCACTCGAAATGGGCGGCGGCAACTCCATGAGCGCGCTCGTCGCGGGTGCGACGCTCGGCGTACCCGTGCTCGACGGCGACGGCATGGGGCGCGCGTTCCCAGAGCTCTCGATGGTCACGTACCTCATCTACGGCGGGGTGGTCGCACCGGCCGCGCTCGCCGACGACCACGGCAACTGCGTCGTCGTCAGCCGCGCCGGCGGCCCGGCCGAGCTCGAGCGGCTCGCCCGAGCGCTCACTGTCGAGATGGGCGCTCACGCTGGGCTCGCCATGACGCCGATGGACGGCGCGCACGCGCGCGCCACCTGCGTGCCGCGGACGCTTTCGTTTGCGAAGCGCCTCGGCGAGGCGGTCGCGGACGCGCGCCGGGAGGGCGCCGACCCCTTGGACGCCCTGCTCGCGGTCACGGGCGGCAGGCGCCTGTTCCGCGGCAAGGTCGTGGATGTCGAGCGACGCACGGCCGGCGGGTTCGCGCGGGGCACCATCCGCCTCGAGGCCTTTGACGCAGACGTCGGCGGGCCGCTCGAGGTGGAGTTCCAGAACGAGAACCTCGTCGTGCGCCGGGGCGAGGAGCTGCTCGCGGTTGTGCCCGACCTCATCACCCTCGTCGACGCCGAGACGGCCGAGCCCGTGACGACCGAGCTCGTCCGCTTCGGATTCCGCGTCGAGGTGCTCGTCATCCCGCCGTCGCCACGGCTGACGACGCCCGAGGCGCTGCGGTGGGTGGGGCCTCGCGCCTTCGGCTACGACGTCGACTGGACGTCGGCGGCGAGCCCCGCCGGGTAGGCGTCCACCGCCGCCGCGAGGCGATCGATGCCCGCCTCGAGGACGGCCGGCGGCGCGGCGAGCGAGAGCCGCACGAGGCCGCGACCGCCCGGGCCGAATGTCTCGCCCGGGGCGACAGCGACGCCGTGCTCGGCGACGAGCCAGCGGGCGAACGGGTAGGTCTCGGCGGTCGCCCGGCCGATGTCCGCGAAGACGTAGAACGCGCCATGCGGCTCGTTGACGAGGAGCCCCGCCTCCCGGAGGCGGGCGACGGCAAGGTCGCGCCGGCTGCGGTAGGCGTCCCGCATCTCGGCGACGCAGTCCTGCGGCCCCGTGAGCGCGACCTCGGCCGCCTTCTGCGCGAACGCGGTCGCGCAGCTGATCAGTGGCTCCTGGATCTTCGCGACGAGGTCCGCGATCTCCGGCGCCGCGGCGACATACCCGACGCGCCAGCCCGTCATCGCGTACGTCTTCGAGAAGGAGAAGACGCTGAGGACGCGACCGTCCGGGTCGAGGCTGGCCGGGCTCACGTGCTCGCCCTCGAAGACGATCTCCTCGTAGACCTCGTCGCTGACGAGGTAGAGGTCGGCCGCGCGGGCGATCTCTACCACGCGCTCGACCATGCCGCGCGACCAGACCGCGCCGGTCGGGTTGCCGGGGCTGTTGACCACGAGCGCCTTCGCGCCCGGCCGGCGCGCGAGCTCGGAGAGCCGCTCGAGGTCGGGCTCGTAGCCCGCCTCCGGGTCGAGCGGGTAGCGCACCACCTCGGCGCCGAGTGCGCATGCGATCATCTCGTAGTTGGGCCAGCCCGGATCGGGGACAAGGATCGCCTCGCCGGGCTCGACGACGGCGAGGAGCGACTCATAGAGCCCCGTGATGCCGCCGGTCGTGACGACGACATCCTCGGCGGTTACGTCGATGCCGTTCGCGGCGGCGAGCTTCGCGGCCAGAGCCTCGCGCAGCGAGACGAGGCCGCGGTTCAGCGTGTACTTCGTGAACCCGTCCGCGATCGCCCGCGCCGCCGCCTCGACCACGTGCGGCGGCGTCTGGAAGTCCGGCTCGCCAATCTCAAGGTGGAGGGCGTCGCCGCGCCGGGTCGCGATTTCCATCACCTCACGGATGCCCGAGCGAGGCATCGCCACGATGGCATGGGCGGGCGGTCTCATCCGACTGGCGCGAAAGCCGATGGGGTGAAAAGCTGTTTCACCAGAGGGGGTTTCGGAGCGTACCATCGTGTCCATGCAGACAGATCTCCCTAGGGGGGGCGAATGAGCGACGGGCCGATCGCAGGCTCGCAGACCCTCGACCGCGCGCTCAACGTGCTGCTCGAAGTCGGCCGGAACGGCGACCGCGGGCTGACGCTCGCCGAGTGCAGCGCGATCCTCGGGTACTCGAAGCCGACCACGCACCGCATCCTGCGCACGCTGACGAGGCGTGACTTCCTCCGCGTCGACAAGGAGCGCGGCCTCTACTCGCTCGGCATCACGAACCTGCGCCTCGGCATGGCGTTCCTCGAGCGCCTCGACCTGCGGCGCGAGGCCTTGCCGGTGCTGCGCCGGCTCGCCGCCGGCACGGGCGAGACCGTTCACCTCGGCACGCTCTCGGGGACCGAGGTCGTCTACATCGAGAAGGTCGAGAGCCCACAGGCGGTGCGGATGTTCAGCCGGGTCGGCGACACGATGCCTGCCTACTCGACGGGGATCGGCAAGGCGGTCCTCGCCTTCCTGCCCGAGGACGAGCTCGACGACCACCTGCCCGCCCGCCTCGTCCCGCGTACAGAGCGCACGATCGTCGACCGGGACGACCTGCGCGAGGAACTGCGCCGGATCCGCGCGCGGGGCTACTCCACCGACGACGTCGAGAACGAGGAGGGGATCCGCTGCGTCGGCGCGCCGGTGTTCGACCACTCGGGCCGTGTCGCCGCCGGCGTCAGCGTCGCCGGCCCGGCCCAGCGGGTGACGCCCGAGCGCTTCGCCGAGCTTGGGGAGCTCGTCCGGAGCCAAGCGGACGCCGTCTCCGCTGCCGTCGGACACGGGATGGCGGCGTCGGTAGACGCTTGACACGCGGACGCTCCTCTGGAACGCTCGCGTTGATTTGAGACGGTGTTTCAAGTCTCGTGAGGGCGGCCGGTGAGCCGCCGCCCGAAGGAGCTGGTTGAGCGCCTCGTCGAGGCGCGGAACGCGCGCGCCGACGATCGCGCCGCCCACCTCCTCGCGGACGATGTCCGCTACTGGGACTGCCTGCGCGGCGACGTCGCGGGCCGCGACACGGTGGTCGCCGCCCTCGCCGCCGCGCACGGGACGAGGCTCGCGGTCGAGACGCTCACCGGCGACGAGACCCACGTTGTCGTCGAGCTGCGCGTCGACGGAGAGCGGCCCCACCGGGCGACGGAGGTGTACGTCCTGGGCGATGACGCCCGCATCGCCTCCTGCCGCGTGTACTTCGACCCGCAGGAGCGCTGAGGACGGTGGCGCCGGGCCGGAACGAGGAGACGGTGCGGCGGCTCGTGGAGGCGTTCAACCGCAACGACCTCGAGACCGTGCTCGACTGCTTCGCGGCGGACGCGGTCCTGCACGAGCCCTACGTCGAGGAGCCGATCGCAGGCACGGAGAGGCTCCGCGACTTCCACCAGGTGCTCTTCGACGCTTTCCCCGACGAGACGCTCGCGATCGAGCAGCTCATCTCCACCGGCGACTGGGTAATCGCGCGCACCGTCGCGAGCGGGACGCAGACCGGCGACTTCCTCGGCATCCCCCCGACGGGGCGCCGGTTCTCGGTGCCGGAGTGCCTCGTCTACGAGATGAGGGAGGACGGGCGGATCTGCAACCAGTGGACATACGTCGACTCCGGCCAGATCGCGCAGCAGCTCGGCTACGCGCTCGCGCCGGCCGCGGAGGCGTGACCTTCGCCTACCACGCGCCGCACGATCTCGACGAGGCGCTCGCCACGCTCGCCGACCTCGGCGAGCGCGCGCAGGTCCTCGCCGGCGGCACCGACGTCGTGGTCCAGTACCTGCGCCGGGAGATCGCTCCCGAGCATGTCGTATACCTCGGCGGCCTCGACGAGCTGCGCGGCCGCACGGCCGCCGCGGAGCTCGTCCTCGGCGCGCTGACGACGCACCGCGAGCTCGCGGACGACCCGCTCGTGCGGATGGAGTACGCCGGACTCGCGGAGGCCGCGGGGCAGATCGGCGGCTGGCAGACGCAGAACGCCGGCACGGTGGGCGGCAACCTCTGCAACGCCTCGCCCGCGGCCGACCTGCCACCGTCGCTCCTCCTGGCGGACGCCAGGGTGACGCTGCGGAGCGCGTCCGGAGAGCGCGACGTGCCGCTCGCCGAGTTCTTCATCGGCCGGCGGCGGACGGCCCGTCGCCCGGACGAGCTCGTGACCGCGGTGACGCTGTCGCGGCCGCCCGCGGCGAGCGGAGAGGCGTACCTCAAGCTCGGCCGGCGGCGCGCGATGGAGATCGCGATCGTCGGGCTCGCCGTGCGGCTCGCCTTCGCCGACGACGGCGAGGTCGGCGACGACGGCGAGGTCGCCGACGCGCGCATCGCAGTCTGCGCGGCGTCGGAGCGGCCGTACCGCGCCGACGACGCCGAGCGGGCGCTCGTAGGCTCGCGGCTCGAGGACGACGCCGTGGCGGAGGCGGGCCGCCTGGTCGCGGCCGCGGCGTCGCCGATTGACGACGTGCGCGCGAGCGCGGACTACCGGCGCCGCGTCCTCGAGGGGATGGTCGCACGCGCGGCGCAACGCTGCCGCGAGCGTGCCCTGGCGGCGCCGGCGTGACTGTCCTCCTCACCTTCGTGCTGAACGGCGAGGAGACGAGCGTGGCCGTCGAGCCGGGCGAGACGCTCCTGCGCGCTCTCCGGGAGCGCCTCCAGCTCACCGGGACGAAAGAGGGCTGCGACGAGGGGGAGTGCGGCGCGTGCACGGTCCTCCTCGACGGCAAGTCCGTCGACTCTTGCCTCGTGCTGGCGCCGACGGTGGAGGGCCGCGAGGTCGTGACCATCGAGGGGCTCGCGCACGGCGAGCGGCTCCACGCGATCCAGCAGGCCTTCGTCGAGGAGAACGGGGCGCAGTGCGGCATCTGCACGCCCGGGATGGTGATGGCCGCTGCCGACCTGCTCACCCGCCGCCCGGACCCGTCCGACGACGAGATCCGCGAGGCGATCGCCGGGAACCTCTGCCGCTGCACCGGCTACACGACGATCGTCGCCTCGGTGCGCTCAGCCGCCACGGCGATGCGCCGGGAGGACTAGGTGGGAACTTCCGAGGAAGCCGGCGCGCACGCGCCGCCGACCGGTCTCGCCGAGCGGCCCCTGCTCGACGTGGGCGACCTGCGCGTCCACTTCCTCACCGGCGCGGGCGTCCTGCGCGCCGTCGACGGCGTGACGTTCTCGCTCGCCTCCGGCGAGTCGATCGGCATCGTCGGCGAAAGCGGGTCCGGCAAGAGCGTCACCGCCCTCTCCCTCCTCCGCCTGCTGCCGCGCGGGTCGACGCGGGTCGAGGGGCACGCAGACTTCAACGGCATCGACCTCCTTCGTTGCGGCGAGCGCGAGATCCAGCGCGTCCGGGGACGCCGGATCGCGATGGTCTTCCAGGACCCGACGACCGCGCTCAACCCGATGCTGACGGTCGGGCTCCAGCTCACCGAGGGCATCCAGGCCCACCTACGCGTCGGGAGGCGCGAGGCCCGGGAGCGGGCCGTCGACCTCCTGCGCCAGGTCGGCATCCCGGCGCCCGAGCGGCGGCTCGTCGCCTACCCGCACGAGCTCTCGGGCGGGATGCGGCAGCGCGTCATGATCGCCATGGCGCTCTCCTGCGAGCCCGCCGTCCTGCTCGCCGACGAGCCGACGACGGCGCTCGACGTGACGATCCAGGCGCAGATCCTCGAGCTCCTGGCCGAGCTCGCCGCCGAGCGCGGCATCGCGATGGTCCTCATCACCCACAACATGGGCGTCGTCGCGAGCTACACGAGCCGGACGCTCGTGATCTACGCGGGGAAAGTCGTGGAGGAGGCCCCTACGGCGGAGCTCTTCCGCGGGCCGCGCCACCCGTACACGATCGGCCTGCTCGAGTCGATCCTGCGCCTCTCCGGCGACCGTGCCGACCGGCTCACGCCGATCGAGGGCTCGCCGCCCGACCCCCTCGCGCTCCCGAGCGGCTGCGCGTTCGCGCCCCGCTGCCGGTTCGCCGTCGAGCGCAGCCTGGAGGAGGAGCCGCCGCTCGAGGAGATCGGACCCGGCCACCGCGTCGCGTGCTGGGTGAAGCCCGGTGGCTGAGCGCGCCGCACCCTTCCTCGAGGTGGAGGACGTGCACGCCTCCTACCCGATCACGCGCGGTTCATTCGTTCAGCAGACGATCGGCCGCGTCCGCGCCGTCGACGGCGTCAGCCTCGCGGTGGGGAAGAGCGAGGCGGTCGGGCTCGTAGGCGAGAGCGGCTGCGGCAAGACGACCCTGGCGCGCGTCGTCGTCCAGCTCCTGCGCCCGGACTCGGGGCGCGTCCTCCTCGAGGGCCGGGACGTCGCGGAGCTCCGCGGCGCCGAGCGCAAGGAGCTTCGGCGGCGCCTTCAGCTCGTCTTCCAGGACCCGTACGACAGCCTCGACGCGCGGATGACCGTCGGCGACATCGTCGGGGAGGGGCTCGCCATCCACGGGCTCTCGCGCGGCGGGGAGCGCCGCCGGCGGATTGCCGAGCTGCTCGAGAAGGTCCACCTGCGGCCGGAGGCGGTCTCGCGCTACCCGCGCGAGTTCAGCGGCGGGCAGCGTCAGCGGATCGCCATCGCCCGGGCCCTCGCGGTCGAGCCGGAGGTCGTCGTCTTGGACGAGCCCGTCTCAGCGCTCGACGTTTCGGTGCAGGCGCAGATCCTGAACCTCCTCGACGAGCTCCGCCGGCGCGACGGTCTCACCTACCTCTTCGTCTCCCACGACCTCGCGGTCGTCCGGCACGTGTGCACCCGGATCGCCGTCATGTACCTGGGGAAGATCGTCGAGCTGGGCACCACCGAGCAGGTGATCGGCCACCCGCTCCAGCCGTACACGCAGGCGCTCCTCTCCGCCGTCCCGCCGGCCGAGCCCGACGGGGCCTCGATGAAGGAGCGGATCCTCCTCGGCGGCGACCTCCCCTCGCCGCTCGACCCGCCAGCGGCCTGCCCCGTCCACACGCGCTGCCCCCTCGCGGAGGAGGTCTGCCGCACGGTCGAGCCGCCGCTCGAGGAGAAGGAGGACGGTCACTGGGCCGCGTGTCACTTCGTCGAGCGTGGCCCCGAGGGCGCCGCTGCGCCGCACGTCCCGAGCGTCCCGGTGGCGAGGGTCTAGTGGACCGGCGGGCGGTCGAGCAGTCGGCGCGGCGTCTCCACGAGCATCCGGTCGAGGTCGGCTGCAGCGACGCCGTAGTAGCGCTCGAGCGCGGGCGCGATGCGCCGGAAGAGGTGCTCGTAGCCGTGCCCTCCGAAGTGGGCGAGCGTGGCTTTGCAGCCGCAGTCGCAGCCGAGCACGAGCTGCCCGCCGAAGCCGTCCTCGACGAGCCGCGCGAGGAGCTCGCAGCGCTCGAGGTCGGTCGGCTGGTGGTGGATTCGCTCGAGGTCGCGGATCACGAACTCGTGCCCGAACGTGTCGAAGGAGAGGACCGCGCCGCTCTCGGCCACCGCCCGGTGGTAGGCGGCGTCGGGACGGGCGTCCATGTGGCTGAAGACGATCCGGTCGGGAGCCATGCCCTCGCGCACGAGCAGCTCGAGCACGTCGAGCGCGTGGGCGCCGCCGGGATCGAGGTGGACGTTCACGGCGGCACCCGCGGCCGCCGCGGCGCGGCCCGCCGCCCGGACGACCATGCGCTCGCGCGGCGTCACCGGGCTGCTCGTCCCGATCTCGCCGACGAGCGCGGGACGGATGCCCGTGGCCTCGATCCCCTCGGTGAGCTCGCGTGCGATGAAGGCGGAGACGTCGTCCTCGGACGCGCGGTCGAGCCAGTCGGGATGCGAGTCGTGGACGTAGAAGCCGCATCCCACGATGATCTGGATCCCGCTCTCGCGGGCGATGTCCGGGAGCTCCGCAGGTCGCCGGCCGAGCCCGACGATCGTCAGGTCGACGACCCCCGCCGCGCCCGCTCGGCGGGCCCGGGCGAGCTCCTCGGTGACGACGGCCGGATCGTCGGAGAAGAGGTTGTCAGCGAAGTTGAGGTAGTTCCAGCGCGTGTAGGTCAGGTTCTCGGGGGTGACGCGCGCGTCGGCGGGAGGCGGCTCGGGCGAGGGGACGGCCCAGACGCGCGCGTCGAGCAGGAGGTGCTCGTGCATGCTCGTCCGGCCGAGCGCGTCCCGCGGGATCGGGCCGAGGACGGTGTAGATCGGCATGGCGGGATTCTCGCCCTTTCGCGCGGCCGGACGGGCACCTTTGAAGGCCGGGCGCCTCGGGGGCGCCGCGGCCGGACAGGCGAAAACGGTGGGTCGACAGTTCGACGGAGGAGGGACAGACGATGACGAGACCGAAGTCCGGCTCGGAGCCAATGCTCGAGCGGCAGATGAACCGGCGCCAGTTCCTGGGCGCCGCGGGGATCGGAGTGGGCACGCTCGCCCTCACGGCCTGCACCGGAGACGGCGACGGAGGCGGCGGCGAGGCCACGACGGGGACAGGGCCGACCGCAACGTCCGGGGGCGGCGGCGCCACGGCGAAGGAGCTCGTGATGGCGACTCCCGGCGAGCCCCCCACGCTCTTCCAGAACCTCGAGTACCAGCCGCAGGGCTACTCGATCTACGACGGCATCCTCGAGTTTCTCTGCAAGTCCGATCCGCTCGACCCCGAGAAGGGGCCGCAGCCTCAGCTCGCGGAGTCGTGGGAGCCGGTCGGCGAGACGCAGTGGGAGTTCAAGCTCCGCCAGGGCGTCAAGTTCCACAACGGCGAGGACTGGAACGCCGAGGCGGCGAAGGCCAACCTCGACGTCCTCCTGACCATCGACCCGCCCTCGCCGGTGATGTTCCGGATCCAGCCGTACGACAGCGCCGAGGTCAAGGATGAGTACACGCTCGTCATCAACACGAAGGAGCCGTGGGCAATGGCGCCCGTCGGCCTCTCCGAGGTGCAGTTCGGCGCGCCGGCGGCGCTCCAGGACATGGGCCCCCAGGCGTTCGCGCAGGCGCCGGTGGGCACCGGCATGTTCAGGTTCGCCGAGTGGAGGAAGGGCCAGGAGATCGTCCTGGAGAAGAACGGGGACTACTGGGGCGAGCAGGCGCTCATCGAGACGCTCCGCTTCCGGGGCATCCCTGACGCGGCGAGCCGCTTCGCGGCGCTCCAGGCCGGCGAGATCCACATCTGCGAGGACCTCCAGATCGAGGACGTCGAGAAGGCGGCGGGCGCGAGCCTCGTCGTTGCCGACACCCCGGTTGCGCAGTCCGTGCTCATGACCCCCTACATCATCGACGCCAAGGCTGACGGCCATCCGACGGCCGACCCGCGTGTCCGGCTCGCGATGAACCACGCGATCGACCGTCAGGCCATCATCGACTCTGTGCTCGGCGGCTACGCGAAGCTCATGAGCGGCCAGGTGACAGGAGACGACGCCTTCGGGTGGAACTCGCAGCTCTCGGACTACCCCTACGACCCCGACCGGGCGAAGGCGCTGCTCGAGGAGGCCGGCCACGGGAACGGCGTCGACCTGGGCGACTTCTTCCTCGGCGAGCCGGGCGAGTTCCTGAAGCAGCAGGACATGTTCGAGGTCCTGCGGTCGCAGCTCGGTGAGGTGGGGATCCAGTTCACGCCGCAGGTGATCGAGTACTCCGTGTTCCTGCGCAAGGCGCTCCAGGAGTACACCCTCAAGTACTGGCACATCGGCGGCTGGCAGTACTACCCGGTGCAGGACTCGGCGTTCGCGCTCATGTGGTACGACACGGACGCGTTCCTGCGAACGGGTCTCGGCGATCCGAACTACGACAAGGCGTGGCGGCAGTCGAACGTGGAGTTCGACGTCGACAAGCGCCGGGCTCTCCTCGAGGAGTGCCACCAGATCGTGCACGAGACGCCGGGGCCGGTGTTCCTCTGGCAGCACCACAAGCTCTACGGCGTCAGCCCCAAGGTGCAGGGGCTGACGGTGACGCCGGACGAGCGCATCCACTGGAACGGGGTCTCGGCCACCGTCTAGGCGGTGGGCCGACAAGCGAAGGAGGGTCGCGCTGGGGAGGTTCCTCGTCGACCGGCTGCTGCGGTTGGTCTTCGTCGTCTTCGGCGCGACCCTCGTCGCGTTCGTCCTTCTGCGTCTCGCCGGCGACCCGGCCTCGGTCCTCCTGCCGATCTTCGCGTCCCCGGAGCAGCGCCAGGAGCTCCGCCAGGACCTGAACCTCGACGACCCGCTGCCGCTCCAGTTCGTCGGGTACATGGGGCAGGTGCTCCAGGGCGACCTGGGCGAGTCCTGGAAGTACCGGCAGCCGGCGACCGACATCGTGTTCCAGCGCTTCCCGGCGACCCTCGAGCTCGTCGGCCTGGGCATCGGCTTCGCGCTCGTCGTCGGGCTCGTGCTCGGCGTCGTCGCCGCCACCCGAGCGGGCGGCGCGCTCGACGGCGCGCTCATCTCCTTCTCGCTCGTCGCCCGCGCCGTGCCGACGTTCTGGCTCGGCACCCTCCTCATCCTCTTCTTCGCGGTCAACCTCGCCTGGCTCCCGACCTCGGGCAAGGGCGGCTGGAAGTCGTTCGTGATGCCCGTGGCGACGATCGCGCTCTTCTTCGTCGCGGAGTTGGCGATGGTCGTCCGCGCAGCGATGATCGAGGCGCTCTCGTCCGACTACGTGCGGGCGGCGGTCGCGAAGGGGCTGCCGCGCCGGCTCGTCGTCTTGCGGCACGCCCTGCGCAACTCGCTGAACCCGCTCGTGAGCGTCGTCGCCGTGAACTTCGGCGCGCTCCTCGGCGGCACGGTGATCGTCGAGGCGGTGTTCGCCTGGCCCGGGATCGGCCTCTTGGCCGTCCAGTCGGTGACGCAGACCGACTACCCGGTCCTCCAGGCGATCGTGCTCCTGATCGCGGTGACGGTCGCGATCGTGACGACCGTGAGCGACGTCCTCTACGGGATCCTCGACCCGCGGATCCGAAAGGGCGGCGCGTGAGCGTCGTCGAGGTCGCGCCGCGAACGCGCTTCCTGCGCGGCCGCGCAGGAAGCATGGCCACGGTGCGCCTGCTCGGCTACGCGGGAACGGCATTCTTCGCGCTCGTCGTCGCCGTCGCGATCCTCGCCCCGCTCATCGCGCCAGCCGACCCGCTCGACCAGGACCTGAGCGCCCGCTTCGCCCCGCCCTTCTGGGCCGAGGGCGGCTCCTGGAGCCATCCTCTCGGCACCGACCAGCTCGGCCGCGACGTCCTCTCGCGGCTCATGCACGGCGGCCGGATCTCGCTCCTCGTCGGCGTCTCGGCCACGGCCGCCTCCGCGCTCATCGGGACGACGATCGGGCTCGTCTCGGGCTACTTCGCCGGGCTCCCAGGCCGCCTGGGCGGCTGGGTCGACCGGCTGCTCATGATGTCCACGGAGATGGCCCTGGCCATCCCCGGCGTCCTGCTCGCGATCGCGGCGGCCGCACTCTTCGGCGCGAGCCTTCGCAACCTCATCGTAATCCTCGTGATCTTCGGCTGGGTCGTCTTCGCGCGCCTCACGCGCGGCATCGTGCTCTCGCTCCACCGGCGCTCCTTCGTCGAGTCGGCCGTGGTGCTCGGTGCCGGCCACCGGCGCGTCCTCCTGCGCCACATGCTCCCGTACGTCCTCCCCCAGGTGGTCGTCGTGGCCGCCCTCCAGGTGGGCTTCATGATCCTCGTTGAGTCCGCGCTGAGCTACCTCGGGCTCGGCGTGCAGCCGCCGAAGGCCACGTGGGGCCGCATGGTGTCCGAGGGGCGCGAGATCCTGAACCAGACCCCGTGGGTGGCCGTCTTCTCGGGCCTCGCGATCACCCTCACCGTCCTCTCGGTCAACTTCATGGCCGACCTCCTGCGCACCCGGCTGACGCGGGGTGCCGAGGCCTCCGTCCGCTGATGGACGGGCGGCACGAGCCCGGGATCCCGATGGAGGAGCGCTGGCGGCTCGCCCGCGCCGAGGGCGCGCGCGTCTACGTACTCGCGCTCGAGCTCTTCCTCCGTGAGTTCGGTCCGGAGCGGGCGCGAGAGCTCGCCGACAAGCTCGACGAGCTCTCCGTCGAGGGGGCCGACGTCTACGGGCCGCGTGAACTCCTGCGTCTGCCGCCGAAGTCGGGCGAGGGCGACATGGACGACTGGCGGAACTTCATGGGCACCGCCGGGTCGATCATCGCCGACCCGGAGACCGACTGGGAGTGGGCCGAGTTCTCCGAGGAGCGAAGCGTCCTCCGCGTGCACGCCTGCCCCTACTGGACGGCGATGCCCGAAGACCTGCGCGAGCTCAAGATCTGCGAATCCGGGTGCTCCGCCTTCGCGGACCTGGCGGCCCAGCGGCTCAACCGCCGCTTCCGTTGCTTCGGCTACCCCCGGTCGAAGCCGAAGGGCGACGCCTACTGCGACATCGCCGTCGAGCGCGAGCCCGACGAGGGCGACTCCGCGAGCACGCTCACCTCGTAGCCCTCGACGATCGCAGGGCCGGCGGCGTACGGCTCGAAGCGCGCCATCTCGTCGTCGAGGTGGCCCCCCCTCTCCGCCTCGATCGCGTCGAACTCGGTGTGCCAGAAGCTCGTGTAGATCGCCTTACTGATCCGGCTCCGCGTCAAGAGCTCAGCCCGGAGGAAGCCGGGCCGTGCCTGCGAGGCGGGTACGACCTCGTCCCGCGCGACCGCGATCAGGTGCGGCCAGGCGGCGGGCTTCACGGCGAACGTCGTCACCCGCGCGAACACGCTCACGCCTCCGGCCCGCGCGCCTGGAGCACGGCGTTGCGGAGCCAGTAGCAGCGCGCCCCCGGCCGCTCGAGCGGCTCGCCCAGCTTCTCCGGCTCGTCCGGGTCGCGACGCGTGAACTCGATCTGGCAGACGCTGTCGCCGTGGCAGCGGTGCCGCGTCATGACGCCCCGGAACTCGTTCGGCCGGCCGATGCCGACGAAGAACGCCTCGATCGTGCGGTCGGTCGAGTCGATCGCGATCAGGTGGTTGTGCTCCTTCGCCTCCTCCTCGCCAACCTCCTTCGAGATCGTGTCGAAGTAGGCGCACTGGTGCGCCTCGACGACGAGCTTGTCGTCGGTCGCCTCCACGAAGCGGTACGGGAGCCCCTCGCGGTCGCAGTGCTCCTTGTAGAGGCGGTAGAGCTGCTCCCACGAGAGCGTGTCCTGCTCGCCCGGCCGGTCCTGCTCGTGGACGAGCGCGAAGTCCTCGGCCTGCCCCTCCCAGAGGCTGTGGTGGGCCTCGGCCGCGTCGACGTCGCCCAGCTCGTCGCGCAAGACGCGCAGGAACCAGTAGTCGTGGATCATGAACGCCCGCGCGTAGGCGGCGAGCGCGTCCGCCGCGGTGGGGCCGACCGACTGGAAGATCTCGAGCAGCGACGCCGTCGGGTTCTCCCATACGCGCCGGTGCAGCTCGGGCGCGCGCTCCTTCCCGAGCCAGCGCTCGAAGGTCTGGAGCACGAGCCGGTCGTGGATGACGAAGAGCTCGGCCCAGTGGCGGGCCAGCTCCTCGTGCGACTGGCCGGTCTCCTCGGCGACGCTGAGTATCGGATCCATCTGCTTCACCTCCCGGACGGAGCCGCCTCCGTTCGAACGGGGGCGGCTCGTCCGACGACTGTCGACTCGCCGCTACTCCTTGTAGAGGAACTGCGGCCGCTGGAGCGGATCGTAGAAGTTGTTGACCCCGGCGACGTCCTTGCCCGTGATTGTCACGTCATCGGCTTGGAAGAGCGGGGCCCAGGGGACCTGCTCCGCCCAGAGGTCCTGCGCCTCTCCTGGGCGAGGGCCTCGCGCTTGGCCAGGTCGCTCTCGGGAACGCCCTGGGCGATGAGCTTGTCCATCCGCGGGTCGGCGTACGCCGTGTAGTTGATGGGCGAGTCCGATTTCGCGACCCAGGTCAACTGGTAGAAGGCGTCCGTGCCGAGCGACTGCCAGTCCATGATGAAGAATGGGATCGCCTTCTTCCCGATCTGCTCCTGGAACTGCACGTCGGCGAGGGTCTGGATCTCGACGTCGACGCCAATCTCCCGGAGGGCATCCTGGATGAACACCGCGGAGGCGTGGTCCTGCGGCTGCGACTGGCGCACCGCGAGCGTGAGCGTGTCGCCGTCGTATGAGGACTGCACGAGCGCCTCCCGCGCGGCGTCCAGGTCCTGGACCGGCGGCAGAACCTCCTTGTAGCCCTCCATGCCGACGCTCACGACGGAGCCGGCCTTCTGCCCGAAGCCGTACAGCACGCGGTCGACGAGCGTGTCGTACGGGATCGCCTTCTGGATCGCCTTGCGCAGGTTGACGTCGTCGAAGGGCGGCGTCGTGGTGTTGAAGCCGACGTACGCGACGCGGCGGCCCGGGAACTGGAAGATGCGGACGTTGGGGTCGTTCCGAAGCGTGTCCAGGTCCTGGTACGCGATGTTCTGGGCCGCGTCGATCGCGCCGCCGCGCACGAGCGCGACGCGGTCCTCGGGCGACGGCACGATCTTGAACGTGACGCCGGAGTTGTTGACGTAGTCGGGCAGCGGGTACTCGGGATTCGGCGCGAGGACGACCTCCTGCCCCTTCTGCCACGACTCGAGCACGTACGGCCCGCTCGAGTTCACGTTGCTCGTGAACCACTCGGCCGCCCACGGGTCGTCGGCGGTCTTGTGCGCCTCGGCCGTCTCCTCGCTCATGACGACGAAGCAGCATGGCGACGCCATGAACGGCATGAACATCGGGCTGTCGAACTCGCGCTCGATCACAAGCGTCTGCGGGTCGGGCGCCGTGACCGAGTCGGCTGAGGTGATGCCGATGATCGGCAGGAGCAGGCTGATGTAGCCGGGCCCCTCGAAGATGCGCCGCCACGTGTAGACCCAGTCGTCGGCCGTGAGCGGGCTCCCGTCCTGGAACTTCAGGCCTTCCTTGATCTTGAAGGTGACGGTCTTGCCGTCGTCAGAGGCCGCCCACGACTCGGCGATGTTGTCGACGTACTCGCCCGTCGCGACCATCGCGCCGTCCTCGTTGGCGTTCTCCTCCTGGATCAGCGTCCCGTTCAACGATGCGGTGACGATGATGGCGACGTCGTTCTTGAAGAGCTGCGGATCGAGGACGTCGAGGTCGGTCGAGAGCGCGACCGTGATCGGCTTCTTCTCGGTCGGCTCGCCGCCGCCGCCGCCGCCGCCGCCGCAGGCTGCGAGGAGCGCGACTGCGAGCGCCGCGACTGCGAGCAGGATGAGACGGTGGGCGCGCAGCCGCTTAGGGCTGCCGGTGGGGTGCTTCGTCATCGCGTATCTCCTCCTAGGTGCGCGTTCCGTCGGGAAACGGGCTGACGATGTTCGGCTCGTAGCCCTCGGTGGTCGGCGGCTCGAGCACGAACGGGTCGAGCGGAGCGAGGAGCTTCGACCACGTGCCGCTCTTCTGGCAGTTCATCGCGTCGCCCTCGGTGTCCCAATAGAAGACGGCGACGCCCTTGTTCAAACGGGACCGCGTGAGCAGGTCGGCCTTGAGGAAGCCAGGTTGCGTGCGGGCCTCGGGGAGGATCTGCCGCTCGAAGGCCCGGACGACCTTGGTGATCGCCGCCGAGTGGATCCGGAAGGTCGTCACCTGCGCGAACACCGCTAGACCTCGTACGAGCGGCTCGGAGCGCCCTCGGGCGTCCGCCGCGTGAAGACGACGCGGCAGCCGTCGTCGCCGTGGCAGCGGTGCTTGACCATGACGCCCTGTACGTTGTGCTGCTGGCCGACGCCGGCGAGGAAGCACTCGATCGTCCGATCGGTGCTCTCGATTGCGATCTTGTGCAGGAGTTGCTCCCCCTTCTCCTGCCCGAAGAGATGGCACATCGAGTCGAAGTACGCGCACTGCTTCGCCTCGACAGTCAGGTGGTCGTCGGCGATCTCGACGAGCTTGAACGGGATCCCCTCGTGATCCGTCGCCTCCTGGTAGAGCTCGTACAGCTCCTCCCAAGTGACGCCCGTCTTGCCGAGCTCCTTGACGCCGACCTCGCCGGCCTCCTCGTCCTGGCTCTCCCAGATCGAGTGGTGAGTCTCGATCGCCCGGACCTCCCCGAACTCCTCGACCATGATCCAGAAGCAGTAGTAGTCGTGCACCATGAACGCGCGGACGAACGCCGCCACCGCATCCTCCACCCCCGGCCCGGAGGCCTGGAGGATCGGCAGCAGTGGGTAGGTCGCGTTCTCCCACACGCGCTTGTGCATACGGAAGGCGCGCTCCTCGCCGGCCTCGCGCTCGAATGCCTTGAACATCAGGCGGTCGTGGGTGGCGAAGAGGCGCGTCCAGAAGACGAGCGCCTCCTCCGGGGTCTGCTTCGTGTTGCCCAGGATCGAGCGGATCGGGTCGTCGAGAGTGGACACCGGTGACGCCGCCGGCGCGCCGGAGGTCTTTGCAGACGGCTTTCCCACGTTCTCTCCCTCTTTCGGCACGGCGGCCCGAAGCGGACCCGCCTTGTGGCCGTGCCAAGTCCAAGTTAGGATTTGGTACAGGGTTTCAAAAGACTTCTCGCTTGTCAATCGATCTCAGAACGTCTCGCAACCTCGGCCGCGTCGGTCTCGTCCTCGCCGCAGGGACCGCCCCCGAGACGGTCGGCGCGGCGGCGCGCGAGGCAGAGCGTCGCGGCTTCGACGAGCTCTGGATTGGCGAGGACTTCTTCTACGGCGGCGCGATCTCGATGGCGGGGATCGCGCTCGCATCGACCGAGCGGCTACCCGTCGGGATCGGCGTCGTCTCGCCGCTGACCCGCCATCCCGCGCTCCTCGCCATGGAGCTCGCGACGCTCGCCGGGGCCTACCCGGGCCGGCTCCTCCCGGCCCTAGGGCTAGGCGCCCCGGGCTGGCTGGAGCAGATGGGCCTGACGCCGCCGTCGGGACTCGCGGTCATGCGCGAGGGCGTCTCGGCGCTCCGCCGGCTGCTCGCCGGCGAGGAGCTGACCGAGCGCGCCTCCCGCTTCTCGTTCCAGGGTGTCCGCCTCGAGTACCCGCCGGAGACGCCGCTGGAGCTTCGCGTGGGGGTGATCGGCCCCCGCATGCTCCGCCTCGCGGGCGCGCTCGGCGACGGCGTGGTGCTCGCGCTGCCCAGCACGACCGGGTACGTGCGCTGGGCCCGCGAGCAGGTGGAGGCCGGAGCCAGCGACGCCGGAGGCGCCCGTCGCAGCGTCACCGCCTTCGCGCTCCTCGTTCTCGACGAGGACGCGACCAGCGCCCGCGAGCTGGCCCGGGACGTGCTGGCGCCGCACCTCGCGCTCGCGGCGCCGAACGCGGTCACGGAGGTCGCGGGCGCGACCGCGGAGATTCAGCGGCTCCTCGCGGCAGGCGGCGTCGGAGAGCTCGCGCGCTCGCTCCCCGCCGCCTGGTTGGACGAATTCGCGGTCGTCGGCGACCCGGATCGGTGTCGCAGCGGCATCGAGGCGCTCTTCGAGGCGGGCGCCGACGCGGTGATGCTGTTGCCCGCGCCGGCGGACCGCGCCGCGTTCATCATCGAGCTCCTTGCCGGGCGCGTGCTGCCAGCGCTGCGGCGGCGCGCTTGGGCAGAGCCAGGCCCCATCTGGAACGCTCGCGGTGGCTTGAGACGTCGTTTCAACGTCGCCCGCCCGGGGTCTGGGCCGACGGGATGATCCGCTTCCTCGCGCGCAGGCTCGCCATCTCGGCGCTGACGTTCGTCGGCGTCGTCGTCGCGGTCTTCATCATCGTCCGCCTCGTGCCGGGCGACCCGGCGGCGGTCCGGGCCGGCCCCTACGCGGGGCCGGAGGAGATCGCGCAGGTCCGCCGCGACCTCGGTCTCGACCGGCCCATGCCGGCGCAGTTCAGGGACTTTGTCGTTGGCACGTTCACGCTTGACCTCGGCACGAGCATCCGCACCGGCGCGCCGGTGAACGAGGAGCTCGGCGCCCGCCTACCGGCCACTCTCGAGCTGGCGCTCTTCTCCCTCATCGTCGCCGTGGTCGTCGGCGTGACCCTGGGCGTCCTCGCCGCCGTCCGCCAGGGCACGGCCGTGGACGGGGCCGTGCGCGGCGTCATCGTGCTCGGGACGGCGATGCCAGTGTTCTGGCTCGGCGTCCTGCTCATCCTCGTCTTCTACTCGACGCTCGGCATCGCCGCGCCGCCGCTGGGGCGGCTGCCCGGCGGCGTCTCGCCGCCGCCGGACGTCACCGGCTTCTTCACGGTCGACTCGCTGCTTGCAGGCGAGATCGACACGTTCTTCTCGGCGCTCCACAGCCTGGCGCTGCCCACGGCGGCGCTTGCTTTCATCCTGGTCGCCCCGATCGCGAACATCGCCCGCTCAGCGATGCTCGATGCGCTCCGCTCCGACTACGCGCGGACGGCGCGCGCGATCGGCGTCCCGCCGTGGCGCGACGCCTTCCGCAACGCGCTCCTACCCGTGATCACGACCATCGGCGCCGTCTTCGGCTTCCTGCTCGGAGGCAATGTCCTGATCGAGCGGCTGTTCGCGTGGCCCGGTATCGGCCAGCTCGCATTCGATTCGCTTCTCGGGAAGGACCTGCAAACGCTTCAGGGGGTCGTGCTCCTCGTCGGCGCGCTCTACATCGCGATCAACGTCCTCGTCGACGTCGCGTACTCGCTCATCGACCCGCGCGTTCGTCTCGCCGCCTGAGCCGTGAGCGTCTCCGAGGCAGCGGCGCGGCCGTCCCCTGGTTTCCAACGCCTGCGGGCAGGCGCCCGGGCGATCACGGGCCGGACCGGCCTCTGGATCGGGGCATCGCTCTTCGCGCTGCTCGTCCTCTTCGCGCTCCTCGGCCCGCTCCTCATCCCCGCCGACCCGCTGAAGACGAACCCGGTCGAGGCGCTACACGGCCCTTCGCTTGCCCACCCGTTCGGGACGGACTTCTACGGCCGCGACGTCCTGGCCCGCGTGGCGGACGCCAGCCGGCGCGATCTCCTCATCCCCGCGCTGATCGTCCTCGCCGCCGCGTCGATCGGCACGCTCGCAGGCGTCCTCGCCGGCTTCCTTGGCACCTGGGTCGACCAGGTCGTGATGCGCGTGACCGACGTCGTGCTCTCGTTCCCGTCGCTCCTCCTGGCGCTCGTCATCGTCGCCGCGATCGGGAACAGCGTCACGGTTGTCGTCCTCGCGCTCGCGACCGCCCACACGCCGTACTTCATCCGGATCACGCGCTCGCGCGTCCTCTCCGAGCGGACGATCGAGTACGTCGACGCGGCCGTCACCGTCGGTAACCCGCGCTGGCGTGTCGGCCTGCGCCACGTGCTGCCGAACAGCCTCAGCCCCACGCTGGCGCAGGCGACGCTCGCCTTCGGGTGGGCCGTCCTCGACACCGCGGGGCTCGCGTTCCTCGGGGTCGGCATCACCGCGCCGACGCCGGAGTGGGGGCTCATGGTCGGCGAGGGCACCCGCGACGTTCTGAGCGGCGTGTGGTGGACGAGCACCATCCCCGGGCTCTTCATCCTGCTCCTCGTGATGTCGGCCGTGCTGACCGGCAGCGGCCTCAGGGAGCGACGGCGGTAAACGAGACAGGAGGCCTGATGACCCCCCAGGAGCGAAACGAGGAGACAGTGCGGCGGCAGAACCGCGCGTTCACGGAGAAGAAGCTCGACGAGCTGCTCGCGTGCTTCGCCGACGACGCCGTCCAGCACGAGCCCTTCGTCGACGGGCCGATCGCCGGAAAGAACATGCTGCGCGACTACTACGTCGGCTCGTTCGACTACTTCCCGGACGAGACCGTCGCGATCGAGCGGCTCTACTCCGTCGGCAACAACGTCATCGGCCAGTGGGTGTGCCGGGGGACGCAGACTGGCGAGTTCATGGGCCTGGCGCCAACCGGCCGGCGGTTCGACGTGCCGGAGTGCGGGATCTACACGTTCGACGAGAAGGGCCTCATCAAGGAGCTCTGGGTTTACGTGGACTCGGGGACGATCGCCAAGCAGCTCGGCTACAGATTCGAGCGCGACGAGAGCGTGCCGGCCGCAACGTGAGCCCGGAGCCGATCCTGGCGGTCGAGGAGCTGTCGGTCTCGTTCCCGGGGTCGGCGGGCGCCCGCGTCCGTGTCCTCGACGGCGTCTCCTTCACCGTTGGCCACGGGGAGACGATCGGGCTGGTCGGCGAGAGCGGCTCGGGGAAGACGGTGAGCGCGCTCTCGATCATGGGCCTGAACGACCGGCGCGCCTCGATCGACGGCGGCCGGATCCTGCTCGATGGCGCCGACCTGCTCGCGATGGAGGAGCGGCGCAAGCGGGATTACCGCGGCAAGCGCGTCGGGATGATCTTCCAGGCGCCGAAGGCGAGCCTCAACCCGCTGCTGCGGGCCGGCGACCAGATCGCGCGCGTAGTGCGTCTCCACCGCGAGCTCGACCGGCCCGCCGCCAAGGACGCTGCGCTCGAGCTCATGCAGGCGGTGGGCATCAGCGACGCCGCCCGCCGCTACCGGGCCTACCCGCACCAGCTGTCGGGCGGCATGGCGCAGCGGATCATGATCGCGATGGCGCTCGCGGGCGAGCCGGAGCTACTCGTGGCCGACGAACCCACCACGGGTCTCGACGTCACGATCCAGGCGCAGATCTTCGACCTGCTGCTGGAGCTGCAGGAACGCCTGCGCATGTCGGTCCTCCTGATCACGCACGACCTGGCCGTCGTCGCCGAAACGTGCGATCGCGTCGTCGTCATGCACGCGGGCCGCGTCGTCGAGCAGGCGTCCGTCGAGGGCGCCTTCCGCGAGCCGAAGCACCCGTACACCCGCCGCCTGCTCGGCTCCGTGCTGCGGGCCGACCGCCGGGTTCCACGCGGGGCCCGGCCGCCGGGCGCGATCGGCGAGCGCGCATACGCGAGCGCCGGGTGCCGCTACGCCGCGGCCTGCGAGCACACGTTCGAGCCGTGCCTCGAGGTGCGACCCGCCTTCCTACCGGTCGGCGGCGAGGCCGGACACCGGGCGCTGTGCCACCTGTACGACGATCGCTTCGCGCCCGAGACGGTGTCCCCCGGTCAGCGGTCCGCGTGAGCAGGGCCGCGCCGCTCGTCGAGGTAGAGGAGCTCGCGAAGTCGTTCACCTCGCACGGGGTCACGGTGCACGCAGTCAACGGCGTCAGCTTCGTCGTGGACGAGGGCGAGACCCTCGCCCTCGTCGGCGAGAGCGGTTGCGGCAAGTCGACGATCGCCCGCTGCCTCGTCCGGCTCCTGAAGCCCGAGCGCGGCCGGGTCGCCTTCCGCGGCCGAGAGATCGGCTCGCTCTCGCAGGCGGAGGTCCGGCCGCTGCGCAGGGACATCCAGATGGTCTTCCAGGACCCGAGCCTCAGCCTCAACCCGTCGTTGTCCGTCCGCGGGACGCTACGCGAGCCGCTGCTCCTGCACGGGATGATCGAGCAGCGTCGCGAACTCGACCAGCGCCTGCACGAGCTGATGGAGCTCGTCCAGCTCGACCCCGGCTTGCTTGGCCGCCGTCCCGACGAGTTGTCCGGCGGGCAGAAGCAGCGCGTCGGGATTGCGCGCGCGATCGCCACGCGCCCGAGCTTCGTGGTGCTCGACGAGCCCACGTCGGCGCTCGACATGTCGCTGCGCGTTGCCCTGCTCGAACTGCTCGCTGAGCTACAGGAGCGGCTCGGCATGGCGTACCTCTTCATCACGCACGACTTCTCGACAGTGCGCCAGATCGCCGATCGGGTCATCGTGATGTACCTCGGCAAGGTGATGGAGGCCGGTCGGGCCGAGGACGTCCTAGACGAGCCGCTCCACCCGTACACCCGGGCGCTGATCGCCGCCATTCCCGTCCCTGAGCCGCGCCGCAAGCGCCACCGGGCGCTCCTTGCCGGCGAGACGCCAAGCGCGACCGGCATCCCCCGCGGCTGCCCCTTCCAGGACCGCTGCCCGCACGTCATGCCCGAGTGCCGTACCGGCGAGATCCCCTTCTTCCAGGTCGGTGGCAGGGAGGTGGCGTGCCTGCTCTACAGAGACCGTCCTGCCGTAGTTGAAACACGGGTCCAAGATCGCGCAAGAGGTTAGACTCCGGACCCGGACGAGCATGGGGACGATGCGATGACCATCGTGGCACCTACCCGCCTGGGCCTCATAGGCACGGACGCCGTCCGGCTCGACGCGGTCGAGAAGGTCAGCGGCAAGGCCCTTTACGGCGGCGATCAGCAGTTGCAGGGGATGCTGTACGCGAAGGTCTTCCGCAGCTCGGTGCCGCACGCGCGCATCAGGCGCCTCGACGTCTCGAAGGCGCGCGAGCTGCACGGCGTCCGGGCAGTGCTCACCGCCGCCGACGTGGCGGACGTGCGCTGGGGCGGAGCGATCCACGACGAGACCGTCTTCGCGCGCGACCGCGTCCGCTACCACGGCGAGGCGATCGCGGCGGTCGCGGCCGTGAGCGAAAAGGTCGCCGAGCAGGCGCTCGGCCTGATCGAGGTCGACTACGAGCCGCTGCCCGTGCTCAACACGCCCGAGGAGGCGCTCGCCGAGGGGGCGCCGCTCCTCCACCCGGGGTGGGAGTCTTACTACTCCCACCCCGACCTGCGCCGCCAGGGCAACGTCTTCTCCCACGCGAACGTGTGCCGCGGTGACGTCGACGCCGCCCTCGCGCGGGCCGACCGGGTCTTCGAAGACAGGTTCGAGACGCAGCAGGTGCACCAGGGCTACATCGAGCCGCGCGCCGGCGTCGCCTGGGTGGACGCGGCCGGGCAGGTGACCGTCTCGTCCTCCACCCAGAACCCCTTCAACCTCCGCGCCGCCCTGGCTCGCGTCCTCCAGCTCCCGCTGAACAAAGTGCGCGTCCGCAGCACCTACATCGGCGGCGGCTTCGGGGGGAAGCTCGACCTCGGCTGCGAGCACTTCGCCTCCTTGCTCGCGCTCGAGACGGGCCGCCCGGTGCGCTACGTGTGGACGCGTGAGGAGGAAATGCTCGCTGCAGCGCCGCGCATGCCCGCGACCATTACGATCACCACGGGGGTCATGGACGACGGCACGATCGTGGCCCGCCGGACAAAGGTCGTCTTCAACGCCGGCGCCTACGCTGGCGACTCGCCCGTGATCGCTTCGGTGGCGGCTCTGATGGCCGCCGGCGTCTACCGCATCGAAAACGTCGACCTCCATGGCGTCGCCGTCTACACGAACCGCGCGAATGCCGGCGCCTACCGCGGCCCGAGCGGCCCGCAGACGATCTTCGCCGTCGAGTCCCACATGGACGTGATCGCGAGCGCGCTTGGGTTCGACCCGCTCGAGTTCCGGCTCCGGAACATCGTCGGCGAGGGCGACCTCGGCCCCAGCGGGCAAGTGCTCGCCCACGTCGGCCTGCGCGACGCGATCGACGCCGTCGTCGAGCGCATCGGCTACCACGACCGCGAGCGCCTCCCCGGCCGCGGCGTCGGACTCGCACTGTGTTGGTGGACGACGACGACCGGCTCGGCGAGCTGCTACGTGAAGCTGAACGAGGACGGCACGATCGGCCTCATCACGGGCGCCACCGAGATCGGCACCGGCGCGGTGCAGGCCGGGGTCGCGCAGATCCTCGCCCACGAGATGGGAGTCGACCTGGCCGACCTCGTCCTCGTCACCTCCGACACCGACGCGACCCCGTACGACTTCGGCGCCCAGGGTAGCCGCACGCTCTACAACGTCGGCAACGCCGTCCGGCTCGCCGCCGACGACTGCAAGCGCCAGATGTTCGAGCTCGTGGCGAAGGAGATCGGGTGCGAGCCCGGCGAGCTCGAGCTCGCCGACCGGCGAGTGTCGGTGCGCGGCGAAGCCGACCGCGGGATGACGCTCGCCGAGATCGGGGAAGCGTCACTGTGGAAGGGCGGCTACATCACCGGCCGAGGCACCTTCCTGGCGACCCCGACCGAGTACGACGACGAGGCGGTCGAGGGGCTCCTCTACCCGGCGTTCAACGAGCCGACGTTCCACTGCCACGCCGCCGAGGTCGAGGTCGACGAGCTCACCGGCGAGGTGAGCCTTCTCCGCTACGTCGCCGCGCAGGACTGCGGCTACGCGGTGAACCCCGAGGGCGTCCGCGGCCAGATCCGCGGCGGCGCCGTCCAGGGGATCGGCCAGGCGCTCGGCGAGGAGATTGTCTACGAGGGCGGCTACGTCCGGAACCCGACCCTCACGGACTACAAGATGCCGACGTCCATGGACTTTCCCGACATCGAGGCGATCGTGATCGAGTCCGGGTCCAACGAGGGGCCGTACGGCGCGAAGGGGGTCGGCGAGCCGTCGATCGTGCCCCCGCCCGCCGCGATCGCGAACGCCGTCGCGGAGGCGACCGGTGTGCGCGTCCGCCGCCTGCCCCTCACGCCGGAGCGGGTGTTCATGGCCGTGCGAGGAGAGGAGACCTAGGTGGCTCATCGGGTGTTCTTCCTGAACAAGCTCCGCGAGGGCGTCCACCCCTCCGACTACGAGCGGTGGGTCCGCGAGGTCGATTACCCGTTCGCGCGCAGCATCCCGAGCATCGAAAGCTACGTCGTCAGCCGCGCCGCCTCGTTGCTGGGCGAGGACGGGAAGCCGCCGTATGACTTCATCGAGGTCGTCGAGGTGACCGATCTCGCGGCGTACGAGGCCGACCTCTCGACGGACAAGCCGGAGGTCCAGGAGTTCGACAAGGAGTGGCTCTCCTACGTCGGCGAGGCTGTCGCCGTCGTGGGCGAAGTCATCGAGTAGGCGCCGGTGAAGCGGGCCGACCTCGACTCGCTCCAGCCGCTCGAGGAGATCATGCCGCCGGACGCCGTCGCCGCACTGCGCGCGCGGACGCAACAGTGCACGCGTGAGGACTGCCCCGGGCAGGCCGTCCCCATCGGGTACTTCGGCCAGGCCGGGTACGCGATGACCGCCTACGAGTGCGAAGTCTGCGGCGAGGTCGAGGTGCGCCGGTGACGCTGCCCGTCGGCCTCGTCCTTGGCGCCGCCGTCGCGCCGCGCGAGCTCGTGCGCACGGCGCAGCTCGGCGAGCGCCTCGGCTTCGGCGAGCTATGGTTCGGCGAGGACTGCTTCTACACCGGCGGGGTGGCAGGCGCCGCGGCCGCGCTCGCCTCGACCGAGCGCGTCCCGATCGGGCTGGGAATCGTCCCCGCGGTCGTCCGCCACCCCGCGCTCCTCGCGATGGAGTTCGCGACGCTCGCCCAGCTCTTCCCCGGCCGCTTCTGGCCGGGCATCGGCCTCGGCGTGCCCGCCTGGATGCGGCAGATGCGCCTCATGCCGAAGTCGCCGCTCACCGCGATGCGCGAGTGCGTCGGCGCCGTCCACGCGCTGCTCGCGGGCGAGAAGCTGTCCGACGAGGGGACGTACTACGGCTTCCGCGACGTGCGCCTCGCGCACCCGCCCGAGGAGCCCATCCCGGTCTACATGGGCGTGAACGGGCCGAAGATGCTGCAGCTCTCGGGCGAGGTCGCCGACGCGACCGTCGTCTCCGTCCTCGCCGGGCCGCAGTACGTCACGTGGGCGCGCGAGCAGATCGCCGCGGGGATGGCGCGCGCCGGCCGCTCCGGCCACCACCGGGTCGCCGTCTACACGCTCTTCGCGGTCGACCGCGACGGCGGGCGTGCACGCGAGGCGATCCGGGGGCCGATGGCCTTCTACCTGAACGCGGCGGGGCCCACGAACGCGCTCGCGCAGGTGGCCGGGATCGCGGAGGAGCTGGCAGCGGGCGAGGTGACGGCCGAGACGCTGCCCGCAGCGTGGGTGGACGAGCTCGCGGTCGCGGGCGACCCGGAGGAGTGCGCCGCGAAGATCCGCCAGCTCCTCGACGCCGGCGCCGACTCCGTTTGCCTCCTGCCGCTGCCCGCGGAGCGGGCGGAGAAGATCGTCGAGCTCGCCGCGGCCGAGGTCCTGCCGCGGCTCGTCTGAAGGAGGTGGTCATGGCGCAGGGCGTCCTCGAGGGGAAGACCGCGCTCGTTACCGGTGCGTCGCGGAACCTCGGCGCAGTGATCGCGGAAAGCCTCGCAACCGCGGGCGCGACCGTCGCGCTCGGCTACAAGGCGTCCGAGCGGGAGGCGCGGGAGCTGGCCGCGCGGCTCGGCGAGGCGACAGGTCGCGAGCATCCGCTCGCGCGCGGCGACCTGGCGACCGAGGCGGGCGTGCGCTCGACCGTCGGGACGGCGCTCGACGCGCTCGGCCGCGTCGACGTGCTCGTGAACAACGCCGGCCCGTGGGGCGGGGCGCCGTTCGCGGAGCTCGCCGTGGACGAGTTCGACACGGTCTGGCAGGCGAACGTCCGTGCGACCTACCTCGCCTCCCAGCTCGTGGCGCCGGGCATGCGCGAGGCGGGCTGGGGGCGGATCGTCAACCTCTCCGCCGGCTCCCGGTACGTCCGCAGCAACTCGGTCTACGGCCTCGCCAAGGACGCAATCGTGTTCCTCACCGAGGAGCTCGCCTGCGAGCTCGGGCCGGAGATCACGGTCAACGCCCTCGCGCCCGGGCAGATCGCCGAGAGTGGCGAGGAGATGGCGAAGATCGACCCCGACTACGTGCCGCGCGCCATCGCGGCCACGCCCGCCGGCCGGCTCGTGACGCGCGCCGAGGTGGCCGAGCTCGCGCTCGTTTTCTGCACGCCGGCGTTCGACCTCGTCACGGGTGCGACGATTCCCGTCGACGGGGGCTGGCGCTTCCACCGCTTCTGATCCCGGCCGCGCCGCGTCGTACACTCAGCGCACGGTGGGGCTTGTGTCCGCGAGCCGATCGCCAGCGCCCAGTCGGGAAGAGAACCCGCGATTTGCGGGTCTTGTCGCAACCCTCCTGCGGACTCGAATCGGAGACCCCCTCCTTTACCATCGAAGTGCTCGCCGGACAGGGCTCCGCGTGTTCGCGGCAGCGCGGCGTCGACCGCCGGCCCACCCGACCCATGGTCACGCCCTGAGCGACGGTCGCGGCGCTGCTCCGCTGCCGGGTGTTACGGCATGAACACGGAGGTCCCCGGTCTGTTGCCCGAAGGTGCAACGGAGAACGAACGCGTTTTGACCTGTCCGGCGTTCATCTCGGCGGGCCAATCACGGACTTCCCGACCTTCCCCGTCGGAGCCCGGTCTTCCCCGGCCGACACGCTTCGAAATCGCTGTTACGACAGCTTCGAAGGCGCAGCGTGGACGACGCGTGCAAGAGGAGTGGAAAGGCGTTGCCGCTCTGACAACAAAAAGTCTCTCTTGCAGGCACTTTGAACGGGAGCGACGGGACTCGAACCCGCGACCTCCGGCGTGACAGGCCGGCGTTCTAACCAACTGAACTACGCCCCCGGGCTCGGCAATTCTAGCGATGGAGGGGCTGGGTCTGGAGTGGGCGGTGCCGGGCTCGAACCAGCGACCTCCTGCGTGTAAGTCGCACCCGGCGATTCTGCCGGCTTGCGGGGGTTTCCCCGAAGGACGGCTCTGGGCAGGGTTTTCTGGCATCGCGCCAAGATGCGGTCGTGCCGCGAAATGCGGCCTTTTGCGAACCTCCTGTGGGGACAGTGTGGGATGGAATCGTTGCTCGTTTTGCAAACGGACAACCCTGCTCGCACCTTGGGTGCATGTGCGTCTCGGCGATTTCGGTTTCGTGTAGGGAGCCGGCGTGCTGAGCGTGGCCAAGCTCACCGTCGGCCAAGAGGCCTACTACGAGCAGGAGGTCGCCGGCGGTCTCGACGACTACTACGCCGGTCGCGGCGAGTCGCCGGGCGTTTGGGCAGGGCGCGGCGCCGAGGAGCTCGGCCTCGCCGGCGTCGTCCACGACGGCGAGCTCGGGACGCTCCTCCGCGGAAGCGATCCGGCGAGCGGCACGCGCCTGCGCACGCCGGTCAAACACCGGACGATCACGGTCGAGCGGATCGACCCGGAGACGGGGAAGCTCGTCCGAGAGCGTAAGCGGCTTGCGCCGGTGACTGGTTTCGACCTCGTCTTTTCCTGCCCGAAGAGCGTGAGCCTTCTCCACGCGCTCAGCGACGACGAGGCGGTGCACCGGGCTGTGTCCGAGGCCCACGAGGAGGCCTGGCGCGCGGCGCTCGCCTATCTCGAGCGGGAGGCGTGCGTAACGCGCCGCGGCAAGGGCGGGACGATCCGCGAACGAGCGGGCGGCTTCGTCTGCGCCGCCTTCCGCCACCGCACAAGCAGGGCACAGGACCCTCACCTCCACACCCACGTCATCGTCGCGAACTTCGCGATGAGCCCAGACGGGGAGTGGCGGGCGCTCGACGGCAACTGTCTTCTGCGCACCTACCGTCTCGCAGCCGGCTACCTCTACGAAGCGCAGCTGCGCTTCGAGCTCTCCCGGCGTCTTGGGATCGAGTGGACGGAGCCCCTGAAGGGGATGGCGGAGCTCGTCGGCGTCCCTAGGGGTGCGATGCGCGCCTTCTCGAGGCGACGGCTGACGCTCCTCCAGCACTTGCAGGAGCGCGGCGGCGAGGGCTTCCGCGCCACTCGCGTGGCCGCGCTCGCGACGCGGGACCGGAAGGAGGAGGTCTCGCTCGAGCGCCTGCGCGACGAGTGGCGCCTCCGTTCGGACGAGCACGGGCTTGGGCGGGCCGAGCTGCGCGCGCTCGTCGGCCATTCGCAGGAGCGGGTGGAGCCAGACCTCGTCGGCCTCGTCGAGCGCCTGCTCGGACCCGAAGGGATGACAGCGAAGCAGACCACCTTCACCGAGCCCGAGCTGGTGTGCGCGCTCGCCGAGGCCCACGCCCAAGGGGCGCCCGCCAAGGAGATCGCGGGTCTCGGGCGCTCGCTCACCTCGCTCCCTCGCTTCGCCGTCCTTGAGCCTGGGAGCGTGCCCGGGCGTCCGGCACGTCTCACGACTCGCGAGCTTCTCGCTGTCGAGCGGGAGGCGCTCGAGCTCGCGCTCGCCGGCAGGGACGCTGGTGCCCCCACCGTCGCAGGCCCTGACGTCGCTCGTGCACTCGCGCGTGGCGCCCTTTCCCGCGACCAGCAGGCGATCATCAGCGAGGGCTGCCGCGCTCGCGATCGGGTCGTCTGCGTTGTCGGCCAGGCTGGCGCCGGGAAGACGACGGCGCTGCGAACGCTCGCCCAGGTGTTCGAGCGGGCGGGGGTCCCTGTCCTCGGGACGGCGCCCAGCGGGCGGGCGGCCGAGGAGCTTCGCGCATGCGCCGGGATCGAGAGCGCGACGCTCCACCGGCTCCTCCTCGAGGCCCGCGCAGGGGGCGGGCTTCCGCATGGGTGCGTCGTGGTCGTCGACGAGGCGGGCATGGCCGAGACGCGCATCCTCGCTCCGCTCCTCCGTCTCATCGACGACGCCGACGGGAAGGCGATCCTCGTCGGCGATCCCGCGCAGCTTCCCTCGGTGGGTGCCGGCGGCCTCTTCGCCGCCCTCTCCGAGCGGCTTGTCTCGCTCGAGCTGCGAGACAACCGCCGCCAGGTCGAGCTCGCCGAGCGACGGGCGCTCGCTCGCCTCCGTGCCGGCGAGCCGGAGCCCTACCTCGCCTTCGCCGCCGAGCGCGGACGGCTCCACGTCGCCGAAGACCCGCTGGGAGCGCGCGCCCGCCTCCTCGCCGACTGGTGGCAGGTCGCACGGCGCGACCTCGCCGGCAGTGTCATGCTCGCCTAC
Source organism: Gaiellaceae bacterium (assembly GCA_050697555.1). Classification (GTDB taxonomy): domain Bacteria; phylum Actinomycetota; class Thermoleophilia; order Gaiellales; family Gaiellaceae; genus DASQWP01. The sequence goes on along the minus strand of JBOHAD010000005.1, from coordinate 27,155 downwards.
CGCCGCGCGGACGTGGCGGAGTTGAACGAGGCCGCCCGGGGGCTCCTCGCCGACGAGCAGAGTCTCGGCCACGAGCGCCTCCTCGTCGGGGAACGCGAGTTCCGCCTCGGGGAGCGGATCGTCTGCCGGCGAAACGATGGCCGTCTCGGCGTTCGCAACGGCACGCGCGGAACGGTCGTGGGGATCGAGCAGGCGGAGGCGAGCCTGACCATCCGGACGGACCCCGGCGAGGAGCGGAAGGTCTCGGCTTCCTACGCCGCGGCCGGATACGTCGACTATGCCTACGCGCTCACAGGACACTTGGCGCAGGGGGCGACGGTCGAGCGCGCTTTCGTGCTCGCCCGTGACGAAGGCGCGCTTCGGGAGTGGGGCTATGTCGCCTGCTCGCGTGCACGGTCGGAGACGCGCCTCTACCTCGCGGGAAGCGGGCACGAGCGCGAGGCGCACGGCCAGACCATCGAGGAGACGCACGCGACAGCGCGGCTCGCCGAGGCGCTCACGCGTCCGGCGAGCGAGCGACTCGCGCTCGAGGCCTCGGGCGCCCGTCCCGATCCCCGTGACGCGCGCCGAGCCTATCTCGAGGAAGCCTGTTTCCGGGCCGAGCAGCGTCTCGCCGAAGCGCGAGCCGAGTTCGAGCAGCTGGGCTGGTGGGAGCGGCGCCGGCGCGGGCCCGAGGTCCGTTCCGAGCTCGCCCTCCGGCAGGCCGCGCTCGCCCACGGTCGCGACTGCCTCGCTCGATTTCTTCGCGAGCCCGTCGAAACGCGTCACGTCCAGGCGAGAAGGCCGGAGCTTTCGCTTGCGAAGCGGACACTCGAACGGTCCCGCGAGCCCACGCTCATGCACCCCGAGCGCGAGCCACCCGGCATCGATCTGGGCTGGTAGTCCTGTATGACATTCAGCTACAGTTGTCACACTAACGAGACGCGGCTTGGAAGGAGCGATGGCACACGGCACGCGAAGAACACAACCGTTCTCGGCGCGACTCGACATCGCCGTACTGGAGCGGCTCCGGGATCGAAGCCGCCGCATCGGTCAGTCGGGCGCGCGCCTGGCTGAGCGACTGATTGACGAAGGCCTTCGGATGGAGGAGTTCCCCGGTATCGTCTTTCGCTCGGGGCCGACGGGTAGGCGGGCAGCTCTCGCTGACGGGCCCGACGTGTGGGAAATCATCCGTGACGTCAAGCGGGCGGCCGCCGAAGGTCTCGATCCGATCGCCGCGGTCGCTCGCTCGACCAACCTGCGCCCAGAGCAGGTCGAGCGCGCCGCAGCCTACTACGACGCCTACCCCGCTGAGGTCGACGAGCGCATCCGCTCGAACGAGGAGATGGCCGAGCGCGTCCGCCGAACCCTCGAGGGGCCGGCGGCTGCTTGAAGCTCGTCCTCGACGAGCTCTGGCCATTCGAGATAGCCGTCCAGCTTCGCCGCCGAGGCTTCGACGTCATCGGGGCCACCGAGCCCGAGCACGCCGCCCGTTACCGCCACGTCGAGGACGAGCTCGTGTTCGCCCGTGCCCAGGAGGACGGACGAGCCTTGGTCACCGACAACGTCGACGACTTCGAGCCGCTCCGCCTCGCCTACGAGGCGCGGGGCGAGCCGCACCATGGAGTGGTCTATCCGCTCGACCCGCCTTTCAACCGCCACAAATCGGAGTTCGTCATCGGCCAGATGGTGCTCGCCCTCGAGCACTTCCTCACCTCGCTTCCGCCTGATCACGAGCCGTTCAACCGAGCGCACTGGCTTCGATCGCTCCCGGAGTAATCCGCAGCCGAAGAGGTGCCGTCTCTGCGGCGAACCCCACGCGAGGCCTGAGCGTCCGCCGGTGTGCCTACGTGGCCGTCTGTTGCGCCTCGCGCTTCGGATCGAGGACGTCGTGGACCCCGTCGACGAGCGCATTGGCCGAGAGCGCGAACATCGCGATGGCGAAGCTCGCAAGGAACATCGTCCAGAGGCGGTGGAAGTGGAGCCCTTCCTGCGCAATGTTCCCCCACGTCGCGGTTGGCGCCTCCGGCCCGAGACCGAGAACCGAGAGAAAAGCCTCGCCCAGCACGACAGTCGGGATCTCGAGGAGGAGAGCGATTAGCAGTACGCCGGCCGTGTTCGGAACAAGGTGCCGTCGTCCGATGTATGCCCAACTCGCGCCGACGGCTCGAGCCGCGCGGACGTAGTCCCGCGTCTTGAGCGAGAGCACTTGGCCGCGCACGAGGCGCGCGGTCAGCATCCAACCGAGAATGCCTAGCGCGAATGCGACCGTTTGCACGTTCTGCGCGCTTAGTCGCAGGGCGACGAGGATGACGATGGCGACGGGCAGACGCGGGATGGCGAAGAGCCCGTCGACCAGGCGCATCATCAGAGAGTCCACGGTTCCCCCCGCCACGGCCGCGACGCTTCCGTACAGGAGCCCGATGACCAGGATCAGGAGCAAGGCCAGCGAGACGATGGCAAGCGTCGACCGGCCGCCGACGGCGAGACGGGTGAGGAGGTCGCGGCCGAACTGATCGGTTCCGAGGGGATGGTCGAGGCTCGGGCCCTCGCGCCCGATGTCGAAGTTGACGTTGTTGGCGTCGTGCGGGGAGACGATGGGGAAGAAGACGCAGTACGCGATGATCCCGAAGAAGATCACCCCGGCGATTACGGTCGCGCGCTTCTCGCCCAGAGCCCGCGCGCGACGAAGCCAACGCCGTGCCGCGACGGCAGGCCCTTCGAACGCGACCGCATCTGACGCCCCCGCAGGAGCGCGACCCGCTAAAGCCTCCCGCGGATCGATCGTCATCCTTGAATTCCTTCGCGCACACGCGGATCGACGAGGGCGAGCAGAACATCCGAGATGAGATTCGCGACAAGAACGACCACCGCGAGGGCGACTGTGAGGCCCATGATCAAGGGATAGTCGCGGGTAAGAGCAGCCTCGATGAACGACGAGGCAGCCCCTGGAATGCGGAAGAGCTGCTCAACGAAGAAGGCGCCCGTGACGAGCAAAGCGAGCATCGGCACCGCGGCTGACAAGAACGGGACGAGCGAGTTTCGAAGGACGTGAACCCAGACCACCCGGCGGCGGCGAAGTCCCTTTGCCCTCGCGGTACGAACATAGTCCTCCTCAAGCGTTTCAACCGCCGCCGCGCGCACGAGGCGTGCGATGTAGCCAATCGGAGCAAGCGCGAGAGCGAACGACGGCAAGATCTTCGCCTCCCAGCTTCCCCAGCCCGCCGGAAGAAGATCCCATTCGAAGACGAGGTACTCCGAAAACACGAACGCGACGAAGAAAACGGGAAGAACCAGCATCACGCTGGCGGTAGACGTGGCGAGCGCATCGAACACCGAGTTGCGACGCACCGCTGCCAGGAGGCCAAGAGTCACGCCTATGGGCACCGCCCAAGCGGTGGCCAGCAGCACGAGCTCGATCGTCACCGGGAAGCTCTGTCGAATCACATCGGTCACATCGAGATTTCGGAAAATCATCGATGGGCCGAACTCGAACGTGAAGACGTTCTTTACGTAGTTCGCATACTCAACGAACCACGGCTCGTCGAGGCGGTAGAACTCCGTGAGAAAGCGCTGATAGGTCTCCGGAACCACGAAGTAGCCCTCCGGTGGCCGGAACGGACTTCCACCCGAGCCTCGCATGAGCGCGTAGGTCGCGAGCATGACCAGAGGTATCAGGAGTAGCGTCCAGAGAAGGCGACGCAGGATGAAGATGCCGAAAGACACTCGCCGACCTCCTAGACGTAAAGAGGGCCCCGACGGTTGGGCCGACACCCGCCGGCTACGAGCACTCCCGTTGCTCGACCGCTCGACGTTGGGCTCAGGTCAGCATCGACCGGTCGTGGTGAAGTCTCGAGTAAGCGTCGGCTCGCGCGGATTGAGCTCATGCAAGAGGCCCTTCCCGGATGTGTGCCCTGCCGAACGAGGTCAGCTTCGTCCTCCACGGCTGAACGAGGCAGCACCATCCGGTTCGCCCACGCCCGTGACCTAGACCCATGGCGGCTGAGTAGCTGCGGCCCGCTCTCAACCAAGGGTAGCCCAATGTGTCACCGCGACAGGCACGGGTCAGAGCTCAAGCCCCATGCCGCGCGTCAGCTCAAAGTCCATGATCCGTCGAAGCGCCATGAGCTTCGGCAGGTCCTCCTCGCGCCCGAGCGCGGCGAGCATGCGTGCGAGGTCGCCGGTCGATGCGACGCGCGGTCGCAGGCCCTTCCCGATGTGTTCGCCGCTGGCATGCCAGCGGAGGTCGTCGTAGCCGCGGGTGCCGGCGGGCTCGGGGACGACCTTGAGCTCGCCGTGCTCCGTGCGAAGCGCTAGCACGGCTTCTCGGGCGATGCTCTCGGCCTCGAGCGCGAGCTGCTTGCCGTCGGCTCGCTCGGCGCCGAGGTCGCGCAAGGCCTCAGCGAGCCGAGCGAGGTTCGGCTCGCGCCGGGAGGGAACGATGTCGAGCCCCTCGGTCACCTCGTCGGCTCCCTGGATGACGCGGGCGAAGGCGCCGATCAAGAGGTACGTCACTCGTCGCCGCTCGAGCGCCTCCAGGAGGCCGTAGGGATCGAAGTGTGGCGACTCAGCCAGTGCCCCTCTCCCTACGCCTGGTCAGCGCTCGCATCATCCGCCCGACGCGTCGCTCGGGAGCGAGGAGGACGTTCTTCCCGAGGCGCTCGCTCGCGGCGGGCTCGTATGGGACGAGTTCGAGCGAAAGGTCGAAGCCGCAGGCGCGCAAGAGGCGGCGCACGGTCTCGAACCCGGGCTCGACCGCGTCCTGCTCCCAGCGGGCTATCTGCGACCGCGGCCCGCCAACGCGCCGGGCCAACTCTTCCTGGGTGAGGCCGGCGCGCAGGCGCGCCTCGCGAAGGAGCTGTCCGGCCTTCATGCGTGCATACTACGCTCTCCACACATTTCCGTGTCGCGTCACGTATATGCTACAATACTCTAGCGGTGACGACGACGGTCGACCCAGCGCGCAAGAACGCGATCAGCGCGAACGGCCTGCCGAGCTTCCTAACCGTCGACGAGGTCGCGGCCGTGCTCCGCTGCCAGCCGGAGAAGATCTACCGGCTCGCCGCGAGAGGCGTGCTCCCTTCCTACAAGATCGAAGGACGACGTCTCTTCGATCCCGCCGACATCGCCGCCTTCCTCTCGACCTGCCGTGAAGGTCCTAACCTTTCGAGGAACGGGAGGAGGTAGGCATGGCATCGATCCGCAGCTACAGGACGTCGAAGGGGGAGCGGCGTTACGAGGTGCGCTTCCGCGACGGACAAGGGCACGAGCGTTCGAAGGCGTTCTCGGCCCGCAAGGACGCGCAGGCCTTCAAGCTCGATGTCGAGCGGAAGCGCCAAGCGGGAATCCTCTACCAGGCACCCCCTGCGCGTTTCGACGAAGCCGCGCGGTCCTGGCTCGAACGGTACGAGCGGGGCGCAGCCGGCAACGTGCGGCCGAGGCCGCGCTCGATCGCCCTCGCGCACGAGAACCTGGCCGTGCTCGCGCCGCTGAACCAGCTTTCGCTCGAGCGCATCCGCGGACCGCTCGTCGAAGATCTGATCGTCGCCATCGCTGAGAGAGGACCGCGGCGCGCCGAGATGGCGCTCGCGCTCCTCAAGCGCATCCTCCGCGCGGCGGAGGAGCGCGGCCAGGTCGTCGACCCGGCCGTGTACCGCCTCCGGATCGCCAAGCACGAGGAGCGGGAACCTCGTTTCCTGACCTGGGACGAGGCGGAGGAGCTCCGCGCCTGGCTCCCCGAATACGTCTGCCGGATCGTCCCGGTGGCGATCCTGACGATGCTCCGCCGCGGGGAGGTCCTCGGGTTGCGCGACCGGGATATCGACTTCGACATCGGCTCGATCGCGGTCTTCTCGCAGCAACAGGACGGCGAGCATGTCCAGACGAAGACCCGCGCCGGCCGGCGGACGGTCGACGTCGGCCCGGTCGTCCTCAAGCTCATCCGGGAGCAGCAGCTCGCGCGGGCGCCGAACGAGGCGGGTCTGCTCTTTCCGAGCGAGGGCGGAGCGCCCCTCGATCCGAACAACTTCATGAGCCGGCGCTTCAAGCCCGCGGCCGCCGCGGCCGGCTTCCCGGAGCTCACCTTCCACGACCTCCGGCATACAGGCGCCTCCCTCATGATCGCTGCCGGCTGCCACGTCAAGGTGATCGCCGAGCAGATGGGCCACTCCGACGGCGGCGTCCTCGTCCTCAGGCGCTACGGCCACCTCTACAAGGGCGCCCGCCAGCACGCTGCAATCGCTCTGGAATCGCACGTTTTCGCGGGGCCGAAGGATTCGGCTGCGGGGACAGTGTGGGATGGAACGCAACAGGCCTGGGAGCTCGAATGAGAAACTCCCTGCAAATCGACAATGGGCGGTGCCGGGCTCGAACCAGCGACCTCCTGCGTGTAAGGCAGGCGCTCTCCCAGCTGAGCTAACCGCCCTGGTGCCCCCAGCGGGATTCGAACCCGCGCTACGGCCTTGAAAGGGCCGTGACCTGGGCCGCTAGTCGATGGGGGCGGCCCGGCAAGGATAGCGTCCGGCTCGCGGCTACACTCGTCTCGGCGGGCCGGTAGCTCAGCTGGCAGAGCAGGGGACTTTTAATCCCAAGGTCGCAGGTTCGAATCCTGCCCGGCCCATCGGTAAACTCCCTGCATATCAGCCATTCTGCGAAGAGGCCTTACTAACGCAGGAGAGGCTTGCGCGTACCGTGGTAGTACGAACGCTGGCGGAGCACCGACCTCTGATCACAGGTCCAGCCCATGCTCGGGGCCGCGGTTTCGTTCCCGGTCTCGGTCGCGGCTTTGGTGTCGGGCGAGGTCGAGAGCGCGCTCGCGCCAGCGCTCGACTTCGCGGCTGAGCCGCTGGTAGCCGGCGTCGTCGAGGTCGAACTCCCTTCGTGCGAGCCGTGGGAACCGGCCGAGCATGTCGGCGAAGATCGCGGGCGTGAAGCCGCGGTCCTTCTCGCCTGCGAGCTGGCAGAGGCGTTCGAGGCCGTAGCGGCTTTCGATCGCGAGCAGGTCGATGAAGTCGCGGGCTTCGGCTCGTCCGAAGAGGGCGAGCAGCTTGTCGACGGCGAGCTCCTCGCCACTGAGGAGCGGGGCAGGCCGCCCGGGTTCGGCGGGGAAGAGTCTCGCGTCGGCGCCCAGGTCGACCTCGGTCCGTTCCCCTTCGCTCTCGACAACGAGGCGGGCGAAGCCAGGGTTCTGCTGGACGTGGTGGACGGTGAGCCCGGCCTCTTTGAGCGCCCGGTCGGCGGCGGGGAGGAGTCGGTCGACGGCCTCGGGGGTGAGGCCGAAGAAGTCGAGGTCGCGCGTCTCGCGTTGCACGTCGCCGCGGAGGATGAGTGCGGCGCCGCCGGCGAGGGCGAAGCCTTCCGCTTCCTCGAGGCTGGCGATGATCTCGGCGACCCGCTCCTGGAGCGGGCTCAGCATGCAAGTTGGAGGTGGCGGTGCCGTCGGAACCAGCCGGCCCACGCGCTGCGCACTGGGGGTGGGAGGACGAGCTCGTCCCACAGCTCGAGCAGCTGGTCGGCGTCGATGTAGTAGCGGACGTCGTTCTCGGTGCCTTCGCGGAGCACTTGTTCGTACACGCGGGCGCGGTCGGCCCTGTCGGTGAGGTCGTAGGTGATCGGCTGGCCGCTCCAGCGGATGTGGAAGGGCAGTTCGACCGGGCCGTGCGCTTTGGGGACGGCAGGATGGTCCAGATCGTCGGGCACGGCCACCGGCCGTGCCGCGGGACCTAGCTGTGGGGTGCGGGAGGTCGCCATCGATCTGAGTGTACGGCCGTCTCGTTGTCCCACCGGTTAGACGCCGAAGACGCCCTCCATCAAGTTGGCTTCGCGCTTTCGTTCAGCGCGTTCCCAATGGCCGTAGATGTCGGTCGTGACTTTGAGGCTCGAGTGGCCGAGGTGGCGGGAGAGCCAGGTGATCTGCCGGCCGGACTCGAGGGCGCGCTTGGCGAACGTGTGGCGTAAGGAATGAAAGGTGCGTTTCTCGCCGGTCGGGCCGGTGCGGGGGACACCGGCGCGCGCCATGGCCGGATAGAGCTCGCGTCGCAGGATCGTCGCGGGTACGAGGTAGCCGGAGCGCGTGTCGCCGGGGAGGACGAGCCGTTCGTCACCGGGCCGTCCGAGTTCGCCCCACCAGCCGCCGAGGAGGGCGACGACGTCGGCGGTGAGGTCGACGTCCCTGCGTTCGTGGTTCTTGGGGAGGCTCAGGTGGCCGTCGGTGATCGTCTTTCGCACGCGGATGAGCCCCTCTCCGAGGTCGACGTCCGCCCAGGTGAGAGCCAGGAGCTCGCCTTGGCGCATGCCGGTCTTGAGCGCAAGCTGGAGCAACGTAGTGGGGAGCCCGGGCGAGATTTCGGCGAACAGGCGCGGGAGCTCCTCGTTCTCGAAGTACGCGGCCTCCTTTCGCTCGGCCCTCGGCCGTTCTGCCCTTGGGAGCTGGCGGACCGGGTTTCGGGCGGCGTAGCCGTGCGCGACGGCGGCCGCGAGGCAGGCACCGAGGACGCGCAGGTGCTTCGCCCGCGTCGAGGCGGAGACGCCTCGCTCGCGCAGGAACAGGTTGAGGCGGGCAACGTCCTCGGGCTGCAGCCTGCGCACGACCTTCTCCCCGAAGAGCTCGCTCGCGTAGACGACGGTCGAGCGGTAGCTGGCCACCGTCGTCTCTTTCCGCTCGAGCGAGGCGAGCCAGCGCTCGCCCCAGTCGGCGAAGCGGATGGTTGCTTGGGGGACGTAGGCGCCCTCGTCGACGCGGGCTTGGATGCGGGTGAGGGCGCGCTCGGCCTGGCGGCGGTTCTTGCCGGTGCGCTCGCGCTGGAGCTTACGTCCTTCGCGGACGACGACGTAGTAGGTGGGCCCGCCCGGGCACGAGCACCCCTCGGTGGCTCGGGCGTAGGGCGTCCACGGCTTGCCGAGGGCGCAGGCGCGGGTGTGCCGGGCTTGCAGGCTCGCCATCAGGGCTTCCTGGGTCGGACGACTCTACCGCCGCGCACCGTCTCGATCACCTCGAGCGGGGCGCCCTCCTCCCAGGCTTCGAGCTCGTCCTGGCGGAATAGACAGCGGCGCCCGCCCGGGAGCCGCCGGTGGGGGATCGAGCAGGTGCGGGTGAGCTCGTGCACGGTGCGCCGGGAGCAGCGCAACCTGCGGGCGACGTCCTCGACGAGGAGGTAGGGACTGAGCGGCTGCGCGAGTGCCTCAGCCATCAGAGACAGCATGAAGCATATCTGCTTCGCATGACGGCATCAACTCGGAGACGTAGACTCCCACTCCATGCGAAGCGGCGCGTTGTTGCAGGAGGCGCGGTTGCGGGCGGGGTTGACCCAGCAGCAGCTGGCGGAGCGCACCGGCCGCGACCGGGCGGTGATCGCCCGCTGGGAGCAGGAGGTCGTCGCCCCCTCGCTGGAAACCCTTATGACCCTGTTGCGGGCGTGCGGCTTCGATCTCGAGCTGGTGCTCGTCCCCTACGAGACGGACAGGAATGAGCGGTTGATCGCCAACCTGAAGCTCTCCCCGGAACGCAGGTTGCAGCGGCTGGTGCAGGCGGTGGAGGCGGAGATCACCGAAGGTGGGAGGGGTCGTGGCCGCTGAGGCGGAGCGGTTCGAGCCGCTTGCGATCCTGGCCGCCTTCGAGCGGGCCCGGGTCGACTACGTCCTCATCGGCGGCGTGGCCAGGGTGTTGCAGGGAGCCGAGGAGGTGACCTACGGGGTCGACCTCACCCCCTCCCTCCGCGAACGGGTTCTGGAGCGGGCCCAGGCCCCCCTCGACTCCCTGGAGGCCGAGGCGCGCGACCGCAGGAAGACGCCCTTGCCGGAGCGGGTCGCCCGCGGCGAGGAGGTGATCGGCTACCGCACGCCGCTAGGGGAGGTGCAGATCGTGCCGACCCCGGCGGGCACGCAGGGCTACGAGGACCTGCGCCGCCGCGCCTCCCGCGAGTACCTGGGCGAAGGGGTGCGCGTCCAGGTCGCCTCGATCAATGACCTCTCGCGCATGCTCGCCGCCCGCGAACGCGAGGAGGACCTGCAGCGGCTGCTGGCGATGCGGCGTCTGCACGAGCTCGAACGCTCGGTCGGCCGCGGCATCGACCTCGGCCGGTAGATGGATCAGGGGCCGAGGTCGAGGCTCAGCTGCCGCTCCGGTGTCGGCCGTTCCAGCGACCGCCCTCGGTCACGGGGAGGTCGGAGCGCCCGTTCCTGCGCCCGGGCGAGCCGGTCGAGCGCCTGGCGGCGCTCCCGCGCCAGCGTGGCGAGTTTCTCGTCGGCCAAGTTGAGCGTGCTTCGCTCCCGCGCCGCCTGACGGCGAAGCTCCTCCCCCTGGCGTCGGCGACCGCGCCAGCCGAGCCCGGTGAGCCGCTCCTTCGTCTGCGCGAGCCGCTGCTCGGCCAGGGTCTTGGCCCGCTCCGTGTCCGCTCGCACGCTCTCGAGGAGGCGGAGGTGCTCCCGGGCCGCCGCGAGCACCCGCTCCTCGGGCGTCCGACGGGCGATCACCGGGCGGGTTCCGAGCAGCGGCCGGGGCGGAGGCGGCCGCTGCTCGCTCGCCAGCCGCTCCTCCGCGGACTCCTCCAGCGCTTGCGCCAACCGGGTGACCGCGTCGCGCTCGTCGAGCTCGTGGAAGTGACTCTCCGCCTCGTCGACAGGCGCCGTGACGTAGAGGCGGGTCTGCTCGCGGGCGCGGGAGAGAGCGACGTAGCCCCACTCGCGCAGCCGGCCCCGGTCTGAGCCGAGGACGAATGACTGCTCGACCGTCAGCCCCTGGGCGGCGTGGCCGGTGAGCGCGTAGGCGTGCTCGACGTAACCCGCCTCCAGATAGGCCCGCGGCAGCACCACCTCATCGCCGCGGTCGGTTACCACCATGGCCGCACCGCTCCCGAGGTCGAGCGCGCTCACCGTGCCGCGGGTGCCGTTGCGAACCCCGAGCGCCTCCGAGTTGCGGCGGCAGACGACCCGGTCGCCCACGGCGAGGTCGACACCGGCTGGCGCGAGCCGCTCCCTGCCGAGCCTGCCATCCGCCTCCATCAGCGTGCGGGCGGCGGCGTTCAGCTCGGCCACGTCGGAACGGCGGAGGGCAACCATCACGCTCCCCGCGAGATCGTGCCTGGCGGCCTGCCACCAGTCGGCGAGCAGCCGCGCTCTCGACTCCACCGGGTCGTCGGCGACGAGCAGGCGCTCGTTGCGCTCTGCGAAGGCGAGGTAGTCGCGGCCCACGCCGGCGCGGACGGCGTCGAGCGCCCGCCGCTCGAGCTCGTCCCGCTGGCGGCGGTTGTCGAGAAGCTCGAACGCCCCCTCGCGCTCGACGATCGCGGCGAAGAGCCCGCCCGCCCCCACCGAGGGAAGCTGGCCCGGGTCCCCGACCAAGATCGCCTTCCCCTCCGCCCCCTCGACCAAGGCCAGCAGCGGGGCGAGGATGCGCGTCTCCGCCATCCCCGCCTCGTCGACGACGAGCACCGACCCGTGCGGAAGGCCGCCCTCGCGCCGCGCCACGGCGAGGAGACGGTGGAGCGTCGTCGAGCGGATACCGCTCTCGTCGGCGAGCCGCTCGGAGGCGATCCCGGACGGAGCGGCGCCGAGGATGGGGACGCCCGCGCCGAGGAACGCTTCGGCGGCCACCCGGAGGGCACTCGTTTTCCCCGAGCCCGCGGGTCCGACCACGCAAACGACGCGGTCGCGACTCACGGCGAGCCCGCGCACCATCCGCTCCTGCTCGGCAGACAAGCGAAGACCTGGGCTGCCATCATCGATGAGCGCCTCGACGAGAGTGTCCGCCGCAGCGGGAGCGTTGGCGCCGCGCCCGCGCTCGACGAGAGCGAGCGCCTCCCGTTCGATGCGCAGTAACTCCGTGGTCGAGTAGTAGGCGGCCTTGCCCGGCGGCGGCAGCTCGCTGACCCGCTCGACACCAGGGAGCTCGAGGAGGCGCGCGGCGAGCGCGCGGATCCGCTCCACAGGGACACCCTGAGGGTGTGCCTCCGCCCAGGCCATCAGGAGCTCGGGCTCGGAGAAGGCGCTTCGGTTCTCCGTCAGTCCCTCGGGGCCGAACAGCCGCTCGGCCAGGGCGACGAGCTCGGCCGGCGTGGGCTCGCGGTAGGGGACGCGGTGGACGAGCGAATCGAGCTCCCGGGCTCCGAGGCCGTGCTCGCTGGCGCGGGCGGCCCACTCGGCGCGAAGGCGCGGCAGGTCGAGCGCCTCCTTGCGCTCCCGCGAGGCGACCGCGGCAACCTGGGCGGCGTAGAACCCCGCCGTGCCCTGCGCGGCCATGTGCTCGATCACCTGCACCCGCCGAGTCGAGAAGGCCTCAGTCACCGCCCGGGGGACCCCTTTCAGCTCGGCCCAGCCCTTCTCCGGCGTCTCCCACTCGACCCCGAGTCGCGTGGACAGCTCGAAGCGCAGGTGCGCCTCGTACAGGTAGCCGGCGGCAAGCCGGAAGGTCTTGAGGATGGCCTCCCCGTCGAGGGCCCGCCACTCGCCGTCGGAGGGGCTTCGGGTCATGTTGGCGACGATCACGTGCGTGTGCAGGTGCGGGTCCTGCGCTCTCGACGTCCGGTGCTGGTAGGCGGCGGCGACGAAGCCGCCGCCTCGCTCGCGCAGGTAACCGTCCTTCCCCCGCCGCGTCACGCACGCCTCCGCCTCCAGGTAGGCGAGCGCCGCCTCCCAGGCGGAGCGGTGCGCCGCCGCGATCGCCTCCCGCGTCTCCTCGTCCCCGAGCGCATGGAGGAGGCTGACGCTCTTCGGTGTCGAGAAGACCAGGTCGAAGCCGGCCACGGGGGCGAGCTTCTTCTCCTCCAGCCAGCGCCTCCCCGTTTCCGTGTCGATTCGCTCGACCGTGATCGTGCGCGCCTTCACGGGTGCGCGCAGCTCCTCCCCTGTCTTCGGGTCCCTGCCGCGGATCAGCGAGCCGAGCTCGCCCTCGGTCACCTCACCCTCGAGGCCCAGGCTCGCGGCGCCGCTACCCGCCCACTCCCCCGGCGACTCGCCCTTGCCCGCGTAGTAGTCGTCCAGGCCGCCGGCGACGGAGCGCTCGTAGTAGCCCTCCTGCCCTGGCGTCAGCTTCGCAACCGAGAGCACCCGTGAAGCATAAGAGCATCATCGGATGCATCTGCGTCTCGCGTTCTATTGGGGCTACCGGTTCACGTCGATCCTGGCTGGAAGGAGATACTGGCGCAGGTAGAAGGAACCGCAGTCGTCCGGTTTGCAGGGATCGGATGGTCGTAGTCGCCGCAGATGGTCGCGATGGCGCGGCCCTCGACCATTCCCGACACCTCGTTCCGGCCGCGAGGCCGTAGCCCGCGAAGTTACGCGTCAGCTCGCGGCGTGGGCGTCCGGGCAGGCAGGCACCCTGATCGAGACCAAAGGAGCTTCCCGCTGACCGTCCTCAAGACCTTCGCCATTTTCGCCGTCGCGCTTCTCGGCGAGCTCGGCGGCACGTACGCGATTTGGCGCTGGCTCCGTACCGGCTCGCCACCGCTGCTCGCGCTTGCCGGGGCGGCGGCGCTGTTTGCCTACGCCGTCGTCCAGACCCTTCAGCCGGAAGACCGCTATGGGCGGCTCTTCGCTGGCTACGCCGGCGTCTTCCTCATCGGGGCGCTTCTGTGGGGCTGGGGCGTCGACGGCAAGCAGCCCGACCGTTTCGACTGGGTCGGCGCGGCGGTCGTCCTCTTCGGGGTGGTCGTCGTCCTGTGGGGACGGCGGATCTTCGCCTGAGGGCTCGAGCGCGGACGAGGCCTCTCTCGGCGGCCGCAATCGTCTACGCCCCTGGCAAGCAACGTATCAACAGCTCTTCATCTGTTGGTAACGTTCTGGTTGTGCCGCATCCGTCCGAGCACGGGCCCACCGACCGGCCACTTGGCCTCGCGGAGGCCGAGGCGCTCGCGGATGCGATGCGGGCCTTCGGGGCCGCCAGCCGCCTGCGGTTGCTGTGGGCGATGCTTACTGGCGAGCGAACGGTGGAGGAGCTCGTCGAGGCGACCGGGCTTGCACCGAGCGCGGCGTCGCACCAGCTGCGTCTGCTCCGCCAGAGCCGCTTGGTGGCTGTGCGCCGCAAGGGTCGGCGCGCCTACTACCGTCTGCACGACTCCCACGTGGCCGATCTGCTGGCTGCGATCCGCCATCATCACGAGCACGCCCGCCCGCCCATGCCGCTGAGCCTCCCGGCCGAGCTCGAGCGCGACGCGGGCGCGGCGCCGTGAGCGCGCACGAGCACGCGCAGCGGGCGGGCCCGCCCGCAGGCGGGCACCGTCACTCACACGGCATGGTCGACTGCTCCCTTCTGCGCTCGCGCGCCGGAATCCGGGCGGTGCTCGCCAGCCTCGCCATCCTTGGCGCCACCGCGGCCGCGCAGGCGGTCGTGTATGTCCTCTCGGGGAGCGTCGCGCTGCTTGCCGACCTAATCCACAACGCCGGCGACGCGCTTACCGCCATCCCGGTCGGAGCCGCCTTCGTGCTGCGCAGCACCCGCGCCGAGCGCTGGGCTGGCTACGCGGTCGTTCTCGCCATTTTCGTCTCCGCCTGCGTCGCCCTCTACGAGACGGCCATGCGCCTGATCGAGCCCGAGCAGCTCGAGCACCTGTGGGCGCTCGCCGGCGCGGGCCTGATCGGCTACGTGGGAAACGAGCTCACCGCGCGTCTGCGCCTCCGTGCCGGCCGGCGCCTCGAGAGCGCGGCGCTCGTGGCCGACGGCCACCACGCCCGCGTCGATGCCTTCGTCAGCCTCGGGGTCGTCGCCAGCGCGGCCGTCGTCGCGCTCGGGGTCGAGATCGCCGACCCGCTGATCGGCCTGGCGATCACCCTCGTCATCCTGAGAATCGCATGGGACTCGTGGCGAACGGTCCGCGGCCAGCGCGACCACGCTCTACCGAGCCTTCAGTCGGAAGGCTGACGACTACAAGCGTCCGCTTCACCGCCCGTGCTGCCGATGTTCCGGCGCTCCACCAACGGAAAGCAGCCGTCCGTCCTCCTGATGATCGACCTGGAGGGTGGTGTGCTCGATGCCGAAGCGCTCCTCGACGAGCTGCTCGAGCTGGCGGCGGATGGCGTGGCAGTCGTCCCGGGGGCGGACGAGGACGTGCGCGGAGAGGGCGGGGAAGCCGGAAGTGATCGTCCAGACGTGGAGGTCGTGGACGTCGATGACGCCCCCGACAGAGGCGAGCGTCCCGCCTATCTGGCTCGCGTCGAGCCCCCGCGGGGTGGCTTCGAGGAGGATGCGGGTCGAGTCGCGGAGGATCGTCCAAGCACTCGCGAGGACGAGGAGGCCGATGAGGACGCTGATGAGCGGGTCGGCCGAGAGCCAGCCGGTCAGGATGATGACGAGCGCGGCCGTGATCACTCCCACGGAGCCGAGCAGGTCGGCGAGGACGTGCCGGAAGGCGGCCTCGAGGTTGAGGCTTCCGCCACGCGAGCGCCACATGACGAGACCGGCAGCCACGTTGACGAAGAGACCGACGACGGCGACCGCGAGCATCCAGCCGCCCAGGATCTCGGGCGGCTCCTGGAAGCGGCGGAAGGCCTCGTAGAAGATCCAGAAGGAGACCGCCACGAGCGTGATCCCGTTGGCGAGCGCGGCGAGGATCTCCGCCCGCTTGAAGCCGAACGTCCGCTCCGGCGTCGGCGGCTTGGCCGCGATCCAGACGGCGAAGAGCGCGACCGCGATTGAGACGTTGTCGGAGAGCATGTGCGCTGCGTCGGCGAGCAGGGCGAGGCTGCCGGTCAAAAGGCCGCCGACGACCTCGGCGACCGTGTACGTCGCCGTGAGCCCGAGCGCGATGGCGAGCGCGCGTCGGTCCGCGGAGCGCTCGCCGCCGCCCGGCCCGTGGCTGTGACCGGCACCCATCAGGCGCCGCTCCCCGTCTTCCGCCCTTCGGCGCGCGGTCTCAGCAGGCCGAGCAGCAGCCCTCGCCTCTCCAGCTCTCGATGCCTTCCCGCACGGCGACAGCGGCAACAACGAGGGCTGCGAGCGGGTCGAGCCACCAGAGCCCGAAGAGGGCGTTCCCGAGCAGGCCAACGAGCACGGCGGCGGCCAGGTAGGCGCAGAGGAGATTCTGCGTGCCCTCCCCGCGGGTGGCGACAGACCCGAGCCGCTCGGCGAGCCGGCGCTTCGCGATGCCGAGGAAGGGCATGCCGACGACGCTCGAGGTCACGAGCCCGATACCAAGCCAGCTCGTTTCCGGCTGCTCCGCCGTGACGAGCTTGTGCAGCGCTTCCGCCGTCACGTAGGGGGCGAGGAGGAAGAACTGGATCGCCACGAGCTTCTGTGCCCGCTCCTCGGCGGCCTGGGAGAGCAGGCGCGAGCCGGTGAAGCGCCACACAATCACGAGGCTCGCGACGCCCTCGATCGCAGAGTCGATCCCGAAACCGACCAGCGCGATCGAGCCGGCCAGGAGACCGGCCGTGATCGCGATGGCCCCCTCGGCGCCCATCCAGACGAGCGAGAGCCAGGAGAGAAACCGCGTGCGCCTCGCCGCTTGCAGCCACTCGGCGCTTCGCGTCTGCGTCCTGGGCTCGAGGAGCGTCAGTTCCTGCGTGCTCATCGGGAGAGCGGTGCCTCCACGCTGAGCACAGCCTCGATGAGCGCTTCTCCCTCGAGTGTGAGCGCGTACATGACCATCTTCCCCTCGCGGCGCGAGCGGACGAGGTCTTCCGCGCGGAGGGCGCGTAAGTGGTGGGAGACGAGGTTCTGGGAGCGCTCGGTGATCCAGGCGAGATCGCACACGCAGAGCTCGCCGCCCTCACGCAGGGCGACTGCGATCGTGAGGCGGGTCGGGTCGCCCAGCGCAGCTGCGCGGCCGGCCGCCTGCTGGGCGGCAGACTGAGCAAGGCGGCCTTGACGGAGCCTTTCCGCGGTCGGCAGGTCGAGGCAGAGGAGCTGACAGCGGTCGTCGCTCACGAAGTCATCCTAACAACGGTTGATCTGATCGTCTGGCATCCTGCTCGGCGATGAGGCGACTGGCCCTCCTCCTCGCCGCGGCCGTGGCCGCGCTCGCGCTGCCAGGTCCGGCCTTCGCCCACGTCGCCGGCATCGAGTACCGCTTCCCCCTCCCCGTGTGGGTGTACGCGCTCGCCGGCGCGGCCGCGGTGGTCGCCTACACCTTCAGCGGGCTCCTCGTCCTCGGCCTCGCCCTGCAGGGCGAGGGCTGACGGCCGTGGACGCCTGGAGCGCGTCCTTCCTCGCCCTTGTCGCGCTCACGCTCGCTTTCTGGCTCCGAGCGGCGAGCCGCGAGCGCTTCTCCTGGTCGGCGCTCTCCCGGGCGCTCGCGTTCCTCGTCGGGCTCGCGATCGCGGCCGCCGCGGTCGCCTCGCCGCTCGACCGGCTCGGCGAGGACGATCTCCTCACCGCCCATCTCGCTCAGCACATCGCGCTGGGCGACTTCGCGGCGCCGCTGATCCTGCTCGGGCTGCCGGCTTCCGCGCGGCGGTGGCTGGGCGCCTCCCTCGCCGGCCTCGCCCGCAGCCCGGCGCGATGGGCGCGCCTGGCGACGGCCGCCCTCTCACCGCTCGGCGCGTTCGCGATCTGGGCCGTGGTTACCTATCTGTGGTTCGTCCCCGCCCTCCACCGGCTGGCCGTCCCCGCCGGGGCGGTGCACCTGCTCGATCATCTCTCCTTCCTCGCCTTCGGCCTCCTCATCTGGCTGGGCGCCTTCGACCCGCGCCCGACCCGCGACCTGCGCAGCGGCCTTCGCCTGGGCGGCATCCCCTGGTGGGGCCGGCACGGCTACGCCATGGTGAGCCGGCTCGCGATGCTGCCACCCGCCTTCGCGGTCTGGTTCTCCAGCGTCTCCTCCTACCACGACCTCAGCCAACCGTGGCCGTTCGGAATCTCCCGAGCCGAGGATCAGGAGATCGCCGCCTCGGTCATGATCGGCTTCGAGATGCTCCTCTTCGCCTTTGCGATCTGCCTCCTCTTCATCTTCGTTTCCGTGAGCGAGGGGCGAGCGCGGGCGCGCATGTAGCCGAGGGTCACGGAGAGGCGAGACTCGGGACGCCAGTGAGTAGGCCGCACGCTCATGGTTGATCGTCAGGAGTCGTGGCGGCTGCGAAGGCCGGCCCCGGCAGAGGTCGGCGCGGCCCGCGCGGGAGCGGGCTATCCTCGTGAGGTGAGCTTGCAGCGGTTGCGAGGGCGGATGCCTTTGATCGCTTTCATCCTCTTGGCGGTCGTCTGTCTTGCGCTCTTGGGATTCGCGTGCGCGTGCCTGAGCGACCATCCGATGCAGGCACTGGAGCGAGCGCTGTCGACGATTCCGGCTCTCCCTGCATTGATCGAGGTATGGCCGGTGGCCCTCCTCGCGCTCTTTGCCGCGCTCGCTCTCCTCTCGGCGCACACGCTCGCCCGCGCGCCGTCCGAGGCTGCGCTGCAGCGCTTCCGGCTCTGAGTCGGCCCTCGCGCTCGAGCGAGCGCTGAGACGTTCCTGGCCTGTACTCACCGAAGGAGACAACCGCGTGGCGACCAAGACGCGGCGCCGACGGGCCCCCAAGCGGCCGGTTCAGGCGCCTAAGAAGAGAACCGAATCTTCCCGCTTCCGCCGCTGGCTGCCGTGGTTTCTGACAGCCGTGCTGGTCGCGGGGGCCGCTGCGGGGGCCTTCCTGCTCGCAAAGGATCAGGCGCAGAGTGGCGGCGAGGGCCCCGCCGCGTCCACGGGCGGGCTGCCCGACACGCCCGACTACCACTCACTTCTCGTCGCCCCAGCCGACCCGGACCACATCCTCCTCGGGACGCATGCGGGCGTGTACGAGTCGCGCGACGGAGGCCGGAACTGGCAGCGGGTCGCGCTCGAGGGGCAGGATGCGATGAACCTCGCCCGGAGCGAGGGGGAGACGGTCTGGACGGCCGGGCACAACGTCTTCGCCAAGAGCGCCGACGGCGGAGAGACCTGGACGGACGTGCGGCCGGACGGGCTCCCGAGCCTCGACATCCACGGCTTCGCAGTCGACCCGAACGACCCCCAGACGCTCTACGCGGCGGTCGCGGGCGAGGGCCTCTACCGCTCGACCGACGGCGGGCAGCGCTTCGAGCCCGTCTCGAGCGAAGTCGGCGGCCAGGTCTTCGGGCTCGCCATCCTCGAGGGAGGAAGCATTGTCGCCGGCGACCTCGGCAAGGGTCTCCTGCGCAGCGACGACGGCGGCGAGAGCTGGGACGTGACGGAGGCATTCGGGGCGGCCGGCCTCGCGGTCAAGCCGGACGACCCGGAGACGGTCCTCGCGGCCGGACAGGGCGCTTTGACGTCGGGCGCTCTGCTGTCGCGGGACGGTGGCCGCACGTGGGACCACGTCCAGACGATCGAGGAGGGGGCCGGCCCGGTCGCGTGGTCGCAGAGCGAGCCGAGCCTCGGCTACGTCGTCGGCTTCGACCGCAGGCTGTACAAGACGACGGACGGTGGCGCGAGCTGGCAGCCGGTCGGTTAGGAGGTGAGCCATGGAGGGACTGTGGATCTTGCTGGTGGCCCTCGTCTGCCCGCTCGTCATGGGCGGGATGATGTTCTTCATGATGCGCCGCATGCGCGGCCGGCACTCGGCCGGCCGCGTGGACGGGGGTGAGGAACGGTGACGCCAACCCTGGTCGCCGCGACTGTCGCTGGCCCCAACGGTCTCACACGACGAGAGGAGGGAGGCCTCTAGCCGTGCGAGCCTGGCTTCGGCCTCGTCGTCTCCTGCCCCTGCTTGCCCTCCTTCTCGCAGCCGGTGCAGTGACCGCCGGACTTCTCCTCGCATCGCCGAGCGAGACGAGCGTCGCAAGTCCGGAGGCGACCCCCAGCGCCGACCGTCGCCCCGCCCCCGAGCTCGAGGGCGAGGTCCTCGTGCCGCCCCCGGTCAC
Source organism: Gaiellaceae bacterium (assembly GCA_050697555.1). Taxonomy (GTDB): domain Bacteria; phylum Actinomycetota; class Thermoleophilia; order Gaiellales; family Gaiellaceae; genus DASQWP01. The sequence continues at coordinate 7,399 of JBOHAD010000005.1, read as the reverse complement.
GCTCGCCGGCCTGCGCGGAAAGCCCGTGCTCGTCAACTTCTGGGCTTCCTGGTGTGTGCCCTGCCGGGAGGAGGCTCCGCACCTTGCTCGCTTCGATCGGGAGATGAAGGGGCGGGCCCGTCTCGTCGGGGTCGACTTCCAGGACGCGAGGTCGGACGCCTTGGCCTTCGTTCGCGAGTTCGGCTGGCGCTTTCCCAACCGACGCGACCCGAACGGCGCGCTGGCCTCGCGCTACCGGCTCGTCGGCCTGCCGACCACGTATGTGCTTGATGCCGACGGGCGGATCGCCAGGGCCCTGAGCGGGGCGCAGACCTTCGAGACCCTCGTCCGCGCCGTGGAGGAGCTGGAGTAGGTGGAGGTCGCGGGCCTTTCCCTGCCCCTGGTCTTCGCCGCTGGCGTCGTCTCCTTCATCTCGCCGTGCGTTCTTCCGCTCGTGCCCGGCTACCTCTCGACGGTCAGCGGCGTGACCTTCGAGGAGATCGCGAGTCATCGGCGCGGCGTGACGCGCCGGGTCGGGATCGCAAGCGCCCTCTTCTTCGCGGGATTCCTCGGGGTGTTCGTCGCGCTCGGCGCGAGCGCATCCGTTCTCGGCGCTCTTCTCGACGACAACCGCCTGTGGCTGAACCGCGGCGCGGGAGCGCTCATCGTCCTCTTCGGTCTCGCCATGCTGGGCGTCGGCTGGTCGGGGACGTTGGGGCCGCGCTGGACGAGCGCCGTCCAGGGCGCTGCCCGCACGCGGGGCGGCCCGGTGGCGCTCGGGGTAGCGTTCGCGTTTTGCTGGACGCCGTGCGTAGGCCCGATCCTCGCCTCGGTCCTCGTCCTCGCCGGGGCCTCGGCCTCGCTTGCAAGCGGCGTCCTGCTCCTCGCCGTCTACGGACTCGGCCTGGCCGCCCCCTTCCTCCTCGTCGGCTTCGGCTTCACCCGCTCGCTCGCGGCCTTCCGGCGCATCCAGGCTCACTACCGCGCGATCCAGGCGAGCGCCGGCGTCCTCCTTGTCGCCATGGGCGGCCTTCTCCTCAGCGGCTACCTGTACCTGCTCAACGTCTACGCGCAGCGCGCCCTGCGCGCGCTCGGTCTCGACTGGTGGACGAGCCTGTGACGGGCGAACAGAAGCCCGCCGCTGACGAGACAGCCGTCACGGTGGAGCCAGCGGTCGAGGAAACAGAGGGCAAGCGATCTCCCGCGCGCGCTGTCCTCAAGGCGGGAGCGATCGTGCTCGTCATCGGTCTGCTCGCCCTCCTCGCCTGGGCAACCCTCGCCGCCGGGAAGGGAAGGAGCCTCGTTGCGCAGATCGCAGCCGGGGAGGCGCCGACCGCGCCTGGGTTCGAGCTCGAGGTGATCTGGCCGCGCGCCGAGACGTGGCCGCGGGAGCTTCGCGCCGCGATCGCGGACGGCAAGCTCTCGCTCGCGGAGCTGCGCGGCCGTCCCGTCGTCCTCAACTTCTGGGCCTCCTGGTGCATCCCCTGCCGCGACGAGGCGCCGATCCTGAACGCCTCGGCGAAGGCGCACCGGGGCGAGGTCGTCTTCGTGGGGATCGACGTGCAGGACCTGCGCTCGGATGCTCTCTTGTTCTTGCGCGAGTTCGACGTCGCCTACGTCTCGGTGCGCGACGAGGGGGACGAGACCTATCGCGCCTACGGGCTGACAGGCGTCCCGGAGAGCTACTACGTGAGCGCCGACGGGCGCATCCTCGCCCACTCGCCGGGCGCGATCTCGCGCTCGAGCCTCGAGGCTGGCATAGCGCAAGCGATGGAAGGGAGACCATGAAAGAGCTGAGGAGCACGAGAGCACTGAGAATGGTGATTCTGATCGCGGCTGCAGCCGCGATCACGGCCGGCGCCGCCGTGGCCGCGATCGCTCTGCGGGACGGTGAGGAGAAGCCCGCCTTCAGGGGAAGCCAGCCGCCGCCTGGAATTGGCTTGCCCGACTTCAAACTGCCCGACAACGAAGGCCGGGAGGTCTCTTCGGCAGCCCTCCGCGGCAAGGTCGTCCTCGTCACCTTCCTCGACACGCAATGCGACGAGTCGTGCCCGGTCATCGCCTCGCAGATCGGGCGGGCGACCGATCGCCTCGGCGCGGAGGAGCGGCCAGATGTCGTCGCCGTCGCCATCTCGACCGACCCGGACGAGGACACGCCCGAATCGGTTCGCGACTTCCTACGCCGCAACCGGGCGGAAGGCAAGCTCCGCTACCTCGTCGCGCCGGTTCCCGAGCTTCGGCCGGTCTGGGAGGAATTCCAGATCGCCGCCTCCTTCGACACAGGCGTCGACACGCTCCACTCGGCCCCGGTTCGCATCTACGACCGGGACGGCATCTGGGTCTCCACCCTCCACGCCGGCGCCGATCTGACGATTGAGAACCTCCTCCACGACATCCGGGCGCTCCTCTCGGCGTCGTGATCGAGGGAAGGAAGAGAGGGCTCGTTTGACGCGCCAGCTACGGTCGAAGGGAGAGCGGAGATCCTCGTGGGCATTGCCGAGATAGCGGTCACGGCCGGTGGCGCCGGCCTCATCGCCTTCCTCGCGTGGTTCTTCTTCGGCCCGAAGGTGGCGCGCCGAGCCGAGGTACGCGAGGGGATGCAGGAGGTCGAGATCACCGTCAAGGGCGGCTACTCGCCCAACATCATCGAGGTCCGCGAGGGCGTCCCCGTACGGCTCACCTTCGACCGCCAAGAGGCGAGCGACTGCACGGCGCGAGTCGTCTTCCCCGACTTCGCGCTGAGCAAGACCTTACCGGCCTTCGCGAAGACGGCGGTCGAGTTCGTCCCGGACAGACAGGGGCGCTTCGGCTTTGCCTGCGGCATGAACATGGTGCACGGGACGCTCGTCGTCCTGCCCGAGGACGGCGACGGCCACAGGCCCGCCGAGGAACCCGACGACGCTACGGACGAAGCCGCGCAGCCCTCCGCCGACGGCCATCCCCACGAGGTCGCGCGCGCGGTCGGCGTCGGCCCCACGCGAGAGGTGGGCGAGACGACGGAGGTCGAGTTTCGCATCCTCGGCGGAGGCGTCACCTGCCCAACCTGCGTCCGCAACATCCACTCGATCCTGAACCGGCTCGAGGGCATCGACCGGGTCGAGGTCAACTTCGCCGCCGAGCGTGTGACCGTGAACTTCGACGCCGACCAGGTCTCCCTCGCCGAGATGCGCTGGGCGATCGTGTCGGGCGGCTACCAGGTGCGGGAGCGGCCCGAGCCGGGCTCGGAGGCGACCGAGGACGAGGAAGCGGAGACGCGCCGGGCGGAGATTCGCGACCTCACGCGACGCGTTGGGATCGGCGCCGTCCTGACGGTGCCGGTGCTCTTCGGGGCGATGGTGGGCGAGTTCCTCGACCCGGACTGGCTACCCGGCGTCCTCGTGAACCGCTGGTTCCAGCTCGCCCTCACAGCCCCGGTCATGCTCTACACGGGCTGGCCCATCCACCGGACCGGCTGGCTCGTGCTCCGCCACCGGACGGCGGACATGAACACCCTCATCACGGTGGGGACGATGGCTGCTTTCCTCTACAGCCTGGTCGTCACCCTCGTTCCCGGGGCGCTCCCCGAGGACCTGCGCCAAGTCTACTACGAGGTCGTCGGCGTCATCCTCACCCTGATCATGCTCGGGCGCCTGATCGAGACGCGGGCGAAGGCGGGGACGGGCGAAGCGATCCGCAAACTCATCGGCCTCCAGGCCCGAACGGCTCGGGTCATGCGCGGCGATCGTGAAGAAGAGGTCCCCGTCGAAGAGGTCGAGCCCGGGGACGTCGTCGCCGTTCGCCCCGGCGAGAAGATTCCGGTCGACGGCGAGATCGTCGAGGGGCGCTCGACGATCGACGAGTCGATGGTCACGGGCGAGTCGATCCCGGTGACGAAGGAGACAGGGGACACGGTCATCGGGGCCACGATCAACCAGACCGGCGCCTTCCGCTTCCGCGCGACCCGCGTCGGCAGGGACACGATGCTCGCCCAGATCATCCATCTGGTTGAGCAGGCGCAGGGCTCGAAGGCGCCTATCCAGCGCCTCGCCGACCTCGTCGCGAGCTACTTCGTGCCCGCGGTCCTCTTCCTCGCGGTGGCGACCTTCGTCGTCTGGTTCGACGTCGGGGCGGAGCCCGCCCTCATCTTCGCTCTCGTCTCCGCGGTCGCCGTCCTCATCATCGCCTGCCCGTGCGCGCTCGGACTCGCCACGCCTCTCTCCATCACGGTCGGGGCCGGCAAGGGTGCGGAGAACGGCGTCCTCATCCGCTCCGCCGAGGCGCTCGAGACGGCCCACAAGCTCGACACGATCGTGCTCGACAAGACCGGCACGATCACGAAGGGCCAGCCGTCGCTCACGGACGTCTTCCCCACGAACGAGCTCGAACAGAGCGACCTTCTGCGCCTCGTCGCCTCGGCGGAACGCTCCTCCGAGCATCCGCTCGGCGAGGCGATCATTCGCGGGGCGGAGGAGCGAGGGATTGAGCTGGCCGAGGCCGAGAGCTTCGAGTCGGTGACGGGCAAGGGCATTCGGGTCAAGGTCCACGGGAGCGAGCTCCTCGTCGGGAACGTCGCGCTCCTCGACGAGGCCGGAGTCGAGACGGCCACGCTCGAGGAAAAGGCCGCCGAGCTGGCCGACGAGGGCAAGACGGCGATGCTCGTAGCACTCGCCGGCGAGGCCGCCGGTCTGGTCGCCGTCGCCGACACGCTCAAGGAGGACTCAGCGGCGGCGATCAGAGAGCTGAAGCGGCTTGGCCTTCACGTGGTCATGATCACCGGCGACAACCGCCGCACCGCCCAGGCGATCGCGGGTCAGGTCGGAATCGATCGTGTCCTCGCCGAGGTCCTCCCGCAGGACAAGGCGCTCGAGATCAAGCGCCTGCAAGAGGAGGGGAGGCTCGTTGCCATGGTGGGCGACGGGATCAACGACGCGCCCGCGCTCGCCCAGGCCGACGTCGGCATCGCCATCGGCTCGGGCACCGATGTGGCGATCGAGGCCGCCGACGTCACCTTGATCGGAAGCGAGCTCGGCGGCGTCGTCCTCGCCATCCACCTGAGCCGCTCGACGATGCGAAACATCAAGCAGAACCTCTTCCTCGCATTCGTCTACAACACCGCCTCGATCCCGATCGCCGCCGGCGTTCTCTATCCCGCGATCGGGCTTCTGCTCTCGCCCATGATCGCGGCCGCGGCCATGGCCGGAAGCTCGCTGTCGGTCGTCCTCAACGCCAATCGTCTGCGGGCTACGAGGCCCGGGAGGGCCCTGCAGACCGGCTAGAGGCTTGAGGTGAAACTCGGCAGCGTTTCCGGCCTGTGACGCTACTTAGGGCCTTGTGGTTGGGGCGGACCCACACAAGGAATGGACCGAAGAGCGGGGCCGGTTAGGTCAGACATACTGTGGCTGCGTCGTTGACGGCTGAGCCAACGACCGCTGGCCGCGCCATCACGCGCGGCTTCGTCAGCGTCAGGTAGTCGCGCGGCGCGCCGATCCGGATAGGGACAGAGCGGCGTCCCAGGCGTCGGAACCCGTCGGATCGCGCTGCCACTCTCTCCGCTCCGGTCGAAGGTGAAGCCTGGCGCTCCGAGCCGCGAGGAGAGCGGTCGGCTCCGGTGGCATCAGAATGAATCAGCCCGGGGGGCGCAATCCAGCGAGAGTGACCGTGACGAGCCGGCGGGCCGCGGCCTTGGACGGCAGGCTGCGGGCCGCCGCGAGGGCGTGGAGGCAGTAGCTCGCGAGCTCGTCGGGCGCGACATCGTCCCGCAGGTCGCCCGTCTCAGCGCCCTCGGCCAGCAGGTCTCGGATGAAGTCGCTGAGCTGCTGTTGCGCTCGGGCGACGTGCTCACCTCGATGCAGGAGCGCCGCGAGCTCGGTGCCGTGGTGCTCGTGCTGAATGAGCGCGTAGGTCTCGAGCACGGCTTCGAGTCGCTCGCTGGCGTTGCCAGTTTGATCCCGGACTTCGGCGAGATATTCGAGGTGGCCGCTGACCTGACGTTCGTGCCAGGCGACCAGGATCGCTTCGACGTCCGGGAAGTACTTGTACAGCGTCGCACGTCCGATGCCGGTCTCCTCGGCGATCTGCGACATCGTCACCGAGCGCAGCCCGTGCTCGGCCAGCAGCGCCGCAGTGGTGTTCAGGGTCGCCTCGCGCACCGCGCGGCGGTGCTCCTCGATCGTCTCGTTCCACAGCTTCGGCACGAATCTAAGTATACGTGGCGACGGTATCAGAGACATCTTGATTGGATAGGGACAAGCCGTCTGTTAAACTGCCGCCGTCCGAAGACCCCGACAACCCCGCGCGACACAGGAGACGCACATGGCTGACCCGCCTTCCTACCCCGACATCGGCGACGACACCGGCGTAGGGCCCGACCGCGGATCGGCCACCAGCACACCACGCTGGATGCCGGTGCTTGGGATCGTCATCGCGATCGTCCTCGTCCTGCTGCTCGTCGTCTTGCATCTCACCGGCGTCCTTGGCCCCGGTGCCCATTAGGCGGGACCGAGACGGGGCGAGGAACGTCGACGAGCAGGCGGGACCCGCGCTCGTCCCCGCCGACGCCCGCGCTCGCGGTCCAGTGGTCACCGCCAGCTCGCTGACGAAGCGCTACGGCGAGCTCGTCGCCGTCGAGGAGGCCACGTTCTCACTCCGCGCGGGCACCGTCACCGGCTTCCTGGGCCCGAACGGCGCCGGGAAGACGACCACCCTGCGGCTGCTGCTCGGGCTCGCCGAGCCGACCGCGGGCGAGGCGCTCGTCTTCGGCCGCCGCTATCGCGAGCTCGACGAGCCGGCGCGTCGGGTCGGGGCGGTGCTCGAGACGAACGACTTCCATCCCGGGCGCTCCGGCCGAGACCACCTGCGCGCACTTGCGCTCGCCGCCGAGATCCCGCGAGCTCGCGTCGAGGAGGTGCTCGGGCTGGTCGAGCTTGAGCCGGTCGCCGCCCGGCGGCTCAAGAGCTACTCGCTCGGCATGCGCCAGCGGCTCGGGCTCGCCGGCGCGCTGCTCGGGGACCCCGAGCTGCTGATCCTCGACGAGCCGGCGAACGGGCTCGACCCGGCAGGCGTGCACTGGCTGCGCGGCTTCCTGCGCCGCTTCGCCGAGCAAGGCCGCACCGTGCTCGTCTCCAGCCATGTCCTCGCCGAGGTCGCGCAGACGGTCGACCAGGTCATGATCATCGATCGCGGCCGCCTGCTTTCGAGCGGGCCGCTCGCTGACCTGACCGAGCGAGGGCGGACGCTCGAGGACGTTTACCTCGAACTGACCGCAGGGGAGGCGTCTTGACCGCTCAGCTGCGCGCCGAGCTGCTCAAGCAGCGCTCAACGTTCACCAACCTCGGGCTCTTTCTCGCCATGCTCGGCCTCGTTCTCTTGGCCGTCCTGCTGCACGCCCTCAGCCTTCCCGCCGACCGGCTCGAGAGCGCCTCCAACCAGGTGCAGGTGTTCC
>JBOHAD010000004.1:0-89178 GCA_050697555.1 Gaiellaceae bacterium | reverse complement strand
CGAGATCGAGTCGCCGCCCCTCCAGGACGGGCGCAACATGGTCATGGTGCTCGCGCCGCACAGGAACGTCGGACGAGAGGTGGGAGCAGCGCAAAGTGCCTAAGCAGAAGACGAACTCCGCAGCGAAAAAGCGCTTCAAGGTCACGGGCGCCGGCCGCATCCTGCGCCGCCACGCGATGAAGAGCCACAACCTCGAGAAGAAGAGCGCCAAGCGGCGGCGGGCCTTCCGACGCCAGCACGGTGTCAACGGGTCGGATGCCCGCGACGTCAAGCGCCTGCTCGGGCGGTAGGGAGGAGGAGAGCAATGCCCCGCGTCAAGCGATCCGTCCACGCGCGCAAGCGGCGCCGGAAGGTCCTCGAGCAGGCCAGGGGCTACGTCGGCCAGAGCTCGATCTCGTACCGCAAGGCGAAGGAGCAGCTCCTCAAGTCGGACGTCTACGCCTACCGGGATCGCAAAACACGCAAGCGCGTCTTCCGCCGGCTCTGGATCGTCCGCATCAACGCCGCAGCGCGGCGCGAGGGACTCTCGTACAACCAGTTCGTGGCCGGCTGCCGCAAGGCGAACATCGAGCTCGACCGCAAGGTTCTCGCGGACATCGCCGTCAACGACCCCGCGGCGTTCTCGGCGATCGCAGCCCAGGCGAAAGCCGCGCTCGGAGCCTAGCCGGAAGGCGCTAGGGCGCGGTCTCGAGTGGCCGGCGCGTGATCACCTCCGCCGCCAACCCGCGCTTGAAGCTCCTCCGCAAGCTCGCCTCGCGGAGGCAGCGTGAGAAGCTCGGCCTCTTCCTCTGCGAGGGCGAGGATCTCGTCGCGGCCGGGCTCGACGCGGGCCTCGAGCCGGTGGAGGCCCTCGTCGACGCCGAGCGGCCGGCGCTCGCCGAGCGGCTTCCGGCAGCGGAGACGGTCTCGAGCGAGCTCTTGGCGGGAGTCGGGACGTTGCCGCACCCGGCGCGTGTCATCGCCGTCTTCCGGCGCGCCGACCTGCCGGCGGGGACGGACGCGCCGGCCGGCCTCGCGCTCTGGCGCGTCGTCGACCCGGGCAATCTCGGCACCCTCGTCCGTGCCGCGGACGCTCTGGGCCCGGCGTTCGTCGCCCTCTCGCGCGGCTGCGCCGACCCGAGCGGGCCGAAGGCGCTCCGGGCCTCCGCAGGCGCGATCTTCCGCGTCCCTCTGGCGGCCTGGGAAGACGCCCCCGGTCCTCGGGTCGCGCTCGTCCCCCGGGCGGAGCGTGCGCTTCGGGAGCTCGAGCTCGGCGAGCGCGTCACCTTCGTCCTCGGCGCAGAGCGCGAGGGTCTTCCGGCCGAGGTGCTCGCGGAGTGCGACGAGACGGTGGCGATCCCGCTGGCGCCCGAGGCCGAGTCGCTGAACGTCGCAGTCGCCGGCGCGATCGCGCTCTACGAGCTGGCGCGGCGCGCGTGAGCACGCTTCTCGAAGCCGTCCTCTGGGGCGTGGCGATCGGGGGCGCGCTCGTCATCGGTGCGTTAGCCGGCGCCTTCCTGCCGATGTGGGAGCGCTTCGCCACCACGTTGACCGTCTTCGGCGGCGGCATCCTGCTGGGCGCGCTGGCGTTCGACGTGGTCCCCGAAGCGGAGGAGCACACCGGCAGCGTGACGACGGCGCTCGGGTTCCTCGGCGGCGCGCTCGCCTTCCTCGCAGTCGACTGGCTCCTCACTCGGGGTGAGGGCCGCGAGGACCTCCGGCGGGCGCTGCAGGCGGGCGTGTCGGGCGGTCGGGCAGGCGGCGGCAAGGAGGAGGCCGCGCGCGGCGAGACGATCGCGCTCGGGGTCTTCGCAGACGGCGTGCCCGAGACGGCTGCCCTCGGCGTCACGATCGCGGAGGGAGAGATCGGACTCGCGCTGCTCGCGGGCGTGCTGGTCTCGAATCTCGTCGAGTCCTACGGCGCGACTCAGCCGATCGTCGACGGAGGCCACTCGCGCCGGTTCGCCGTGCTTCTCTTCAGCGGCATCGCCGTCGCGCTCCTGGGGGCGATCATGCTCGGTTCGACCCTCCTCCTCGACGCCGGCGACACCGTCATCGGCCTTGCCCAGGCGGTCGCCGGCGGAGCGATCTTCGCGACGGTGACGACCGCGATCGTCCCGCACGCGTTCGCCGAGGTGAGCCGTTGGGCGGCCGTGGCAGCGGGCCTCGGGTTCCTGGCCGGCTACCTGCTCGCATGACGCCGCGGGAGTGGATCGAGGCCTACGGCCGTGCCTGGGAGGCGCGCGATCCCGACGCGGCCGCGGCGCTCTTCACCGAGGACGCCGTCTACCGCTCGAGCCCGTTCCGCCCGGCGCACGCAGGCACGGAGGACGTCCGGGACTACTGGGCCCGCGCCACCTCGACGCAGGAGGGACTCGAGCTGCGATTCGGCGACCCGATCGTCTCCGGCGACAAGGTCGCCGTCGAGTGGTGGGCGGTGTTGAGCGACGAGGGTGAGGAGATCACGCTTCCCGGCTGCCTGCTCCTCCGCTTCGCGCCCGACGGCCGCTGCGAGGAGCTCCGCGAGTACTGGCACGTCGAGCCGGGCCGACACGACCCACCCGCCGGCTGGGCCTCTGAGGTTGCTACGCCGCGCGGAAGAGGCGGCGCAGCCGTCCGCGGCGTTCGCGACGACGCTGTTCTTCCGCTTCCTCAGTCAGTCGCCGCGCCCGCATCTCCTCGAGAACTTGGCGGATCCAGCGCGTGCGCTCGTCGAACGCGGCCTCTTCCTCAGGCGTCGTCCTCGGGATCTTCCTCGCCATGCTGGGCCTCCAGTAGCCGCCGGATCTTCCGGACGTCTTCGCGGATGTCGGAAATCGAGAAGAGTGTAGCCTCGAGCCCGGGCCTGCTCATCAGCGGCTCGGGCGGCGCCTTTCGAATCACCGATCCATCGTCTACCGCACGCTCTGACAGCGCAAGACGGCCCGGACAGCCGCGTCCCGGAAGGGCTCCAGTGGAGGGCGGGATGCATCCTCATGCGGTCCCGCGAAGCCATGTCCGGGGCCTGGCCCCGGACATGTGCCTCAGGGACGCCGGGCGAGCCAGACTGTGTCCTCGCCGCCGGCGTAGGGGCGCATGTCGAACCAGCCGTAGCAGGCGAGGACCTCGAAGCCGGCGTCCTCGAGCAAGGAGCGCCACTCGCCGGGCGAGATCCAGGCCAGGGCCATCGTCGTCTCCCCGCCGGTGCCGCGCACCGAGAGGGTGAGGACGCGCCCCTCGAGATCCCAGTCCGCCCGCTCCCAAATTCCCGGCTCGCGCTCGAGCCAGCGCCCGTGAGTCTCCTCGACGTCGTCCGGGCTCGGTGCGAAGACGTCGAAGACCAGGCGGCCGTCCGGCTCGAGAAGCCCCCGCGCGGCCCGGAGCGCGTCGAGCCGCTCCTCGTCCGTCCGGAGGTGGAGGAGCGAGCGGAAGGGCGCCGTCACGAGCGGCACCCGCTCGTCCACGGGCGGCCGGCGCAGGTCGCCGAGCCGGAGGTCGACCAAGCCCGCAACTCCCGCCTCCTCGGCCCGTCGCCGGCACACCTCGAGCATCCCCTGCGAGGAGTCGACTCCGATCACCCGCACGCCGCGCTGCGCCGTCGGTACTGCGATTCGCCCCGTGCCGACCCCGAGCTCGACGACCGGGCCGCCGGCCTTCCGCGCCTCGGCGACGTAGAAGTCGACGTCCTCGGTGACGCTCCGGCTCCACGGGTCGTAGAGGCCGGCGATCGCGTCGTACGCGCTCAGACGGGCTTCCGGACGACCCATACGAACTCCCGGCTCTGATCGTCGAACGGGCGGCGGTCGAACCAGCCGTAGAGCGCCTCGACCTCCAGGCCTGCGGTCTCGACGAGCCCTTCCCACTCGGACTTCGTCGCCCACCAGAGGGACAGCGTGCGCCCGCCGCCTCCCGGCTCACCGACGAAGGCCGTGACGTCGATGCGATTGTCGCCCGGAGCGTGCTCGACGTACTCCCACAGGTCGCCGTGCCGCGTGGCGAACCCGTCGTTCCGAGCCGCGAAGTGTGGATCGAAGACGAAGGCGTTCCAGGCGAAGCGCCCGCCTGGCCGAAGCGCGGCCGCAACGCGCTCGAACACGCGCAGCTTGTCTCGCCAGCTCCGCAGATGGAGGAGCGAGCGGAACGGGCAGTACACGAGCTCCGCCGGCTCGTGGAGCTCGAGCTCGCGTATGTCGCCCTCCCGCAGGTCGAGCAGGACGCCGGCGGCGTCTCCCCGCTCGCGCGCGAGCGCGAGCATCGCCGGCGAGGAGTCGATCCCGATCACCGGGCGGCCCGTCCCCCGGGCGACGGGGATTGCCACCCGGCCGCTCCCGACGGCAAGCTCCACGACCGGCCCCTTCGCCTCGCGCGCGAGCCCGACGTAGAAGGGAACGTCGTCCGTCATGTGCGCCGACCAGTCGTCGTAGATCTCGGCGAATGCGTCGTAAGAACTCACGAAGGCCGATGATACGGTTTGAGGATGGACGCCGAAGCGCTGAAAAACGAGGCCAGAAGCGCGATCGCGGCCGCCGGCAGCCCCGAGGAGCTCGATGAGCTGAGGGTGCGGTATCTCGGCCGCCGGAGCCCGTTGAAGCTCGCACTCCGTGAGGTGCGCGACCGCGAGACCGGCAGTGCCCTGAACGCCGCACGAGAGGCGATCGAAGAAGCAGTCTCCGCTCGCTCGAGCTCCCTCGAGCGAGCGTTGATCGACCGGCGCCTCTCCGAGGAGATCGTCGACGTCACGTTGCCTGGAGAGAAGGCGGAACGCGGCCACCTCCATCTGATCACCCAGACCCGCCGGGAGGTGGAGGACGTCTTCCTCGGGCTCGGCTACCAGGTCGTCGACGGCCGCGAGGTCGAGACGACGCGCTACAACTTCGACGGGCTCAACTTCCCGCCCGGCCATCCCACACGCTCGCCCCTCCAGTCGCTCTTCCTGAACGGCGACGTCCTGCTGCGCACGGAGACGTCCCCGTCGCAGGTGCGCGTGATGGAGACGCAGGAGCCGCCCGTCTACATGGTCTCGCTCGGCCGCGTCTACCGCCGCGACACGCCGGACGCGACGCACACGCCCATCTTCCATCAGGTCGAGGGCCTCGCCGTCGACCGCGGGATCACGATGGCCGACCTCAAGGGGACGCTCCTACACCTGATGCGCGCGCTCTTCGGCCCGGAGCGCGAGATGCGCTTCCGTACGCACGACTTCCCGTTCACGGAGCCCTCCATGGAACCGGACGTCTCGTGCTTCCTCTGCGACCGCGCAGGTTGCGCGGTGTGCCGCTGGTCTGGCTGGATCGAGATCGCGGGCTCGGGGATGGTCGATCCCAAGGTCTTCGAGTTCGTAGGCTACGACCCGGAGGAGTGGACCGGCTTCGCCTTCGGGATGGGCCTGGAGCGCGTGGCCATGCTCCGCCACGGCCTCCCCGAGATCGGGGGGCTCTGGCAGAACGACCTCCGGCTCCTGCGGCAGTTCTAGTGATGAAGGTCCCCGTCTCCTGGCTCCGCGAGTACGTCGAGGTCGCGGCCACGACGGCCGAGCTCGCGGACCGGCTCGCCATCGCCACCGGGGAGGTCGAGCGCATCACGCGCCGCGGCGTCGCCGACGAGGACGGCAACTACGGGCTCTACCGCGTCGGCCGCGTGCTCGAGGCGGGCAAGCATCCGAACGCCGACAAGCTCCAGCTCTGCCGCGTCGACGTGGGGGAGCCGGAGCCGCGCCAGATCGTTTGCGGCGCCTGGAACTTCGGCGAGGGCGCGACGGTCGCCGTCGCCCTGCCCGGCGCCGTCCTTCCGGACGGCCGCCGGCTCGAGCGAGCGAAGCTTCGAGGCACGGTCTCCGACGGGATGATCCTCTCGGAGCGCGAGCTCGAGCTCGGCCAGGACCACGCCGGCATCCTCGTCCTCCAGGAGCCCTGGGCGCCGGGCACGCCGCTCGGTGACGTCCTCCCGCTCGGCGACGAGGTGCTGGAGATCGAGCTGACTCGCAACCGCCCCGACTGCCTCGCGGTCTACGGCGTCGCGCGGGAGGTGGCGGCCCTCTTCGCCGCCGAGCTCCTCCCGCCGCCAGGCCAGGATCCGCCCAGAGCCGGCGACGAGCCGGTCGACGTCACGATCGAGGACTACGAGGGCTGTCCGCGCTACATCGGGCGCCTCTTCCGCGACGTCCGGATCGGGCCCTCGCCGCCCTGGCTGAAGGCGCGCATCACGGCCGCCGGCATGCGCCCGATCTCCAACGTCGTCGACGTGACGAACTACGTCATGCTCGCGCTCGGCAACCCGCTCCACGCCTTCGACTTCCAGACGCTCGGCGGTGGCCGCATCGTTGTTCGCCGCGCCCGGCCCGGAGAGGAGTTCACAAGCCTCGACGGTGACCTACGCAAGCTCGACCCCGCCGACCTCGTCATCGCCGACGGAGAGCGCGCGATCGCCTTCGCAGGGATCATGGGCGGCCTCGACACCGAGGTCCGCGACGCCTCGACGACGGTCCTTCTCGAGGCCGCGAACTTCGAGCCGGTGGGAATCCTCCGGAGCTCGGAGCGGCACGGGATCCGCACCGAGGGCTCCGGCCGTTGGGAGAAGGGCGTCGACCCCTACCTCGCTCCGCAGGCGGCCGCGCTCGCAACTGAGCTGATCGTCGGGCTGACGGGCGCGCGCTGCACCGGCGACGTCGACGTCGTCGGCGAGCTCCCCGCCCGGCCGGTCGTCGCGCTGCGCCCCGAGCGGGTCGACCGCCTCGTCGGCCTCAAGATCCCGGATGACGAGCAGCGAGGCGCGCTCGAGCGCCTCGGCTTCGAGCTCGACGGCTGGAAGGCGACCGTTCCGACCTGGCGCGCGCGAGACGTGACGCGCGAGATCGACCTCGTCGAGGAAGTCGCCCGCGTCCACGGCCTGGAGAAGATCCCGTTCACGCTGCCGCTTCGCAGCGCGATGTGGGGCCGGCTGACGAAGGAGCAGCGGCTCCGCCGGCTGGTCGCGGACGTGCTCGTCGGCTGCGGCTTCTCCGAGGCCTACACGCTCAGCCTCGCCGCAAGGGATTCCCACCCGCACGCGATCCGGCTGCCCGATCCACTCACCTCGGAGCACCCGGTCCTGCGGACGACGCTTCTCGAGGGCCTCGTCGCGGCGGCCCGTCACAACGTCAACATGGGCAACGAGGGGATCGCCCTCTTCGAGATCGCGCGCGTCTACCTTCCTTCCGGGGACAAGCTTCCTGAGGAGCGCTGGCACGTCGCCGGCATCGCCGAGGGTGGTTACTTCCGCGCGAAGGGAGCCGTCGAGGCGCTCCACCGCGCGCTCAAGGTCGAACCGAGATTCGAGCGGACAGCCGAGCCGCACCTCCATCCCGGCAAGGCGGCCCGCCTCCCGGCCGGCTGGCTCGGCGAGCTCCATCCTTCGCTCCTCGAGGGCGAGTGGGGTGTCTTCGAGCTCGACCTCGCCACGCTCTTCGCCGAGATCCCGGAGCGCGTCGAGTACGAGGACGTGATCACGTATCCGGCGGTACGCCAGGACCTGGCCTTCGTCGTCGACGAGGACGTCCTCGCAGGCGAGCTCGTCGTCGCCGCGCGCGAGGCCGCCGGCCCCGAGCTCCGCGCCGTGCGCGTCTTCGACGTCTACCGAGGCGACCCGATCCCCGCCGGACGCAAGTCCGTGGCGCTGCACGTCTCCTTCCAGTCGCCCGAGCGCACGCTCTCGGACGACGACGCCCGCGGGCTCCGCGAGAGCATCGTGGCGGCGCTCGCCGAGCGCTTCGGCGCGGAGCTCAGGGCTTAGGCGACCGACCCGTAGAGGTCGAGGAGCTCCTCGATCCTGGACTCGAACGTGAACTCGAAGCGGGCGGCCGCGACCCGGCTCCGCAGCTCTGCGAGGTCGATCGTCTCGAGCATGCGACCCAGGTCTTCGACGGAATCGAGGCTGATGCCGAGCCCTCGCTCCTCGAGGAAGCGGGAGAGCGCGCGGTGGCGGAGCGTCAGGACCGGCAGGCCGCAGCCGAGGTACTCGAAGGCCTTGTTCGGAAGGGCTGTGTCCAGATGCGACGCGTTCAGCTCCGCGTTGAACCCGGCCCAGCCGAGGTCGTACGAGGGCAGGGCCTTGAGCAGCGCGGAGGGCGTCAGCGTCTCGTGCAGGTGGACGCCCGGCAGGGCGTCATACCCGTCGACGTGGCGAGCCGGGTACACGTGCAGCTCGATGCCCTGTCCTGCGATCGCCGTAAAGAGCTCGCGCAGGTCGTAGTGCCCGCCGTTCGTCGAGAGCGTGCCCTGGTAGACGAGCCGCGGGCGCCCCTCGAGCGGCCGCTCGGCCGCGATGCTCTCCGGCAGGTCACCGCGGAGCGCGTAGTTCGGGAACACCAGGGTGGGGGCGCGCACGCGGTGTCGGGCGTCGATCTCCGCCAGGAGCTCGTCGGAGACGGTGACGAGCGCGGCGCAGCCCTCGACCGCGCGCCGCTCGAGCTCGAGCGGGTCGTCCGGCTCCGGGAAGCCGTCCTCGTAGGGCGTCCGCCGGAGGCTCTGGAGATCGTGGACGTCGTGGACGACCGGGAGGCGACCCTCGGTGAGCTCGAGCGCGAGGACCGTGAGCGAATCGGGGAGGTTGTGGCTGTGGATCACGTCGGGCCGGAACTCTGCGATGGCCGTCCGCAGCCCGGCGGTCGGGCGTCCGTCGAGGTGCCACCAGCGGTCGAAGAGCTCGTCGCCGCTGCCGTAGAGCGCCGAGAGCGTCAGGCCCCGGTAGGCGAACCCGAGGTGCAAGGCGTCCGGCCCGGTGGAGCGCAGGCCGGCCGCGTACTTGAGCGCGCGCGAGCAGGGCTGCTGCTGCAGGAAGAGGATCCGCATCAGCGCCGGCTCTTGATCACCCGCGCGGGGTTGCCGACGGCGACCGTGTAGGGAGAGATTTCGTCCGCGACGACGCTTCCCGCCCCGACGATGCACCCGTCGCCGACGCGTGCTCCGGGCAGCACGCAGACCCCCATCCCGATCCAGCAGTCGGCGCCGATCTCGACCCGTCGCGCCGTCCAGCCCTGGTCGGCGAAGGGATGGTTCGGATCCATCTCGTGATTGGCGGTGTGGATCATCGTGTAAGGCCCGACGATCGTCCGGTCGCCGATCGCGAGGCCGCCGTACCCGTTCACGTAACAGCCGTAGTTGAAGCCGACCTGCTCGCCGAGCTCGATCCGGTCACCGTTCAGCCACACGATGTGGTCGAGGTAGAAGCAACCCTCGCCCACTCGCGCGGCATCCCCCGGACGGAAGGAGATTACCTGCTTCGTGCGCTCGGTGATCATCACGGCGAGGGAAGTCTAGGGCGCTAAGCTCAGCGGGCCCGTGGCCGAGCGAAGCGACACCCTGGTCTTCATTCCGGCCTGGAACGAGGAGGAGAACCTTCCGGCCGTGCTCGACGAGCTCCGAGCCGAGATACCCGACGCCGACGTGCTCGTGCTCGACGACGGCTCGGTCGACCGGACCGCCGAGATCGCCCGCGACCACGGTGCGCAGGTGCTCCGCTTCGAGCACAACCGCGGCCTCCGGGCGGTGATCGCGGCCGGCTACGAGCGCGCCGCTCGCGAGGGCTACGCCTACTGCGGCCGCGTCGACGCGGACGGCCAGCACCCGGCCCGCGAGCTCAGGCGGCTCCTCGAGCGGGTCAAGTCGGAGGACTGTGACGTCGCCGTCGGCTCGCGCTTCGTCGCGGGAGACGGTTACGAGGCCTACCGCTACCGGCCCAGCCCTGCGCGCCGCTTCGGCACCGCGCTGCTGCGCCGCTCGATGGGCATCCGGCTCGGGAAGCCGTTCGCCGACGCGACGAGCGGCATGTACGCGGCCGACGCGAAGGCGATGCCGCTCCTCTCCGAGCCGTATGGGAGCGGGGCGCCGGAGGTGGAGGGCCTCATCCGGCTCGCCGAGGCCGGCCTCGTCGTCGAGGAGGTGCCCGTCGACATGCGCGAGCGGGCGAGCGGCGAGTCGAAGCTCGTGGGGAAGACCGCGGTGAAGCTCGTTCTCACGGTGATCGGGACGCTCCTCCTCTACCGGCGCCTGCGAGGTCGCTCGTGAAGCTGCTCGTCGTGCTCGGCTACTCGGACGGGAGGCGGAACGGGCTCCATCCGATCTGCGCGGCGCGCCTCGAGCGGGCGGCGCGCGCTGCGGACGGCGCCGACGCGGTCGTGCTCACGGGGTGGGCCCGCCGCCGCGGCGGGATGCCCGAGGCGGAGCTCATGCGCCGGGCCTGGCGCGGCCCCGAGGAGCGCGTCATCTGCGAGACCGAGGCGCGGATCACTGCGGAGAACGCCGCGCGGGTCGCCGCGCTCGTGCGCGAGCTCGGCGCGCGCGAAGTCGTCGTCGTCACCTCCTGGTGGCACCGGCTGCGGGCTGCGCTCCTCTTCCGGCTGCTGCTCCGGGAGACGGGGGCGCGGGTGAGCGTGATCGCGGCCGGACGACCGTGGTCGCTCCGGCTCGTGCTCAGAGAGGCCGCGTGCTTCACTCTGGTTCCGCTCCAGATTCGCCGGGCCCGTGCGCAGCAGTAGACCTAGCTAAGCTAGACTAAGCCCATGAAGCGGATCACGGCAGGCATGCACGAGGCGAAGACGACGCTCTCGCAGCTGGTCAGAAAGGCGGCCGCCGGGCAGGAGGTCGTCCTCTCCAAAAACGGCGAGCCTGTCGCCAAGATCGTCCGCTATTCGGGTCACACCGCACCGCGCAAGGCGGGTCGGCTCGCCGGTCAGATCGAGATCAAGCCGGGCTTCGACGAGCTTCCGCCCGGCTTCGAGGTGTTCGCCGAGTAGCGCTTGGACCTGCTTCTCGACACGCACGCCTTCCTCTGGTGGCTCAGTGACGATCCCGATCTCGGCCCCGAGTCGCGCGCACACATCGAGAGATCGAGCAACTCGGCGTTCATCAGCGCCGCGACGGCCTGGGAGATCGCCGCCAAGCGGGCGAGCGGCAGGCTCGTAGCCCCAGGGGAGATCGAGCAGTGGATCGCAGACGAGGGGTTCCTCGAGCTGGCGATCGACGTCGGGCACGCCGTCGAGTCGGCGGAGCTCCCGCGGCACCACAAGGATCCCTTCGACCGCCTCTTGATCGCCCAGGCGCGCAGCGAGGATCTCACCCTCGTGGCCCGCGACGACGAGATGGAGAAGTACGAGGTCACGATCCTCGACGCGAGTCGCTGACTCGGCGCTACGTTAGTCCCGGTCGCGGCGGCCGTAGAACCCGAAGAAGCGGCGCATGCGTGTCATGAAGTCGTCCGGGGTCGCCCACCGCTCGGCGACGGGCTCCTCGTACTCCGGAGCCTGCTCGAGCTGCTCCGCGGTCTGCGCGACCTGGACGCGGCCCGGCCAGATGCCCGTCACGCTTTCCGCCGGCACGTAGCGGTCGGCGCCCAGCATGCCGAGGGAGACGACGAGCCCGTTGAAGATGTCCGCGTCGGGGTCGCCAGCGACCTCGACGACCTTGCCGACCTCCTGCCCGTCGGAGGAGCGCACGACCGCCTCGCGCTCGATCGCCTTCCAGGAGACCTGCGGCTCTTCGCCCGCGCTCATGGGCCAGGCCCTGGCCCATGAGCGCGTGGAGGGGGTGTGAGGGAACCGGGAGGTTCCCCCAGCCCATCAAAGAAGGGGGCTCGTGGGGGAAACATGGTTTCCCCCACGGGAGCGAGCCGAAGGCGAGGGACGGTCACACGGATTTCCCGCCGACGCGCCAGACGGGGCCCTGCGTGGCCGCGTGGTGCGTGTCCGAGAGGACGCGGAGCAGGCGGAGGCGGCCGGTGATGCCTTCCTCGTCGAGCCGCGCCAGGCAGCGGCGCGCCATGCCCGCTGCGACACCGTAGCCCTGACGGCTGGCGGCCCTGAAGCGGAACCGGGTAGGACCCCCGTAGTGGGCGGGGTTCACGGGCGCGAGGAGAAGGGCACCCCGCTCGAGGAAGTCGGTCGAGTCGAGCTCGAGCTCGGCATAGACGTCGGACCAGTCGGTCGGAAGCCGCGCGATCAGGGCGCCCCACTGGCCGGAGAGCGCGCGCTCCGACTCGGCGGCGACCGGCGCGGCGGCCACGGCCGGCGCGTCCTCGTGCCCGACGAGCCTGATGCGCGCTCGAACTCCCTCCGCGTCCAAGCGGCCGAGGACGCGCCGCACCATCTCCGGCGTGGCGGCGAGCCGCTCCGTCCCCCTTGCGACGTGCAGGTGAAAGGTCGCCCCGGAACGCCCCGGGGCGGTGGGCGCAAGCACGATCGCGGCCCTGTCGGCTTCGTCCGGCTCCTCGACCGTGACGTCGACGCGGGCCCGCTCCCAGCCGCGTGGGAGCCCCGCGAGGATGTCGTTCAGCCGCTCCGCCAGTGCCACGGCGCGGATTCTACGGCCTGACTCCCATGGGGGCTGCTAGCTTGTCGGCGCCGTGGCCACGCTGGAAGAGAAGGGGCAGACGGTCTCGTCCGAGCGCCTCAAGGAATTTCTCCGGGAGATGCTCCTCATCCGCCGCTTCGAAGAGAAGGTGGAGGAGCGCTTCCGCGCCGGCGAGCTGCCCGGGTTTCTGCACGTCGCCATCGGCCAGGAGGCCGTCGCCGTGGGCGTCTGCAAGGCGCTCGAGGAGGGCGACGTCATCGCCTCCACGCACCGCGCCCACGGGCACACGATCGCCAAGGGCACGCATCCGAACGAGGTCATGGCGGAGCTCTACGGCAAGGTGGAGGGCTGCAGCCACGGCTACGGCGGCTCCATGCACCTCTACGACGTCGAGCGCGGGAACATGGGCGCGAACGCCGTCGTCGGCGGCGGCCTGCCCGCGATCGTCGGCGCCGCCCTCGCCTTCAAGCTGCGCGGGGAGCCACGCGTGGCGGTCGCGTTCTTCGGCGACGGGGCGACCAACATCGGCACGTTCCACGAGGCGCTCAACCTGGCACAGCTTTGGCAGGTGCCCGCGCTCTTCGTGTGCGAGAACAACAAGTACGCGGAGTCGACCCCGGCCGAACAGCACCTGCCCATCGAGGACCTGACCAAGCGGGCGGAGGCCTTCGGGATGACGTCGATAGGGATCGACGGCCAGAACGTCGAGGAGGTCTTCGACGCGACCAAGAAGGCGCTCAAGCACGCGCGCGAGGGCAAGGGCCCCGTCTTCGTCGTCGCCGAGTGCGCCCGGCTCACCGGCCACTACGTGGGCGATCCGCAGGTGTACCGGCCCAAGGAGGAGGTGCGCCAGCTGCGCGAGACGCAGGATCCGATCGCGAACCTGCGCCGCCGCCTCGAGCTCTCAGACGACGAATGGGGCGAGATGGACGCCGAGGCGACGCGCATCGCCGAGGAGTCGGTCGAGTTCGCCAAGGGGGGCACGGACCCGAAGCCGGAAGACGCGCTCAAGAACGTGTACGCCTGATGCCCGAATTGACGTATCGCGAGGCGGTGCGGGAGGCGATGAGCGAGGCCATGCGCCGCGACGAGGACGTCTTCATCATGGGCGAGGACATCGCCGAGATGGGCGGCTCGATGGGCGTGACGCAGGGGATGCTGGAGGAGTTCGGCCCCGACCGCGTGCGCAACACGCCGATCTCCGAGATGGCGATCGTCGGCTCGGGCGTGGGCGCGGCGATCGCGGGCATGCGCCCGATCGTGGAGATCATGTACCAGGACTTCACGACGCTCGCCATGGAGCAGCTCGTGAGCCAGGCGGCCAAGCACCGCTACATGTCGGGCGGCCAGGTCAAGGTGCCGCTCACCGTGCGCACGCAGGGAGGCGCGGGCTGGTCGCCGGGCGCGCAGCACGCGCAGCAGCTCGAGGCCTGGTTCGTGCACGTGCCCGGGCTCAAGGTCGTCTTCCCCTCCACGCCGGCCGACGTGCGCGGCCTCCTCTGGACGTCGATCTACGACGACAACCCGGTCCTCTTCTTCGAGCACCGCACGCTCTACGGGATCAAGGGCGAGGTACCGGACGAGATCGACGGCATCGAGCTCGGAAAGGCGCGCGTGCACCGTGAGGGCGGGGACGTGACCGTGGTCGCCACCGGCCGGCTCGTGCACGAGGCGCTCGGCGCCGCCGAGGAGGCGGAGGAGGAGGGGATTTCGGTCGAGGTCGTCGACCCGCGCACGCTGCTCCCGCTCGACGAAGACGCGATCGTCGAATCCGTCAAGAAGACCTCGCGCTGCGTGGTGGCACACGAGGCGGTCGTCCGCATGGGCTTCGGCGCCGAGGTGACCGCGGTCGTGCAGGAGAAGGCGTTCGACTACCTGGACGCGCCGATCGAGCGCGTGGGCTCCAAGTTCGTCCCCCTGCCGTTCGCGCCGATCATGGAGGAGTTCGTCATCCCACACAAGGCGGACGTGCTCGCCGCGATCAAGCGCACGGTGGAGCGCGCCTAGTGCCCCTCCCGGCGTTACACGTCGGCTTCTGGCCCGCGATCACGCGGCGCCAGAGGCCACCCTCGCCCTTACCAAGGCTGCGAGCCTTGGCTGCGGACGAGTGCAGCCTCTGGCTTGCTGCTCGCGACCCAGCAGCTCGACAGCATCACCGGGAGGGGCACTAGTGGCGAACCAGGTCACGCTTCCGCGGCTCGGGCAGGGCATGGAAGCCGGCACGATCGTGAAGTGGCTGAAGTCGGAGGGCGAGGCGGTCGAGAAGGGCGAGCCGCTCTACGAGCTCGACACGGAGAAGGTGACGCAGGAGGTGGAGGCGGACTTCTCCGGCGTGCTCCTGAAGATCATGGCCGGCGAGGGGGAGGAGATCGAGGTCGGCAAGGCGGTCGCGGTCATCGGCGACGAAGGCGAGGACATTTCGGCCGAATCTGACGATTCGGCCGAAGGGGAGGTTGAGGACCCGACCAAGGTCACCGAGGAGGAGGGAGCAGAGGAGGGAGAGCCTGCTCCTGAGCGCGAGGAAGAGCGCGAACGAGGTCGGGAGGCCGATGAACCTGCTCCGCGACCGGAGGTCGCGGAGCAGAGACAGGACGGCGGCCGCATGAAGGCCTCGCCCCTGGCGCGCCGGATCGCGCGGGAGCGCGGCATCGACCTCTCCGGGCTCCGCGGAACCGGCCCCGAGGGCCGCATCGTGGCGGAGGACGTCGAGCGCGCCGGCGCCACGCCGGCTGCGGCTCCGGCCGCCGCTGCTCCGCCGGGTGAGATCGAGAGCATCCCTCTCACGGGCATCCGCAAGACGATCGCGCGCCGTATGACGGAAGCCTGGGAGGCGCCCGCCTTCCAGATCACGATGACCGCGGACATGAGCGCGGCGATCAGCCTGCGCGAGGCGCTCGTCGAGCGCACCGGCGAGGACGAGACGCGGCCGACCTACTCGGACATCCTCACGAAGGTCTGCGCCGTCGCCCTCATGCGCCACCGGGCCATGAACGCGCTCTTCGCAGGCGACCAGATCCAGCTCCAGCCGACGGCCAACGTCGGCATCGCGGTGGCGATCCCGAACGGCCTCGTCGTCCCGGTGCTCCGCAACTGCGAGGTGAAGACGATCCCGCAGATCGCCGCCGAGCGGGCGGACGTCGTCGAGCGCACGCGCGGAGGGAAGCTCCAGGCGCAGGATCTCGAAGGTGGCACGTTCACGATCTCGAACCTGGGCATGTACGGCGTCGAGCGCTTTGTCGCGGTGCTGAACCCGCCGCAGGCCGGCATCCTCGCCGTCGGCGCGATCGAGGAGCGCGCTGTCGCCCGCGAGGGCGAGGTCGTCGCGCGCCCTGTGATGGAGATGACGCTCACCTGCGACCACCGCTCGGTCGACGGCGCGACCGCGTCCGATTTCCTGCGCACGGTGAAGGGGTTCCTCGAAGAGCCCGGCCTCGCACTGTGAGCATCTGGTATCGCGTGTCCGATCTCGAGGCCGCGCGGTCGTTCTACACGCAGAAGCTCGGCTTCGAGGAGGCCTACGTGGACAAGGAAGACCGCTGGGCCCGCCTGGTCCGGGGCAACGTCGAGGTAGCGCTGGCGGAGGGCGACCCGCAGGAGGACGAGGCCGTCGTGACCGTCGACGTCCCGGACGTGAAGGCGGAAGCCGAGCGCCTCCGCGAGGAGGGCGTCAACGTCGGCGTCGTGCTCGAGATCCCGGGAACGATCCGCCTGCTGGACGTCTTCGATCCGGACGGCAACCGGATTCAGCTCTCCCAGGACATCTAGCGGGGCCGAGATGACGGCGGCTCACCCGGCCTGGCTTGGGCGAGCGCAACAGAGGCGGGGCGCGTGTGGCTCGAGCGGCGGCCGGGTACGCCGACACGGCGAGATGGTTAATGGCTCCGTAGTCGCCGTGTGCCGCGGTGGTCTACAGAGCGCCGCGGAGGGCGTTGGCCTCGTAGTCGTGCATCACGGCGACGAGCACGGTGAGCGCATCTCGAGACAGGCCGGGAGGAACATGGCCGTTCTCCCGGAGCCAGTCGGCGAACGAGGGGACCCCTTCCGGCTGCGCAAGCTCCATCTGGTTCTCGAGCGCGAGGCTCGCCCACTCGCGAAGACGCTCGCCGCGGTGCAGCGGGATGAAGATGTCGAGCTGCTGTGGCTCGATCACGCCTTTCGAGCCTACGCATGTCGGCCTGTGGAACGCCAGTGGAAATCCTTGGGGAAAGCCGGTCACAGGAACCGGCGGTCGGCGTCTGCCGTGCTCCCTCGTTCCAGGGATCGCCTCACCCCCTCAGCCAGCCGTTATCTGCCGTGAACCGGATTGAACCCCGGGTCACGGCGAGGGCGGCACAGGGGCCGCCCTCCCGTCTTTCAGGGGCGAGGCGTGGGCTGCGCCGCCCCGGGTAGGATCGCTCCTAGACCAGAGAAGCGATCGAGAGAGGTTCCAGCATGGAGTGTGACGTCGCCGTTCTCGGCGGCGGCCCGGGCGGGTACCCGGCGGCGATCCGGGCGTCCCAGCTCGGCGCCGACGTCGTCTGCATCGAGCAGGAGGACGCCCTCGGCGGCACCTGCCTGCGCGTCGGGTGCATCCCCACCAAGGCCTGGGTGCAGACCGCCTTCGCGCTCAAGGAGGCCGAGGAGACCTTCGCCAAGCTCGGCGTCAAGGTCGGCGAGCCCGAGCTCGACTTCGCCGTCGCGAACGAGTGGAAGGACGGCGTGGTCAAGCAGCTCACGACGGGCGTCGCCGGCCTCTTCAAGGCCAACGGCGTCCAGTGGGCGAAGGGCCGCGGACGCTTCAAGGACGCGAACACGATCGCGATCGAGGGCGGCGAGGACGTGACCTTCAAGCACGCCGTCATCGCCACGGGCTCCTCGCCGCTGCGGCCGCCGATCGAGGGGATCGACTCCGAGAGGTGCGTCGACTCGACCGGCCTTCTCGCCCAGGGGGAGGTGCCGAAGCGCATCGTGATCCTCGGCGGCGGCATCATCGGCTGCGAGTTCGCCTCCATCCTCCAGCGTTTCGGCTCCGAGGTGACGATCGTCGAGATGCTTCCGTCCCTCATCCCGATCGAGGACGCCGACGCTGCGAAGGAGCTCCAGAAGCAGTTCAAGAAGCGCGGCATCGCCGTCCACCTGGAGGCGCGCTGCGACAAGGTCGAGGAGGCCGACGGCGGCCTTCGGGTGCACTTCGGCGACGAGACGGTCGAGGCCGACCTCATGCTCGTCGCCACCGGCCGCGGCCCGAACGTACAGGACCTCGGGCTCGACGCCATAGGCGTCGAGCCCGATGAGAAGAAGGGGATCGCCGCCGACGAGCACCGCCGCACCACCGTCGAGCACATCTACGCCGTCGGCGACTGCGCCGGCTACTGGCAGCTCGCCCACACGGCCTTCCGCGAGGGCGAGGTGGCCGCCGAGAACGCGATGGGGCACGAGGCGGTCGTCGACAACCGCGGCGTCCCGCGCCCGATCTACACCGACCCGGAGATCGCCGGCGTCGGACTCACGGAGCAGGAGGCGCGCGAGCAGTACGGCGACGACGTCGTCACGGGGATGTTTCCCTGGGCGGCCAACGGCCGCGCCATCATGCAGAACGAGACCACGGGCTGGGTCAAGTCGATCCACGAGTCCCGCTACGGCGAGCTCCTCGGCGTCGTCATGATCGGGCCGCACGTCACCGACCTGATCGAGGCCGGCGTGGTCGCGCTCGACGCCGAGGCGACGGTCGAGACGGTCGCCGACGGGATGGCCGCGCACCCGACGCTCTCGGAGGCGGTCAAGGAAGCGGGCCTCGTGGCGCTCGGCCGCGCCATCCACGTCCCGAACAAGAAGCGGACGCCCGCCAGGGCGTGAAAGGAGGGGAGATGCTCAGCAAGCGCAAGGCCTTCATGGGCTACGTCGTGTACACGCTCGGCAAGCCGATCGCGAAGCGCGCGATGAAGCGAAAGGCGAAGAGCGCCACGCCGGGCAAGCGTGGCGGCATCATCGCGGCCGCCGTCGCCGGCACGGCCGCCGCCCTCGGCACGCTCATGTTCTGGCGTAAACGCAAGAAGGACGACGAGTCCTTCCAGAGCTGACCCGTCCACCTCGCACATGACGGGGTCTGACCCCGGACATGGCTGCTGGGACACGATCGTCGTCGGCGGGGGCATCGCCGGCTGCTCTCTCGCCGGCTTCCTCGCCGAGCGAGGCGAGCGCGTCCTCCTGGTCGAGCGCGGCGGCGTTGGCGCGGGAGCCTCCGGCCGGAACGGCGGCTTCCTCTTCCGCCAACCGGCGAGCTGGATCAACGAGCTCCTCGCCGAGACGGCCGAGATCTACGACGAGCTCCAGGCGGAAGGCCCGGTTCCGTTCGACTTCCGGCCGTGGCCGATGCTCCTGCTTGCCACGGAGGAGCGGGAGCTCGGACACGGTCGCGCCTACGCGGACGCGGTCGGCGGCGAGCCCGTCGACCTGCGCGAGGACGAGTGGTTCGCGGACGACCTCGCAGGCGGCTGGGTCGTCGAGGGCGGTTATACCGTCGACGCGATGGGCGCCACGACCGCGACGGCCGAGGCGGCCCGCCGCGCCGGCGCCGAGCTCCGGCGCGGCTGCGAGGCGAAGCGGATCCTCGTCCGCGACGGCCGCGTCACTGGCCTCGCCACGGACGAGGGCGTCGTCGCCTGCGGGCGCGTCATGAACGCGGCCGGCCCTCGCCTGCGCTTCCTCCTTCGCACTGCCGGCGTCGACCTGCCCGTCTCCTCGACACGCGGCTGGCTGCTCGAGACCGGCCGGGTCGAGCCGCAGCCGCGCTACGCGATCGAGCAAGCGGCCTGGCCCGTGCAGGAGGAGATGGGCCGGCTGGCCGCCGACCCGACGCTCGGGGACGTGGCGGCCGGCGCCGTGGACGAACCGGGCCTCGTCTCGCTCCTGCTGGGCGGCCGTCCCGCGGGCCACTGCCTCATCGGCACCTCGCTCCAGCGCTCCCTTCTCGAGGAGTCGGAGGGCCCGGAGACGGTGCGGCGTCTGGCCGAGCGCGCTGTCCGGATCTCGCCGCACCTCGAGGACGTGCCGGTCGTCGCCGCCTGGTCGGGCCGGCGGGCGATGACGCCGGACGGCCTCCCGTAGTGGGCCCGGTTCCCGGAGTCGAGGGGCTCGAGGTGCTCGGCGGTCTCTCCTCGATCGGAATGGTCACCGGGCCCGCGCTCGCCCGGCGGCTCGCGGACGGCCACTACGGCGACTTCGATCCCGCGAGGCTCTCGTGATCCGCCCCTTCGGGCCGGCCGATGCGGCGGGTGTGGCTGCTCTGTTCCGGCGGATCGCGCCCGAGTGGGTCGTGAGCGACCGCGGTCTCCTCCACTGGGTGGAGAACGAGCCGGAGCGGGCGCGTCTCGCCTGCTGGGTCGCGCTCGCCGACGGTGAGGTCGCCGGGTGGGCGCAGGCGCGCTTCCGGTGGGAGTTCGCAAGCGGCGCGGCCGAGGTCTTCGGCGGCGTCGACCGCCCGTATCGCCGGCACGGGCTTGGAGGACGTCTCTACGAGCTCGCCGAGTCGCACCTCTCGACAGCTGCGCGGATCTACGCCGAAGCGGCAGCGGATGACGACGCCCGCCGCTTCCTCCTCTTGCGCGGCTTCCGTGAGGGAAGGTCAGAACGCATCTCCGTGCTCGACCCACGATCCGTCGACCTTTCTCCGCTCTCCCGGCTCGAGGCGGCCAAGGGCGGGGAGGGCTTTCGGGTTCTTCCGCTCGCCGGGGTGACCGACCGCGCGGGGGAGCTCCACCGCCTCTTCGAGGCGGTGGACGCCGACGCTCCGCACTCGGAGCCGCTCGTCCCGATCACGTTGGAGGAGTGGCGGGCGCAGATCCTCGAGCAGCCGGACCTCGACCACGAGGCGAGTGCGGTCATCCTCGCGGCGGACGGCCGGCTGGTCGCGATCTCCTGGCTCCAGGTCGACCGCGAAGGAGCGCGGGCGATGGTGGAGATGACCGGAACCCTCCGCGAGTTCCGCCGGCGCGGGCTCGCCCGGCTCGCCAAGCTGGCGACTGTCCGCTGGGCGGCCGAGCACAGGATCACCGCCATGTACACCGGCAACGACACCGAGAACCGAGCCATGCTGGCGCTGAACGACGAGCTCGGCTTTGAGCCGCGGATCGTCCACCAGGACTTCGTCAAGGAGCTCCGCTGAGGCGGCTGGCGGTGCTCGTCCTCGTCGTCGCCCTCACGGGCTGCGGCGGCGACGAGCTCTCGAGTCCGGAGGACGTCGTCCGCGCCTGGAGCCGCGCGCTCAACGCGGGCGACGACGGCGCTGCGGCCGATCTCTTCGCGGTGGGCGCGCAGATCGAGCAGGGCGGCCTCCGGCTGACCGTTCGCACGCGCGCCGACCCGCTCGCCTGGAACCGCAGCCTGCCCTGCTCGGGCCGGATCGTCGACCTCGAAACCATGGGTGAGGACACGACGGCGACGTTCCTCCTCGGCAATCGGGGGGCAAGCGCGTGCGACGTCTCGGGCGGCCGCGTGACCGCCGTGTTCCGCGTACGGGAGGGCAAGATCGTCCTGTTCCGCCAGCTAGCCGACGAGACCGTGCCTCTGGAGCCGATCTAGAGAGCGTGGGACGAACGGGCTTCGCGAGGGACTCGCTCTGGTCCGATCTGAAACCGGCTCTGAGTAAGCTACGCGCGTGGATCCGCTGATAGCGCCCATCGAGGGGGCCGACCACCGCGAGGTGGGCGGCGCCCAGGTGGACATCGTCCGCGCGGGCAACGGGCGCGTGAAGCGGGCGGTGTACCCGCCCGGCTTCCGCTGGTCGACGCACATGAGCCCGAACGTCGACAGCAAGCTCTGCATGCACGCGCACGTGGGCTTCCTCGCGCGCGGGCACATCCAGGGCGAGTACGAGGACGGCTGCACCTTCGAGTTCATGGCGCCGCAGGTGGTGACTATCGAGCCCGGCCACGACGCCTGGGTGGTGGGCGAGGAGGCCGCGGTGCTCATCCAGTTCGACTCGGAAGAGGGAACGGCCCGCCGCTTCGGCCTCCCGGCCGAGCACTCCCACTAACCCGTGTTCGAGTCGTTGACGGAGTACGTCTCGGGCTCCCCGTGGACGTACGTCTTCCTCTTCGGCATCGCGGCGCTCGACGTCCTCTTCCCGCTCGTACCCAGCGAGACGTCGGTGATCCTCGCGGGAGTGCTGGCCGGAACCGGTGACCTGGAGCTCGTGCTCGTCGTTCTCTTTGCCGGCACGGGGGCCGTCGTGGGCGACAACGCCTCGTACTCGATCGGACGCACCGCGGGACCGTGGGTCGTCGAGCGCTTCTTCCAGGGGGAGCGGCGCAAGCGAATCGACTGGGCGGAGAAACAGATCGAGGAACGGGGGCCGTACCTGATCGTGATCGGGCGCTTCATCCCGGGCGGCCGGACGGCGATCACGCTGGCAGCCGGCCTCCTCAAGATGCCGTGGCGCAAGTTCATCTCGTTCGACATCATCGCGGGCGCCGTGTGGGCGACCTATGCGGCGCTCCTCGGGTACGTCGGCGGCCGCACGTTCGAGGAGAACCCGCTGTACGGCTTCCTCATCGCCTTCGCGGTGGCGCTCGCCGTCACGGGGATCATCGAGGTCTACCGGTTCCTCAGGAAGCGCCGTGTCCTCGCTCGCGGCTGACCTCGAGGCGGCGGCCCGGATCGGCGCCGACCCGGCGGGCGGAGTCACGCGCTTCGCCTGGTCGCCCGAGCTCGCCGCCGCGAACGCCTGGCTCGTGGAGCGCCTGGCCGAGCTTGGGCTCGAGACGGAGCTCGACGCGGCCGGGAACGTTCTCGGCCGGTGGGAGGCGGGGGAGGGGAAGGCCGTGCTGCTCGGCTCGCACCTCGATACCGTCCCGCGCGGGGGCCGCTACGACGGAGCCCTCGGTGTCCTCGCCGCGCTCGAGGTCGTCCGCCGCTTGAAGGCCGAGGGGGTCGGGCCGCGGCGGCCGCTCTGGCTCGTCTCGTTCAACGACGAGGAGGGCGGGCGCTTCCAGACGGGCATGCTCGGGAGCCGCGCGTTCGTAGGCGACCTCGACCTCGAGGACTGGCGGCGCCGAGGCGTTCCCGAGGCGATGGCGGCGGCGGGGCTCGACTTCGAACGGCTGTCGGAGGCGCGTGGGATCGACGGCGTCGGCGCCTACCTCGAGCTCCACGTCGAGCAGGGGCCGAGGCTGGAGCGAAGCGGCGTCGACCTGGGGATCGTGACCGCCGTCACGGGGATGCTCGGGTTCCGCGCGCGCTTTCTCGGCGAGGCGAACCATGCGGGGACGACCCCGATGGAGCACCGGCGCGACGCGCTCGCAGGCGCCGCCAGGGCGGTCATCGCCCTCCGGGACGAGGCCCGCGCGCGCGAGGACATGACCGCGAACGTCGGCGTCATCGCGGTGGAGCCGGGCGGCTTCAACGTGATCCCGGGCGCGGCCGAGTTCACCATCGACGTGCGCTCGCCGACGCCGACCGGCTTCGAGCGGAGCGACCGCTTCGTGCGGAAGACGCTGAAGGCGATCGCGGAGGAGGACGGCCTCGAGCTCGAGCTCGCCGAGACGCATCGGAAGGAGCCCGTCGCGCTCGATCCCGAGCTCCAGGCGGCGCTCGAGCGTGCCGCCGAGGCGGAGGCCGCGAGCACGACGCGGATGCCGAGCGGGGCCGGGCACGACGCGATGGTGCTCGCCCACCATGTCCCCGCGGCCATGCTCTTCGTCCCCAGCCGCGGCGGGCTCAGTCACTGCCCCGAGGAGTTCACGGCGCCGGAGCAGTGCGAGCTCGGTGCGCGCGTGCTGACGCGGGCGGTTCGAGGACTCGTCGGCTAGCCCCGCTCGTGGACCCCTGCCGCCGGGGCGGGTTCGGCGACGCGGGCCGTGCCGAAGAAGTCCGACTCGGGGTAGATCTCCGGGTGGCCGCGGGCGATCGCCTCCGACCCCCGCCTCAGCCGAAGGTCGAGCGCCGAGGTGTTCGAGCGGTTCACGTAGCCCACGTCGCTGTCGGGCACCCGGTAGTTCGTCTCGTTCAGGCAGGGGATGGGGCCGGTTTCGACCACGTTGTACTCGGCGACGTCGGCGGCGTAGTTCGTGCAGTTCACCGACCGGAAGATGTTGCCGATCACGACCAGGTTGCACTCCGCCGTGTCCCCGTCGGCCCGGAGCCCTTGATTCTCGAAGGCGTTGTAGCGGACGGTGAAGTCGCCGCAGAGCTGGGAGGGGGTGTCGAACAGGTTGATGGAGGGCGGCCCGTTCACCACCGCCCCGAACATGTTGTTCTCCACGAGGAAGTCCTGGATCGGCCCCTGGTCGTTCTTGGGGATGATGTTCACGTCGGCGCAGTTGTAGAACCGGGAGTTGCGGATCGTCACGTCCACGCCCGAGGTGAACTGCAGGCAGTCGGAGTGGGCGTCGGGGGTGGGTCGCGTGATGTCGTGGAACGTCACGCCGTCGAACAGGATGAGCGACGGGTGCCGGCCCTCGCCGAAGTCGTTGACGATCAGGCCGTCCTGCGGCCACGGATAGTTGTCGCTCGGCACGCCCTCGTTGGGCCCGATGTCGCCGCTGAGCACCCGGACGTTCCAGGCGGACGAGATGTCCGCGACGCCGCTGTCGACGTTCCGGACGGTCACGTCCGAGCCGCGCATCGACTCGACCTCCCGCCGGTAGTCGACGCTCCACTTCGTCACCGTCATGTCCCGCACCTCGATGTGCGGGTTGTGAAACAGGATCTGCTCGACGGTCACGGCCCCGTCGGGAACGAAGACCACGTCGTCCTCGTCGGCGTCCGGGTTTCCCTTGGGGCTGGCGCTGATCGTCTGGGACGGGTACGAGCCGGCGGCCACCTGCACGACCTCCCCCTGGCTCGCCTGGTCGTACGCCCGGCCGAACGTTGCGCACGGGCTCGCCGGGTTCGTGCAGTCGCCGGTGTCGTCGCCGTTGGTCGCGACAAACCGTGTGGGGGTCGGCAGGCCGGGGATCTCGACCGCGGGATCCGCCGAGGGGTTGCCCCTGTCGGCCACGACGCCGTAGCCGTAGACTCCGCCGCCGACGAGGACGCCCGTGATGGCGACCGTCGCGAGAACGCGGTTGACCCTGCTATGCCTGCGCTCGGCCCGGGGCATGACAGACTCCTAACATGAACGGTCCCGGGCGCGCGAGTGCACGCGTGGGCGTTGGTCGCTCGAGCCTGCACGTCGAGCGGCTCGGCTCGGGCCCGCCCGTGCTGTTCGTCCATGGGAGCGTGGGCGGGGGCGAGTCCACGTGGTCTGCGCAGCGGCCGCTCTCCGAGCGCTGGAGGCTCCTCCTCCTCGACCGCCCGGGCTACGGCTCGAATCCGCCCGTCGAGCGCGAGGACTTCGAGGTGGACGCCGGTCATGTCGCCGAGCTTCTCGGCGACGGCGTGCACCTCGTCGGCCAGTCCTACGGCGGCGTCGTCTCCCTGCTCGCGGCCGCCCGCCGCCCGGAGGCCGTCCGCTCGCTCACGGTCATCGAGCCGCCGGCCTTCGCCGTCGCCGCTGGACATCCCGAAATTGACGAGCTCGTCGCCCGGCTGCGCGGGCACTGGGAGCACGGGCCGCGCGAGCCGGCCGCGTTCCTCCGCGCCTTCCTCGAGCTCGTGGGCTCCGAGATTCGCCTGCCCGATCCGCTCACGCCGAGCCTCCAGCGAGGCGCCGAGATCCTCCTCGTCGAGCGTGGCCCCTGGGAGGCCGAGATCCCGCTCGACGAGCTCGGCCGCGCGCCCTTCCCCAAGCTCGTCGTCTCGGGTGGACACCACGCGGCGTTCGACGCGGTCTGTGACGTTCTGGAAGACAGGCTGGGAGCGGAGCGCGCCGTCATCCCGGGCGCCGGCCACAGCGTCCAGCGCACCGGAGCCGCGTTCAACGAGCGGCTCGAGGCGTTCCTACGCGCTGCCGAAGCGGCCTAGCGACCGCAGTTGCAGATCGTCTCGCCGAGGAATCGGCGCTCGAGCTTGAGCCCGCAGCTCCGGCAGGTAGGCGGAAGCTTGTGCACGTAGACGAGCATCGCGCGGCCGAGGACGGCCCAGCAGAGGACGGCGAAGAGAGCGAAGGAGAGCGGGACGTCCGAGGCGGGCATGGGCGCGTTATCGGCGGCGCCCCGTCGAAGCCTTAGCACCGCGGACTACAATGAGTGACGTGGGCATCGTCGCGATCGTGCTGCTCGCGTGTGCAGTCCTCGTGCTCGTCGGGGCGGAGTGGCCGCGGCTGTCCGAGCGGTTCGGCGGCCAGGCCTGGGCCGCCCGCTCGCGCCGCCGGCGGAAGGAGAGGCTCCAGCTCATCCAGGGCGAGGAGGAAGAGGGCGACGACGAGTTCGCCAAGAGCGTCGAGCGAGACCTCGCCAACCTGCCGGTGATCGAGGAGCGCGACGACCGCTCGCGCCGCTAGGCGGGCGCTACACTTTCCCTTCCGCGCGGATGTGGCGGAATTGGTAGACGCGCACGGTTCAGGTCCGTGTGGGCTTCGGCTCGTGGAGGTTCAAGTCCTCTCATCCGCACTGCGCTCGGGCTGCCCCTGAGCGCTCGCTCCAGGATCGCACGCGCAACCGGCCCTCACCGCGCCGTCACGAGTGCGTGAGGCGCTCGGGCCGGTTGACGCGCTCCGTTACCTGTACGCGGTTCTCGGGCGGACCGGGGCCCGGTACGGGCCCTGCCACCGACGCGTGACGTCGAATCCCCACACTGCGACCGTGTTCCTGGACGGGTCGTGGGAGCGGCTGTGGTCGTACGACCAGACCGACTCCCGCCGGGACCCCTCGACGCGAACGATCTCGAGGGCGCTCACGGCGCCCTCGCGGCGAGGATCCTTCCTGTCCAGGAAGTCGAAGGCGAAGTCGACGGCGGCGCCGAAGTCCACGGTCTCGAAGCGGACACCGAGATCGAGGGCAGGTTCGCCCTCGAGGACCTCGTGGACCTCGTAGAGGGGACGCCCGGCCGCATGGCGAAGGTGACCAGCCATGCTCGACTCCTTTCGCTCCTCACCGTACGCGGCCGCCGGGGGCTCTACAATCCCTCGAACGAGGAAGGGGTCGCCGCGCGCTGCCCTCACCCATCCGGGGAGGCAGACGTACCCGTTTGCGGGTCGCGCCGGTTCGGTACACGTCCGATGAGAGATGCGATGCGAGGGGTAGTCACGCTGTGCAAGTCGCCCAGAGGGCGGCTCTTTCTCAACCTCGGCGCGGGCGTCCTCGCAATCGGGATCTCCCTCCTCGCAGCTCGCCACTTCGTCGACGTCGGCTGGCCGCTCGCTCAAGCGGACATCAGGCTCGTCGCGGTCGCCGGGTTCCTCTTTCTGCTCGGCTATGCGTTCAAGGCCTACGGCTGGCACCGCCTGTTCGCCCCCCACGAGCGTCCCCGGCCTCTCACGCTCGCTGCCGCCGGCGGAGCCGCCTCCGTCACGGGAGCGGCCCTTCCCGGCCGCTTCGACGACCTCGTCCGCGTCGCCGTTGTCCGCCGTGCGAGCTCGGGCGCGGGCGTTCCCACCGTGTGTCTCTCGCTGTTCATGCTGGGGCTGGTCGACACGGCCGCGCTCATGCCGCTCGCGTCCGCCGCCGCCGCGGTCTCAGACACTTCGACCGGCGTCCGGGCTGCGCTGGGCGTGGTCGCGTTCGCAGGCTTCGGGGCGGCCGTCGTCATCGCCGTCCTGCCACGGCTGACGGCCAGCAGCCGCCTCATCCGTTTCCGCATCGCCCGCTGGATGAACGAGCGCGCGCTTTGTCCTCGCGACGCCTGGAAGGCGTGGGTGCTCGTCCTCGCCTCGTGGCTCACCCGAGCTCTCGGGCTCTTCGTCCTCCTCGCCGCGCTCGGCGTCACCATCTCGCTGCCGCTCGCGATCGCGTTCCTCTGCGCGGCCGCGGCCTCCGGAGCCCTTCCGGTCGCTCCGGCCGGCGCGGCCACGCAGGCGGGCGCCGGCGCGGCCATCCTCATTGCGAGCGGGATCAGCGCGGCTCAGGCCGTGTCCTTCGCCGTCGCCGCGCAGGCGCTCCTCATCGTCGCCGGCGCGGCTGTTCTCGCCTTCGCCGCCGTGTGCCACGGTGGCAACCGGCTCGCACTCCGCCGCGCCGCGCTAACCCGGTAGGGCCTCGAGCACCTCGGCGGCGTGGCCCTCCGGGCTGACGCCGATCATGGCCTTCGCCACGTTCCCCTCCGCGTCGACGACGAAGGTCGAGCGCTTGATCCCCATGGACTTGCGTCCGTTCATGTTCTTCTCGACCCAGACGCCGTAGCGCTCCGCGACCTCGTGCTCGGTGTCCGCGAGGAGGGTAAAAGGAAGCCCGTGCTTGGCCTTGAACTTCGCGTGCGAGACTTCGGTGTCGGGGCTGACGCCGAGAACCACGGTGCCGTGCCGCTCGAACTCGGCGTACGCGTCGCGGAACCCGCACGCCTCCGTCGTGCACCCCGGAGTGTCGTTGCGCGGATAGAAGTACAGGACCACGGGGCGCCCCCGAAACTCGGACAGCCTGACGGTGTCGCCGTCGCCGCTCGGAAGCTCGAAGTCGGGAGCCGGATTGCCTTCCGTGACCATGGGGCGGGAATTGTACGTAGGCTCTTGGCGTGGCCGAGCTCCATGCGGTCAACGCCGTCCTCCTCATCGCGGCCAATCTGCTCGCGGTGGGTTGGGGGGTCGTCTACATCCGGCGGAAGCGGACGCCGGGCCGCGTGTACGCGCACGTGCTCGCGCTCGCGCAGTCGCTGGTGATCGCGCAGATCGCGCTCGGCCTGCTGCTCCTCTCGGGCGGGAGCGCCACTCCGGACCGGCTGCACGCGCTCTACGGCGGGCTCGCACTCCTCGCCGTCCTCTCGCCCTGGCTCTATGCGCCGCCGGTGCCCGCGAGGCGGCTCGCCTGGTTCGTGGGCGCGACACTGCTCGCCACGGCGCTGTCGATCCGCGCCTACACCACGGGAACGTGAGAGACGTCAACCCGACTCTGCGCGGCTTCGCCGTCCTCGTCGTCGTCGCGGCGGCGATCACGGCCTTCCAGCTCCGGGTGGGCCTCGAGATCATCCTCCTCTTCCTCCGGATCCTCTTCCTGCTCGCCATCGTCTACGTGCTCTTCATCCTCTGGCGGAGGCGGAGGGAGGAGATCTCCATGTGGTCGCGGCGCTCGCGTGTCGTCTTCTACGGGGGCGCCGGGCTCGCCATCGCCAACATCGGGCTCGCCTTCACCAACTGGTACCCGGAGGGCGGGCTCGAGTCGCTCGTCTTCCTCTTCGTCCTGGCCGCCGGCGTCTTCGCCATGTGGCGGGTGTGGCGCGACGAGCATACGTACGGCTACTGACTAACGTGGCCATGTCCCGGTGCCAGGCTCGGCCCTGGCTTGCTTGGGCATTGCTCTGGAAAGTCTTCACGCCCGCGCCGGGACGACCGCAGGCGTCGCGCGGTCGAGTCGGAATGTGATCGGCGCGCCGGCGCCGGACTCGCGGGCTTCCTGTAGGCCGTGAAACCAGCAGTACCCCGACGCGTACTCGATCATCGCCGAGCGTAGCCGCGGGATCTCACGGGCGACCTGCATCGCCATGGTCTCACCTGCGTCTGTTGAGAGACGGGCATGGAAGCCGCCGGTAAGCGCGAGAAGGCGACGGTCGCGATCCCACTCCCGGAGGAGGCGTTCGGACATGTCTCGATCACGCTGTTGCCAGACAGGAGGAGGCGGCGGAGGATCGATGCGGTCGATGACGACGACCTGCTCGAGGCGGCCTTCGTCTCGAAGCTGCTGGAGCAAGGCGAAATGACCCGCGGTGACGCGACCGTCGCCCGCGAAGAAATCTGCCGAGGGCGGTAGAGACCAGAGGCCGTCGAAGTCGAACGCTCCGCCGGCGACGAAGTGCTGGACCGCGACGTCCGTCCCCTCGTGCGACCACTCGAAGGCGACGGCGCGCACATCGAGCGCCTCCACTAGCGAGTAGTTGACCTTCGGGTCTCCTGTGCTCCGTGCGGCTCGCCGACGAGGAGAAGTCGTGACTCCTCGACCGCCGTCCGGGCGAGCTCGAGCTGTTCTAGGTCGAGGTCGATGGACTCGACTTCGTATGCACTGGCCGCGGCTCGAAAGGCGCTCAGTCCGGCCGGCGGCATCCCGTGAACATAGCCGGCATTTCGGTCTAGGCCTCGTCCCGCAGCACCCAGAAGACGACCGCTTCGCGGTCGCCGAGGTTGCGCCAGCCGGTGACGCCGCTCGCCTCGGCGAGGAGCGCCTCGCCGGCTCGCAGGACCGGCCGGCCGGTCGCCAGCTCGACCTGGACGAGGCCGTCTCCGACGGCGACGAGCTCGATGCCCTTGTGCGCGAAGCCCGCCGGCACCGACTCGCCCGGGGCAAGGCGTACGACGTAGGTGCGCAGCCCCGCCCGCGGGTCGTCCAGGAGCGGCCAGAGCCGCCCCTCGCCGCGCCCGCGCGGCTCGTCTCTGCGGCCCAGGCGGTACCCGGGCGCGACCTCGCCGCGCAGGAGCTCGTCCAGCGTGATTCCGAGTTTTCCCGAGAGAAGGAGGAGCGTGTCGAGCGAGAGTCCCCGCCGGCCGCGCTCCGACTGCGAGATCGCGCTCGCGGACACGCCGGCCAGGCGGGCGAGATCCCCCTGGCTCAGACGCCGCGTCTTCCGTAGCGCACGGAGCGCGGTGCCCAGCCGCGCCGCTGCGGGTGCCGCCGCGAGCGTGGGCCGCCCGTTCTCGAGCGTGTAGCGGAAGACGCTTCCCTCAACGCCGGGCGGCCTTCCCTCCGCCTTGGCGACGCGCAGGCGGCCGTCCGCGAGCACGACGACGCACTGGGTGACGCCCTCGACCTCCCGCTTGAGGGCCGACGGGAGCGCGGCGGGCGGGAGGCACCAGTAGGCGATCGCGGCGAGCTCGAGCAGCATGGGGCAGCTGCGCATGAAGAAGCGAGTCGCGATCTCTGCGCCCCAGCGGGCCGCCATGGCGTCGAGGGGGTCGAAGAGCAGGAGGTCGCGTCCCGCCGGCGAGCACGCGCGGCGGAGCGCCTGCACGAGGGCTCCCGGCCGGGCAAGCTCGGAGCCCGGCCGCGCGTCGATCACGTCGAGCCCCGGGAAGCGGCTGCGGATCTCATCGGGGTCGCGCTCGAGGGTGACGTAAGCCGCGACGTCGTATCGACCCGCGCTTTCGGCCGCGGCGGCGTAAAACGGCTCGACGGCGTCGGCATCCCTCCGCCTCCCAGACGACGTTGTCGCCCCAGAGGAGACCGCCGAGGGCCTCGTCGAGCTCGCGGATGCCCGTCGTCGCAGCCATGAAGCAGAGCTTACGAAACTTGGCGTGTTTTCGCTCGTATGCTTTACAAAGAGGTGACGTGGGTCACGTGCTTTGCGCCGTCGACTCCCCTCCCGTCGCCGCAGCGGCGGCGATCGCTCACTGCCGGGAGCGCGGAAGCGCGCTCGGGCTCGTCGGCATCGTCCGCGAGCCGCGCGAGTTCGGTGCGCTCCAGCACCGGCTCGTCCAAACGGCCAGGGCTGCTCGTGGCGAAGGCGTCGAGCCGAGCATCGTCACGCGCGCGGGGGAGCCGCTGGCGGCCTCCTGCGCGAAGCAGAGGAGACGGGGGCCGACGAGCTCTTCCTTCCCGAGCCTCGGCGCTCCTGCGCCGCGCGCGCGGCGTCGAGTACGTTCGAGTGCGGGTCTCGCCGAGGCGCCGCGCCCGAAGTCCTGCGCCTCGCCGCCTGAGCGGGCGGCGACGCTCAGGTCTGCGGGGCTACGCGCGCCGCCGCGCCGTCGAGCGAGTCGAGGAGCTCCCGGATCTCCTGCGCGCTGCCGACGAAGATCGGCGTGTCGCGCTCCGTGTACCGGCTCGCCTCCGTCTCCCTGAGCGTCATCATCAGCTGGAGGAAGTCCGACGGGCTCTCGCACTCGAATGCGGTCATGAACTCCTGGTCGTCGATGCCGAAGGAGTAGGTCGTGTGGTTCGTGATCGTGACGAAGCGGCTTCCGATCGTCGCGTGCTCCTGCATCGCGCGGCGGCGGTCCTCCATGGAGAGCGAGTACCACTCGCGCTTCTTCACGAACGGATAGACGACGAGGTACGGCGCCCCGCGCGCGATCACCCGCCGCGGCCGCTTGCTCCTGTCCTCGAAGTACTGCGAGGGCTTCGTCGCCGCCAGATAGGAGTACGGCGTGGTGAGCCAGCCGGCGAGCGGCGTCCCGTTCAGCTCGGTGCCGAGCTCGCGCAGGTCGTCGTAGCGCTCAGTCAGCTTCCAGAGCATGAAGTCGGCCTCGGGGCGGACGCCGACGAGGCTGTACGCCCGGAGCTCCATGCGCTCGGCCCAGTCCTCGATCACCTCGGCGAAGGCATCCTTCGCGGCCGTCCGCTCCTCGATCGGGAGGCGCAGCCAGGCCGGATCGACCTTGTACAGCGTGTACGCGGCGTATTGAGTCGAAGTCTCTTCGGCCACGGCGCAATCGTACCGGCTCGTGTTGCGGCTTCCCGCCTACGGTTGGAGACGGGCGCGGGGGCGGCCGCCCGCGGGCAGGCGGGCGCCTCCGCGTTACCTCTCGGCGCCTGCAGCGACGGCCAGCGTGACGCCCGCCTCTGGCCGTGAGGTGATCTCGGCCGCGGGCGTGAAGAGGCTCTGGCGGGACATGAGGAAGAGCTCCGGGATGATCTCGGCGCGCAGGGTCCCTCCGGCGAAGACGCGCACGACGGAGCTCTGGGACACGGCGACGGCGACGGCGCCGGTCGTCCGCGAGACGGAGGCGGCCGCCGCATGGCGCGTCCCGAGGCCCGGCAGGAAGTTCTCCGGCTCGTTCACGTCCACGTCGATGAAGCGGCCCGCCGAGACGAACGTGCCGTCGTCGGTGAGGACGAAGCCGCCGTCGAGCTGCGCGAACTCCTTGATCGTCTCGCGGAGCTCGGGTCGCTCGACGTGCAGAACCTCGTTCGGGTGGCCGTAGAGCGGATCGAGCACGAGCGAGCGCGACTGGGCGAGGACCTCGTCGACGTCACCGATGACGAAGAGCGTCCCGACCTTGCGGCCCTCGCGACCCTCGCGCGCGAGCTCCACCGCGAGCTGGATGACCTCCTCGAGGGTACGGCGTCGCTCCTCGGTGCACCGCGTGCTCTCGCACACGGCGCCGAAGGTCGCGTCCAGCCGCTCGCGGCGCTCGTCCCCGGCCATCACCTCTCCTAACGAGGGAGCGGGTTGCTCTAATCCCGGGGTGCCCGAGCGGCTCGCCGAGCTCATCCGCGAGAACCAGCCCTGCATCGTCCTCACCGGCGCCAGCGTCTCGACCGAAAGATCTCAAGGCGCCGAGTGTCGCCTTGCTTTCGGTACCTCCGAGGTCATACGCTCCGCCAGAAACATTGGCGCACCGGAGCCGCATAAGCACGGCCGATCCGATCGTCGTCATCGACAGCTCCGAGATCCGGGAAGGGAGGATCGACGAGCTCAAGGCGGCGCTCACGAAGTTGGTCGAGTTCGTCGAAGCCAACGAGGCCGAGCCGATCGCCTACGGCATCTACATCGACGAGGACCGCAGTCGGATGACTGTCATGCAGATCCATCCGAGCTCCGCGTCGGTGGAGCTCCACATGAGGCTGGCGGGCCCGATCTTTCGGAAGTTCACCGAATTGGTCGTGCTCTCGAGGGTCGATGTGTACGGCACGCCGAGCGACGCTCTGCTGGAGCAGATGCGTCAGAAGGCGGAGTTGCTCGGGAATGCGCCCGTTGTCGTGAACGAGCTCCACGCAGGATTCGCACGATTCGGGACTGCTAGGCCGGACGACGCCGCGCGACTTGACGATGGGCTTCACCTTGACGCGGGCCTGAAAAGCCTGTGACCCACGATCGCCACCCGATGTCGGCGAGCTGATCCCGGCTGGTCCGACGCGGAGAGGCTCGCGGCGCGTGCAGATCCGCAGCGCAGCGGCGGCCGACGAGGGAATGGCGGGGCAAGCTTTTCGGTGACGACGGATACGGAGGCGGCCAAGCTAGCGCGGCTCATCGTCGAGCACCAGCCCTGTGTCGCGCTGACAGGAGCGGGCATCTCCACGGAGAGCGGCATCCCGGACTTTCGCTCCCCGACGGGGATCTGGGCGCAGTTCGACCCGCTGGAGTACGCGACGCTCGCTGCCTTCCGGCGCGATCCGGCCAAGGTCTGGCGCTTCTACGCGCCACGCTTTGCGATGCTCACGGAGGCCGAGCCGAACCGCGGCCACCTCGCGCTCGCGGAGCTCGAGCGGCGCGGGCTCGTCCGCGCGGTCGTGACGCAGAACATCGATCTCCTGCACGAGCGCGCCGGCTCGCGCGATGTCGTCGAGGTGCACGGCTCCATCCGCACGTCGTCGTGCCCGGGCTGCGGCGCCCGCTACGAACTGGCCGAAGTCGTCCCGCTCATCGAGGCGGGGGAGGGGGCGCCCCGCTGTCCCGCCTGCGGCGCGGTCGTCAAGCCCGACGTCGTCTTCTTCGACGAGCTCCTGCCGCCGGACGCGATCGACCGCGCCTACGAGCTCGCGGGCGAGGCGCGCCTCCTGCTCGTCGTCGGCTCGTCGCTCGAGGTCTACCCGGTGGCGGAGCTGCCCAGGACGACGCTGGAGGCGGGCGGGAAGGTGGCGGTCGTGAACCGGACGCCGACCTGGGTCGACGCGGAGGCCGTCCTCCGGCTCGACGGAAGCGCCGGCGACGTCCTCACGGCGGCGGTCGAGTCCTTGTAGACCGCACACGCCGCCGGCGCAGCTTGTGTTCCACACGCACAAGCCGACTCGGGTCCCTGTGGCCGGGAAAAGGCCCGAGCAAGCGGCCGTCGACTTTGTGCCGGTGAAACACAAGCGCCCGGCGGCGGCGCGCCGGGAGGCCGCGGCTACGCTTGCCCCGGAGATGGCCACGGCGGCGGAGACGCGACAGGAGCGCATCGAGGCGCAGCTGAAGGGGCTCCCGGCGAAGCCGGGCGTCTACCTCTTCCGCGGTCGCGGGGACGCCGTCCTCTACGTCGGGAAGGCGAAGTCGCTCCGCGCCCGGGTGCGCTCGTATTTCCGCGGCGGCGACACGCGGCTCGGGCTCGACAAGCTCGTCGACCGTATCGAGCGCGTCGAGGTGATCGTCACGCAGACGGAGGTGGAGGCCTTCCACCTGGAGCAGAACCTCATCAAGCGCCACCGCCCGCCCTTCAACGTCCGCCTCCGCGACGACAAGTCGTACCCGTACATCGCCGTCACCGTCGAGGACGACTTCCCGCGCGTCATGTTCACCCGCGAGCGGCACCGCCGCGGCGTCGTCTACTTCGGGCCCTACGCCTCCGCGAAGAAGGTGCGCGAGACGCTCGACGTCTTCAACCGCGTCTTCCCCTACCGACCCTGCGAGGGGCCGCAGCCGGGCCGCCATTCGGGGATTCCCTGCCTCGACTACCACATCGAGCGCTGCCTGGCGCCCTGCGTCGGCTACGTCTCCAAGGAGGATTACCGCGCGATCGTCGAGCGTGTGATCGAGTTCCTCTCGGGCGAGACGCGGCCGGTCCTGCGCGAGCTCGAGGGGAAGATGGAGGCAGCCGCCGAGCGGCAGAACTTCGAGGAGGCCGCGCGCTACCGCAACCGCCTCTTCTCCGTGCGGCACCTCGCCGAGCGGCAGGCGGCCGACAAGCGGGCGATCGGCACGGTGGATGTGATCGGGCTCGCCGCGAACGGCGGCACGGCGGCGGTGCAGGTCTTCCCGCTCCGCGGCGGCCGGCTCGTCGACCGGCACACCTTCTACCTCGAGAACGCGGCCGGCGAGGACAGCCGCTCGCTCCTCGAGGCCTTCTGTCTCGAGTACTACGGCGGCGCGCCCGCGGTGCCGCCGCTGATCGTCGTGCCTCCGGAGGCGGGGCCGACGGACGCGCTCGAGGAGTTCCTCTCCGACCTGCGCGGCTCGCGCGTCGAAGTGCGGCCCGCCC
This sequence comes from Gaiellaceae bacterium, assembly GCA_050697555.1. Lineage (GTDB taxonomy): Bacteria > Actinomycetota > Thermoleophilia > Gaiellales > Gaiellaceae > DASQWP01. The sequence continues at coordinate 54,072 of JBOHAD010000004.1, read as the reverse complement.
GCAGGGGCGAGAAGCGGCGTCTCCAGGAGCTCGCACAGCAGAACGCCGAGCTCGCGCTCGAGAGCGACGCGGCCCAGAGCGAGCGCAAGCGCCTGCGGCGGATCGAGGCGCTGGAGGAGCTCCGCGAGACGCTGAACCTCGAGAGCCTCCCGATCCGGATCGAGTGCTTCGACATCTCCACCATCCAGGGCCAGTCGCCGGTCGGCTCGATGGTCGTGTTCCAGGACGCGGTCCCCAAGAAGGCCCACTACCGCAAGTTCGGGATCCGCGGCGTCGAGGGCCAGGACGACTTCGCCATGATGGCGGAGGTGATCTCGCGCCGCTTCGCGCGGGCGCAGCCGGCGACGGCGGAGCACTACGACGAGGGCTTCGCCGCCGTCCCCAACCTGGTCGTGGTCGACGGAGGCAAGGGGCAGCTCTCGGCCGCGCTCGCCGCCATGCAGGCGTACGACCTCCCGCGGGTGGCTGTGATCGCGCTGGCCAAGAGGGAGGAGGAGGTCTTCGTGCCGGGGCGCCCAGACGCCGTCGTGCTCGAGCGCGACAGCGCCGGGCTCCAGCTCCTGCAGCGGATCCGCGACGAGGCGCACCGCTTCGCGCTCGGCTTCCACCGCCAGCGGCGTGACGTGCGAGCGCGCGAGTCCATCCTCGACGCGCTGCCGGGCGTCGGCCCGGCCCGGCGGCGCGCTCTGCTCCAGCACTTCGGCTCACCCGAACGGCTGCTGGCAGCCTCCCCGGAGGAGCTCGAGGGCGTTCCGGGCGTCCCGGCGAAGACGGGCCGGCAGATCTACGCGGCGCTTCACAAGGCCGGCGGAGCCTGATCCCGCCCGGAAGTAAAGCGCGGCGGTGAACCAACCAAAGGGGGAGGCGCGCGCCCCGATGCTCCGGCATCGTTGAAGGCGGCTGGAAATGCGAGCGGTCTGCGGCATGCGTATTCGGATCAGCGATCCCGAGCTCCTCGACGACCTCGTCGAGTCGCTCCGGCGCGCGAACTGCCCGGTCGAGGTGACCGGTCCGGAGACGCTCGAGGTGGACTCCCCTTCGTCGCTCCTCACCACCGAGCAGGCCCGCCAGGAGATCGGGTTCTACCTCGCCGTCTGGCAGGTGCGCAACCCGGGCGCCCACGTCATCTTCGTGGACTGACCTCGGTAGCCTGGAGGGCGTGGACCGCCTCCACGTCCTCGTCTGGAGCGACTACATCTGACCCTTCTGCTGCGTCGGCCTTGCGCGGGCCGAGTGGCTGGAGCGCCGGTTCGGCGCCCAGGTGGAGTGGCGTCCGTTCGACCTCCACCCGGAGTATCCGCCCGAGGGGATCCCGCGGGCCGAGCACAACGCGCGCTACCCGGAGGATGCCCGTCGCCACGTCCGGGCCGTGATCGAAGGCGCCGGCTTCCGGTACGCGCCTCCCGAGGGCGTCGTCCCCAACTCGCAGAAGGCGCTCCAGGTGACCGAGCTCGCACGCGATCGCGGCCTGCACGAGCCGTTTCACTCGCGGCTCATGCGCGCGTACTGGTCCGAGGGCGCGAACCTCGGCGACGAGAAGACGCTCCTCTCGTTCGCCGCCGAGGCCGGCCTCGAGCGCGACGAGGCCGCGGAGGCCCTGGCGGACGGCCGCTACGCCGAGCGCGTGCAGGCCTCGACACGTGAGGCCAACGGGCACGGCATCCACGCCATCCCCGCCTTCGTGCTCGGCCACCGCCTGCTCGTCCTCGGCGCCCAGCCCGAGGAGCTCTTCGAGCAGGCCGTGGCCCAGCTCGCCGAGCAACAGGAAGAGGGCGGCCCGTAGGCCGCCCTCTTCGAGACCCCGTTCGGCGCCCGGCCCGTTAGATGATTGATCGGAAATTGACCGGAAACCGTGGCACCGCCGGATGACGCCCGTGACACGTCGCCTGACACCACGCTCGTTCCTCACCCGTACCTTCCAGGTACGGGCTGCGGATGATCGCGGCCTCAGCCTCGGTCACGGACGCCCCCGCCGGCACCACACTTCCCGACCAACCATCTAGTCGGCGAACCGGTAGACGTCGAAGCCGCGCAGCATGTCGCCGGCGTAGATGTAGCCCTTGTACTCCTTCGCGGACCACGTGTCGGCAGCCGGCATGACGTTCCACGCCCGGGTGTTGCCCCACGTCGTGCGCGGGTCCTCCGGCGTCCCGTCCGCGACCGTCGGCGCGCCGGCGAAGTCGACGTGCCAGACGCCCGCCCCGTACCAGGACGTGACCAGCTCGCGCTGCGGGAGCGTGGAGACGCCGTCCAGGCCCGAAGCGGCCGCGCCCGGCGAGGAGCTGCCGTTGCCGCCGATGCGGAAGACGTGCACCGTGCAGCCGCGCTCGGCCCGGATCGTGTCGATCCACGCGTGGAGCGGGTCGATGTTCACGCCCGGGTTGGGGTTGAAGTAGACGCCGAGCTTCTTCGGGCTCGCCGGGCTCGCGTTCTTCGAGGCCGAGACGCCCTTGATCGGCGCGAGCGCCCAGAAGTGGAGCCCGCCGATCGTGCCGCTCTCGTCCGTGTTGCAGCTCGTGTTCGAGACGCCGCCCCCACGCTCGTCGGAGATGATGAGGATCTTGCCGTCGGGCGTGACGTCCGCCTGGTGCGAGATGTCGATGTTCCGCGGGTTCGTGAGGTCGGCGGGGAACTCGGAGATGTTCGGGATCACCGAGATCGTCCGAACGTTCCCGGACAGAACCTGCGAGACGTCGACGATGAACGTCGACTCGATGGCCGCGACGTACATCGTCTTCCCGTTGCGCGAGAAGTGGGCGTCGTGCGGGTCCCAGAGGCCGGAGGCACTCGATCCGTCCGGCTTCGTCATGACGACGCACGTGAAGTCCGCGTCCGCCGGGCAGCGGCCGGCCGAGTTCCTGCGCGACTCGTCGATCAGCCGGTAGCGGTGAAGGGGATCGGCCCCGGACGTGACACCGCGCAGGTCGATCACGTCGATCGCCCAGTCGGAGCAGCAGTTCGAGATGGCGAGCCAGTTGCCGCTCGGATGGAGCGTCGAGTTGTGCGCTCCGCCGGGCGGGTTGGCCACGCAGGTGAGCAGGTTGACCTCGAACTTGGCCGTCAGCGCGTTGTAGTTGAGCCGGTAGATGTCGACGCCCTGGCCGTTCGCGTTCGGGTAGCGCTGCTTCAGGCAGGTGGACGCGCTCGAGTCCTCGCCCGCGACGCCGTCGTAGGTGGAGACGACGATGTCGCCGCGCACCTGCACGTCGTTCTGCCAGCCGGAGTCGACGTAGCCGCCGGCCCGCACCGGATTGGCCGGATTCGTGACGTCGAAGATCCGGAAGCCCGCGCCCATCGTCCCGACGAAGGCGTAGTCGTGCACCTTGCCGTTCAGGTCCTTGCGCGACTGGAACTCGACGTCGGTGCCGACGATCCCGCAGACGTTGGCGTGGTGCTCGATGCCGTTCGCCGAGCGGGCAACGAGCCCCGGTGTGGCCAGCGCCTCGCACGGAAGGGCCACGTTCCGCGCCGGGTCGGTCGGGTCGGGCGACGCCTGCGTGCCGGCGACGTGCGCAGCGAGGAGCGCGAAGGAGCCGCTCAGCACGAGCGTGGCCAGAAGTGCGTACACCTTTCTCATGGTTCCCCCCTGGAGCCTGACTACTGGGTGACGGCGCGGTGCGCGTTCACGCGTCCGTGGCCGTAGATCGGGTCGACGCCGGGCGTACCGAGGTCGTCGGCCGTTTGCTCGAGCTTGGTGTAGACGAAGTCCGGGCTGACGCCGCTCCCGTGCGTCGCGACGACGAGCGCGGCGACAGCCGCCACGTGCGGGGACGCCATCGACGTGCCTGCGAAAGAGTCGTAGCCGTCGTCGGCGCAGTCGCCCGAGGATCCGGGCAGAAGCGTCGACCAGATGTCCTCGCTGTCCTCGCAGAAGACGCTGCCGAGACCGCCGGGCGCGACGACGCCGACGTTCGTGCCGAAGTTCGAGAACCAGGAGTGGTTGTCGCGGCGGTCGACGGAGCCCACGCAGAGCGCCTTCGTGTGCGAGGCCGGGAAGTCGCAGGCGGGGAAGGTCTCGTTGCCCGCGGCGATGACGACGGCGGAGCTCTTCCCGTAGGCGTACGAGATCGCCTGGTCCGTGTCGTTACCGAGCATGGTGACGACGATGGAGGAGGCCGGGTCGAAGCCGAGGCTGAGGTTGATGACCTTCGCTCCGTTGTCCGCGGCGAAGCAGATACCCCGGGCGACGTCGTTGTCGGAGCCCGATCCCGAGGCGTCGAGCACCTTGACCGGGAGGACCCTGGCCGCCGGCGCCACGCCTGCGACGCCGACGCCGTTGTTCGTCACGGCGGCGATCGTGCCCGAGACGTGGGTGCCGTGACCGTTGTCGTCCTGGGCGACCGCGTTCGAGCCTTGGCCGCCGGTAGGCATGAACGGGCACTTGTACGCCTGGTTGCGCGTGATGTCGGAGCCGGCGACGCGGACGAGGTTCGCGGCGAGGTCCGGGTGGTCGAAGTCGGCGCCGGTGTCCACCACCGCCACCGTCACCCCGGCTCCCTGCGTGACGCTCCAGGCTCCCGGAGCCCTCACGTTGACGATCCCCCACTGGTTGCCCGCGCAAGGATCATTCGCCCACGTGACAGCTGCCGTCCGGCAGGCCGCGTCGTCGTACGCGGCGCTCGCAGTCGGCGCCAGGATCGTGCAGAGAACGGCCGCTACGAGCAGACTTAAAGAGGCTTTCTTCATGCTCCCCCCTGGTGAGCTGCTGTCTACCCGACGTATAGGAGTACCGTGCGGGCCGCCGATCTAAACCCTTCCGGGCGTCAGGCGACCTTCGCGAAGCGCAGCAGGTCGGCCATCTCGAACTCGCCCACCCGCGGCGCCATCGGGCGAATGGGCCGCCAGAGCGTCTCCGCATTCACGTACGACGTCTTGTCGTGCCCGAGCAGGCCGAGGAGCACCTCCGCGACGATGCGACCGCCGACCGGCCCGAGCCGCGCGCCGCGCTGCGTCCGCTCGGCCTCCTTGAGGACGTAAAACCAGAGCGGCGCACCACCGTCCCAGGCGGCCCCGCGCAGGCCGAGCTGGCCGTTCGTCAGCGGCGTCTCGCCCATCGCCGTCGCCACGGCCTGACCGGAGGGGAGGCCGAGCGCCTTCCCGCGCAGGAAGTTGCGGGTGGCGAGCGAGCGGAGATGCCGATTCGCGGTACCCGCCACCTCCTGCGGAAGAGCGAGGAGCGGGGGCGCAAGGCGTGCGTTGATCTTCCTGCTCGGCTGCGGCCGCCTGCGTCCGATGGGGAAGAAGAGCGGCCACTTCGCCGCCCAGCCGTCGGGCAGGCGCCTCGCGCCGCCGAGGTGGGTGAGCGGGTGGGCGCGAGGGCCGCCGAAGATGTCCACACGCGTGATGACGTCGTTCAGGTCGTAGACAGGGCGGATCATGCTGTGCCCGAAGCGGTAGGCGGCGACGGCGAACTCGACCGGGATGAAGGGAGAGCGCTGCGGCTTGTAGAAGTCGAGCTCGACCTTCAGCTTCCCACCGGCCTCCTTCTTCAGGATCCGGCTCACGGCCTGGCGGCCGACGATGCGGGGGAGGAAGTCGTTGACGACGACCCACTGGTAGTGCCAGCGGACGAGGCGCTGGGCGGTGGCGAAGAGCGTCTCGCCCGGGAGCGCGTGGCGCTCGAGGTTGGCTCTCCGCGCGCGCAGGTGGTCGACGACCTCGTTGTGGAAGGAGAGAAAGCCCACGTGGAGCTGCGAGACGAGGATGTTCTCGTCGTTCCGGGGATCGCCGATGAGCGCGACCTGTTGGGCGTTCCGCGGGAGGTCGAGGTCGCGCGCCCGGTTCCGCGCGAGGAGGAACCTCGCCGAGTCGCGCTTGTCGTAGAGGAAGGGTGAGGCGCGCCGCCCGGCGAGGTAGAGGCAGTCGAGGTCGAAGCGGGGCGTGCGGAAGTTCTGGAGGGCGTCGGGGTCGTTCCGGCGCGAGAAGCTCGAAGTCGGGTCGAAGGTGATGTCGTGATCGACGAGCTGGCCGAGGTACGTGTACCCGGAGGGGATCGCCGCGTTGTCCTGCGCCCGCCGGGCCGGCTCCCGCATCGGCCCGTCCGGGGCGCCGAGCTCCTGGAGCAGCTCGTCCGGCGGCTCGAACGGGGGGAGGCTCCGGAACAGGCGTCCGAAGCGTCCCTCGAAGAACGGCGAGCGCGGGACGACGTCGAGGCCGCGCGGCGTGACCTCCCCGTGGTGGGTGACGCCGCCGGTGGGTTCGCCGTCGGGAGCCGGCGGCACGGCTCAGATGGCTCCGCGGCCCTCGTCCGGGCCCATGAAGGGGTACCGGTAGTCCGTGGGCGGCACGAAGGTCTCCTTGATCGTCCGCGGGCTCACCCAGCGGATGAGGTTCCACATCGAGCCGGCCTTGTCGTTCGTCCCCGAGGCGCGGGCGCCGCCGAAGGGCTGCTGCGCCACGACCGCGCCCGTCGGCTTGTCGTTCACGTAGAGGTTCCCGGCTGCGTAGCGGAGCGCGTCGGCGGCCTCGAGCACGGCCTCGCGGTCGTCGGCGAAGATCGCGCCCGTGAGGCCGTAGGGGGCCGACCTGTCGACGAGCTCGAGCGTCTCCTCCCACTTGCCGTCGGGATAGACGAACGTCGTGACGACGGGGCCGAAGAGCTCCTCGCGCAGAAGCCGGAAGTCGGGGTCCTGGGTCTCGATGACGGTCGGCTCGACGAAGTAGCCCACGCTCGAGTCGTAGCCGCCGCCGACGACGACCTCGGACCTGGCGTGCGCGCGCGCCTCCTCGATGGCCTCTTTCTGCGTACGGAAGGAGCTCGAGTCGATGACGGCGCCCATGAAGTTGGAGAAGTCGGAGACGTCGCCGACGCGGAGCTCGCGCACCTGCTCGATGAGCCGCTCCTTCAGCTCGGGCCAGAGCTTCGCGGGTGCGTAGACGCGGGAGGCGGCCGAGCACTTCTGGCCCTGGTACTCGAAGGAGCCGCGCACGATCGCGGTGGCCAGGGCGTCCACGTCGGCCGTGGGGTGAGCGACGATGAAGTCCTTGCCCCCTGTCTCGCCGACGATGCGCGGGTAGCTCCGGTAGGTCTCGATGTTCTTGCCGATCGTCTTCCACATCCCCTGGAACACCGGCGTCGAGCCGGTGAAGTGGACGCCGGCGAGGTCGGGGCTCGCCAGCGCGGCATTCCCGATCTCGGCGCCGCTTCCGTAGACGAGGTTGACGACGCCGTCGGGAAGCCCGGCCTCTTGGAGGAGGCGCATGATGTAGTAGGCGGAGAGCATTGCCGTCCCGGCTGGCTTCCAGACGATCGTGTTGCCCATCATGGCCGGCGAGGCGGGCAGGTTGCCGGCGATGGCGGTGAAGTTGAAGGGCGTGACCGCGAAGACGAAGCCCTCGAGCGGGCGGTACTCCATCCGGTTCCACATCCCGGGCGACGAGATCGGCTGCTCCTCGTAGATCCGCGTCATGAAGACGGGGTTGAAGCGCCAGAAGTCGATGAGCTCGCAGGCGGCGTCGATCTCCGCCTGGTGCGCGGTCTTCGACTGGCCGAGCATCGTGGCGGCGTTGAGCGTGTCGCGCCAGGGCCCGGCGAGGAGCTCCGCTGCGCGGAGGAAGACGGTCGCGCGTTCCTCCCAGGGAAGCCGGTGCCAGTCGTGCCACGCCTCGCCGGCCGCGTCGATCGCCCGCTCCACCTCCGCGGCGCCGCCCTGGTGGACGTCCGCGAGGACGTGAGCCTTGTCGTGCGGCATGACGGCCTGCTTCAGGTTCCCCGTCGTGACGTCCTCGCCGCCGATGACGAGGGGGATCTCGGGCCGCTCCGCCTTCATCTGCTCCAGACGGACCTGGAGGCTGGCCCGCTCCGGTGACCCGGGCGCGTAGGAGCGCACGGCCTCGTTCGCGGGCGGCGGCGGGCGAAAGATCCCGGAGGCGCTCACGGGCGCCATTCTACGTCTCATCTGGACCGGTCCCGGTGCCTGGCACCGGGACGTGGCTCTTGAGTCCGGGCCCGAGAGATGCGTTGCGAGGGCATGCTATGCCCGTGCGGGTGATCCGCTACGAAGCGCCGGGTTGGGGCGTAGGGGAGATCTGGCTCGAGGACGGGCTCCTCGTTAACCACGAGCTTCCGAGCGCCGGCCGCGGCGGCCAGACGGCGAGCCATCCGCTCGTCGAGCGCCTGCTCGCCTACTTCGGCGGGGAGCGAGTGGACTTCGGGGACGTCGAGCTGGACCTCGAGTGGACGACGCCCTTCCAGCGCGCCGTCGCGGCAACCCTGCGCCGCGTGCCCTACGGCGAGGTCGTCACCTACGGTGAGCTGGCCGCGCTCGCCGGCCACCCGAACGCGCAGCGCGCTGCGGGCTCGTTCTGCGCCGGCAATCGCTTTCCCCTCCTCGTCCCGTGCCATCGGGTCGTCGCTGCGAACGGACTCGGTGCCTACGGGTCGCTCGGCACCGACTACAAGCGACGTCTCCTCGCCCTGGAAGGTGCGCACGCATGAAGCTCTCGGACGACGTGCGTTCCGAGCTCGCGGCCATCGATCCCCGCAAGTCCTGCTGCCGGCTGGCGGAGCTCTCGGCGCTCGTTCGCACGGCCGGGAGCGTCCACCTGCGCGGCGGAGGGCGGATCGCGCTCCACCTCGAGGTTGCGACCCCCGCGGTTGCCCGGCGCGCCTTCTCGCTCCTGCGCTCCTACGGGGTTCCTTGCGAGATCCGGACGTACCGCCGGCAGGCCTTCGAGCGGGCCAGGCGCTTCCAGATCCACCTCGAGGACGATCCGCGGGCGGTGCAGGCGCTGAACGAGGCGGGCGTCCTCGACGCGAGGCTCGCGCCGCTCGAGCGCCCGCCGCGTCGCGTCGTCGCACGCTCGTGCTGCCGCGCCGCGTATCTTCGGGGCGCTTTCCTCGCCGCGGGGTCGGCGAGCGGGCCCCGAAACGCGCACCTGGAGCTCCGCACGTCGGACACCCAGGCGGCCGATTTCCTCGAAGCGCTCGCACGTGAGGAGGGCTTCGCGCTCGGGGTGTACGAACGGGCGCGGCACGCGGTCGCCTACGCCAAGGGGGTCGAGAGCATCGCCGACCTGCTGGCCTTCCTCGGCGCCCACGACGCGGCTCTTCGCTTCGGCGAGGACGCCGTCGTCGCCTCCACGCGCGCCCGCGCGAACCGCCTCGCCAACGCCGACCATGCGAACATCGGCCGGGCCAGCCGCGCTGCCGACGAGCAGCTGCGTGCCATCCGGCGCCTCGCGACCGCCGGACGCCTGGACCAGCTCCCGCCGGAGCTCCGCGAGATCGCGCGCCTGCGCCGCCGGCATCCGACCCTCTCGCTCCGCGAGCTCGCCGGCCGCTGCCGCCCTCCGGCGACGAAGGCCTCTGCACAGCGACGGTTGGCAAAGCTGCAGCGTCTCGCGGAACGGTAAGTACCTCGGGTTCGGGGGCGCCGCCGGCCAGAAACCGAGGAGCGGGTCGGAGGGGAAGCTCCGAGGACGACCTCCCCCTCCGGTTGAACCACGCTCCGGACCGTGGCGCCGGACGGGGTCTGAATCCGACGCCCGACGAGCGTGGACCCGCTCAAAACCAGCGTATCCCTCGTATCACAGCGGTGCAAGGGGGGAGCCAGGACTTACCAGTTCGGCGCCGGGGTAGAATCGCGCGCCGGGAACCCACGGACAGCGGAGGTCGCATGAGCGTACGTGTCGGCATCAACGGCTTCGGTCGCATAGGCCGCAACTTCTTCCGTGCCGCCCGCAAGCGGGGCGCGGACATCGAGTTCGTGGCCGCCAACGACGTCGGCGATGCGAAGACGTTCGCCCACCTGCTGAAGTTCGACTCCGTGCTCGGGCCGCTCGGGGAGGACGTCGAGCCCGGGGAGGGCGTCATCCGGGTGGGCGACACCGAGATTCGCTGGCTGAACGAGAAGGACCCGGCCGCCCTCCCCTGGAAGGACCTCGGCGTCGACGTCGTCGTCGAGTCGACCGGCCTCTTCACCAAGCGGGACCAGGCGCAGCTGCATCTCGACGCCGGTGCACAGAAGGTCGTCATCTCCGCCCCGGCGACGGATCCCGACGTGACGATCGTCCTCGGCGTCAACGACGACGCCTACGACAAGGAGCAGCACCGGATCGTCTCCAACGCTTCCTGCACGACGAACTGCGTCGCCCCTCTCGCCAAGGTGCTGAACGACGAGTGGGGAATCGAATCCGGGTTCATGACGACGATCCACGCGTACACGAGCGACCAGCGACTCCAGGACCTCCCGCACAAAGACCTCCGGCGCGCCCGCTCGGCGGCGATCAACCTCATCCCGACCTCGACGGGCGCGGCGCGCGCGATCGGGCTCGTCATCCCCGAGCTCCAGGGCAAGGTCGACGGGGTTGCGATCCGCGCACCGGTGCCGGACGGCTCGGTCGTCGACCTCGTCGCGCACCTCAGGAGCGAGGTGGACGTCGACGAGGTGAACGCGAAGTTCAAGGCGGTCGCCGACAACGGCCCACTCGAGGGCATCCTCCGCTACTCGGACGATCCGCTCGTCTCCACAGACATCATCGGGAGCGAGTACTCGTCCATCTTCGACAGCGAGCTGACGATGGCGAAGGGGAACGAGGTCAAGGTGTTCGGCTGGTACGACAACGAGTGGGGATATTCGTGCAGGCTGGTGGACCTCGTCGAGCGGCTTCTGTGAGGGCCGGGCGCCTGAAGGAGGGGGCCCACGGGGGAACCATCGGTTCCCCCGTGCTGGGCAACGAGTGGGGGTATTCGTGCAGGCTCGCGGATCTGGTCGAGCGGCTTCTGTGAGGGCCCGTTCGTGCCGGCTGGTGGACCTCGTCGAGCGTCTGCTTTAGGTGCGCAGGCCGCGATCCGTCCGCGATGCCGACGTCGCCGGCCGGCGCGTCCTCGTCCGCGTCGACTTCAACGTTCCTCTCGAGGATGGCCGGGTCGCGGACGACACCCGGATCCGGGCGGCGTTGCCCACGCTCGAGCTCATCCTCGAGCGGGGGGCTGAGGAGCTGGTGCTGTGCTCGCACCTGGGGCGTCCGAAGGGTGTGGATCCCGCGTTCTCGCTGGAGCCGGTGCGCGCACGGCTGGCGGAGCTGCTGCCGGACGAACGCGTGCGGCTGCTCGAGAACGTGCGCTTCCATCCGGGCGAGACGAAGACCGATCCGGAGTTCGCCCGCGAGCTGGCGGCCGAGGGGGATCTGTACGTCAACGACGCCTTCGGCTCGGCGCACCGAGCGCACGCCTCGACGGAAGGGGTGGCGCACCTGCTCCCCGCCTACGCGGGCCTCCTGCTCGAGCGAGAGCTCGAGGAGCTCGGCTCGTTGTTGGAGGAGCCGGAGCGGCCGTTCGTGGCCGTGCTCGGTGGGGCCAAGGTCGAGGACAAGATCGGCGTGCTGCGCTCTCTTGGTGAGCGGGCGGACGCCGTCCTCATCGGCGGGAAGATGGCGGAGGCAGTCGACCGGGCGAGCGGCTTCGAGCTCCCGCGCGACATCGTGGCGGCATCGGAGTTCTCGGCGGATGCAGAGGCGGAGGTCGTGCCATGGGATGCGGTCCCCGACGGCTGGCTCGGGCTCGACATCGGCCCGGAGACGCGTGAGGCGTTCGCCGGGCGGATCCGCGAGGCGGGGACGGTGTTCTGGAACGGGCCGATGGGTGTCTTCGAGTGGAAGCGCTTCGCGGCCGGGACGAAGGCGATAGCGGAGGCGGTCGCGGCCGCGACAGCGCACACGGTCGTGGGCGGGGGCGACTCCGTGCGCGCGATCGAGGAGCTCGGGCTCGCGGAGCGGATCGACTGGGTCTCCACGGGCGGGGGCGCCTCGCTCGAGCTTCTCGAAGGCAAGGAGCTACCCGGCGTGGCGGCGATTCCGGAGGCCTGAGTATGCACCGATTCGGCTCTCATCCATGCATCACGCGTAGAGATTTCCTCGCTAGGCTGGAACCGGAGGGAGGCCAGCGGCGGCCCCGGGAGCGAGCGTGCTGGTAGCCGGCAACTGGAAGATGTACAAGTGGCCGTCGCAGACGGCCGAGTTCTGTGCGCGCTTCAAGGCCGCGTTCAGTCCGCCGCCCGGCGTCGACGTTGTCGTCTGCCCGCCGTTCACGTCCCTCCGTGAGGCCGTCGAGAGTGGCCTCACGATCTATGCCCAGAACGTCCACTGGGAGCCGGAGGGCGCCTTTACCGGCGAGATCTCGGCCGAGATGCTCCTCGAGCTCGGCGTGCGCGGCTCGATCGTCGGCCACTCCGAGCGGCGTCAGCACTTCGGCGAGACGGATGAGACGACGGCACGCCGCGCCGAGCGCGGGCTCGACTCCGGGCTCGGCGTCATCGCGTGCGTCGGCGAGTCGGAGGAGGAGCGAGAGCGAGGCGACACGGAGGACGCCCTCCGCCGGCAGGTCTCCGTCCTGCCCGAGCACGAGCGGCTGGTCGTCGCCTACGAGCCCGTGTGGGCGATCGGCACCGGCAAGACCGCGACGCCGGACATGGCTCAGGAAGCACACGCCTTCATCAAGTCCCTCCTCGACGCGCCCGTGCTCTACGGCGGCTCCGTCAAGCCGGAGAACGCCGAGGAGCTGCTCTCCCAGCCGGACGTCGACGGCGCCCTCGTCGGCGGGGCCTCGCTCGAGGTCGACTCCTTTACGGCGATTTGCGAGACCGCGGCCCGCATCCGCTCGTAGCCCTCGTCGTCCTCGACGGCTGGGGTTGCGCGCCGCCGGGACCCGGCAACGCCGTCGAGCTCGCCGCCACGCCAGTCTTCGACGACCTCTGGGCCCGCTATCCGCACACGACCCTCTCCGCCTCGGGGGAGGACGTCGGCCTCCCCCCCGGGCAGATGGGCAACTCCGAGGTCGGCCACCTGACCATCGGCGCCGGGCGCGTGGTCGACCAGGACCTCATGCGCGTCAACCGGGCGATCGAAACCGGCGAGTTCTTCGCCAACGACGCCCTCCGGAGCGCCTTCGCGCGGGCGCGCGAGCGCGGCGGCAACGTGCACCTGCTCGGGCTCGTGTCCTACGGCGGCGTGCACTCGCACATCGACCACCTGCGTGCGCTCCTCGAGCTTGCCCGCCGGGAGGACATGGCCGAGCGCACGTACGTGCACGCCTTCACGGACGGCCGCGACGTCTCTCCCACGTCGGCCCGAAGCGACCTCGCCGAGCTGCTCGCCGAGGGCGCCCGCATCGTCACCGTCAGCGGCCGCTACTACGCCATGGACCGTGATGGCCGCTGGGAGCGAACCGACCGAGCCCTCGCGGCGATCACCGCTGGCAAGGCGGCGCAGGGGTCAGACCCCGTCACGGAAGTGGAGAAGAGCTACGGCCGGGGCGTCACGGACGAGTTCATCGAGCCGGTAGCTCTGCTCGGCCCGCGTCTCACGGCCGAGGACTCCGCCATCTTCTTCAACTTCCGCCCCGACCGCGCCCGGCAGCTCTCGCAGAAGCTCCTCGAGGGCGGGATCGACCTCACCACCATGACCCGCTACCGCGGCGACTTCGACTGCCCCGTCGCCTTCCCCGAGCAGGACGTCCGGGACACGATGGCGCAGGTGCTCGCGGAGCACGGCGTCCGCCAGCTCCACGTGGCCGAGACGGAGAAGTACGCCCACGTCACCTACTTCTTCAACGGCGGCCGCGAGGACGAGTGGACGGGCGAGACCCGCATCCTCGTCCCCTCGCCCCAGGACGTCCCCACGTACGACCAGAAGCCGGAGATGTCCGCTCCAGAGGTCACCGACCGCTTCGTCGCCGAGATCGGCGACGGCTACCGCTTCGCGGTGCTGAACTTCGCCAACCCGGACATGGTCGGCCACACGGGCGTCGTCCCCGCCGTCGTCACCGCCGTCGAGACCGTCGATGCGTGCCTCGGCCGCGTCGTCGAGGCCGTCCACGCCCGGGAGGGCGTCTGCGTCGTCACCGCCGACCACGGGAACGCCGAGCAGCTCCTCGAGGCAGACGGGAGGAGCCCGCACACGGCACATACGACGAATCCGGTGCCGCTCGTGGTCACACTCGACGGCGCTGAGTTGGCGGAGGGCGGCACCCTCTCCGACCTCGTCCCCACGTGCCTCGCCCTGCTCGGAATCCCCCCGGCCGAGGGGATGACGGGGCGGAACCTGATCCAGACCTCGTGACCTGGGGGATATACTGGCGCAACCGGCGGCCCGGCCCAGCGTGCCACTTCCTCAACCCGATCATCTTCTCCTTCGCAAAGCGCAAAAGGGGGACGAGCGCGCCTTCCAGACCATCCTGGAGACCTATGAGGGGCCGGTCTTCAACTACGTCCTCCGCATGGTCGGCGACCGTGCGCTGGCGGAAGACCTGACGCAGGAGATCTTCCTGCGCATCTACCAGGGGCTCGCCGGGTTCTCGCTGCGCTGCCGCTTCACGACCTGGCTCTTCCAGGTGGCGAAGAACCGCGTGCTCGACGAGCTGCGCGCCCGCGAGCGGAAGCCGCAGAGCGTCCTCACGCTCGAGGACCTGCCGCCGCTCGAGGTCGTCGATGCCCCACCCGAGCGGGTGGAGACGATCGACGCCGTCTGGCGCGCGGTCGCGCTCCTCAACCCAGACCTGAAGATGGCCCTCCTCCTGCGTGACGTGGTCGGGCTCTCCTACTCGGAAATCGCCGACGCGCTCGAGATCACGCTGGCCACCGTGAAGTGGCGGATCTTCAAGGCGCGCGAGGAGGTGCAGCTCGCGCTCGAGCGCGAGGGCATCGAGGTCGAGCTCGCGAGCCAGCAAACCGCCGCCGCGCCCAAGGCCTAGACCTACACGCCGTGCGCGAGGCGCTCGGCGAGCACAGCGGGCAACCCGGCCTCGCGGATCTCCGCCTGCGTCCGCTCGAGCGCGTACGGCACGCGTCGGAAGACCGCACGGCGCGCCTCGAGATCGAGCAGGAGCCAGGCCGCGCGCGGATCGCCATCGCGAGGCTGCCCGACCGACCCCGGGTTCAGGAGCCGGCGCTCCACCGCCAGATCGACCTCCGTTCCCTCCGGGGCAAGCCCCAGGAAGCGCGTCTCCCAGCCGAAGGAGAGGGCGACGTGGCTGTGCCCGACGAGCACGGAGTCCTCGTCGGTCCCCGCGAGCGCGGCCAGGGCGACGGCAGGGGAGAGGACGTACTCCCACACCGGGTCCCGCGGGCTCGCGTGGTAGAGGCCGACGCCCTCCCGCACGGCAGAGGATGACAGCGACCCGAGGAAGTCGCGCGCCTCCGGATCGAGCACTCCGTCCGTCCAGCGCGCGCTCACGGCCGCCTCGGGCGAGAAGACGTCGAGGTCGATCCGACCGAGAACGCCGAGGTCGTGGTTTCCTATCAGGCAGACGTCCGCCCGCTGGCGGACGAGAGAGCAGCACTCGTTCGGGCGCGGCCCGTAGCCGACGAGGTCGCCGAGGCACCACAGCTCGTCGGGCGCGTCGCGCGCGAGGGACTCCAGCACCGCTTCCAACGCAGGCAGGTTCCCGTGAATGTCAGAGAGGACGGCGACGCGCACCGCAGTCGGGCAACGTTAGCGAAGGGCGCTGCCGTCCTCGTGCTCGGCGCGGTGTGGATCGTCTCCGGGACGCTCCTCTGGCGCACAGAGGTGCCGCAGGGGATCCAGCTCCCGAGCCTCGACGCGCGAGCCTACTTCCCCGCGGACGCGCTGGAGCGGATCGGCGAGTTCCGCCGGGTCTCGCGCATCCTCTTCCTCGCCTCGCTGGCCGTCGAGATCGCCGTGCTCGCCGTCCTCGTCTGGAAGGCCGGCTGGCTGGCCGACCGGCTGGCCGAGCTCGGGCGCGGACGCATCCGCACGGGCGTCCTCGTCGGGATCGCGGTCGCGCTCGCAATCTGGCTCGCCACGCTCCCACTGGGGGCCGTCTCGCACTGGTGGCGGCGCCGCCACGGCCTCTCGGAGCAGGGCTACGAGGGCTGGCTCCGCGACGGGGCCGTCTCGCTCGGCGTCCAGGCCGTGCTGGTGGCGATCGCCGTGGCGGGGGCGATGTGGCTCGCGGGAAAGCTCGGCGTTCACTGGTGGCTCGCCGGTGCGCCGGCGCTCATCGCTGTAGCCGTCCTCTTCGTCCTCGTCCAGCCGCTCGTCGTGCAGCCGCTCTTCAACCGCTTCGAGCCGCTCGCCGACGCCGATCTCTCCCGCCGCGTCACCGAGCTCGCCCGCTCCCAGGGAGTCGAGGTGGACAGGGTGCTGGTGGCCGACGCCAGCCGCCGGACGACGACCGCCAACGCCTACGTAGCCGGCATCGGACCGACCAAGCGCGTCGTCCTCTACGACACGATCCTCGACGGGCGCTTCACCGAGGGCGAGATCCTCTCCGTCTCGGCGCACGAGGTCGCGCACGTCGGCCGGAGCCACCTCTGGAAGGGCCTCGCGTGGTTCGCGCTTCTCGCCGTTCCGGGTGTCTTCGTCCTCGCCTGGGTGACCGAGCGGTACGGCGGCCTCGCCGCACCGCGCCTCGTCCCCCTCGGCCTCGGCGTCGCCTTTGTCTTCGTCCTCCTCACGCAGCCGTTCCAGAACCTCCTCTCCCGCCGCTACGAGGCTGAGGCCGACTGGCTCGCCCTCGTCGCCACGCGCGACCCGGAGAGCGCGATCGGGCTCGACCGCCGTTTCGTCCTCACGTCCCTCGGGGATCCCGACCCGCCCGCCTGGGTCACGTACTGGCTCGGCACGCACCCGCCCCCGCTGGAGCGGATCGCGATGGCCGTCGAGTTCAGGAGCCGGGAGGCTGCTCGGGGAGGTTCCTGATCCCCTCGCGCGTCGACCACTTCGACCAGCTGTCGTTCATCGCGTCGAGGAGCTCGCGCATGAAGCGCGGGGACATGTTCACTCGGCTGACGACGACGCCCGGCACGTCGCCCTCGTCGACCTCGTGGTCGATCCGCGCGAAGGTGAGCGTGAACTCGTAGTCGGAGAACGAGACATTGGCGAAGTTCGCGTAGACGCCGGCGAGGTTGTCCGGATCCAGATGGATGTTGAGCTGGCGCTCGCGGGACTCCTCCTCCACGGCCTTACGATATACCCGCATGGGGGCGGGTGATCGGAGGGCGACTGCGCTCGGGCGGCTCGAGGACGAGCTGACCGGCGCCGCGGGCGGGGACGTTCGGCTCGAGCGTCCGGGCAAGGCCGAGCACGGCGACTACGCGACGAACGTGGCGCTCAAGCTCGCCGGCGTCCGGCGGCGCCCGCCGATGGAGATCGCCGCCGAGCTTCGCGACGCGGCCTCCGCCCTCCCGGGAGTAGAGAATGCCGCGGTCGCGCCTCCCGGCTTCCTCAACCTGCGCATGAGGCCCGCCTGGTTCGGCGAGGCGCTCGCCGAGATCGGCGACGACTACGGCGCCGGCTCGGCGGAGAGCCGCGAACGCATACAGGTCGAGCTCGTCTCGGCCAATCCGACCGGCCCGCTCACTGTCGGCTCGGGACGGAACGGCGCTTACGGGGACGCCGTCGCACGGCTGCTCGAGTTCGCCGGCCACGAGGTCTCGCGCGAGCACTACGTGAACGACGCCGGCGGCCAGGCGGACCTCTTCAGGGCCTCGGTGGCGGCACGCGCCCAGGGGACGGATCCTCCCGAGGGCGGCTACCTCGGAGCGTACGTCCAGGAGCTGGCCGACGAGGGCGGAGACCCGGTCGAGCGCATGCTCGCGCGCATCCAGGAGACGCTGGAGCGCTTCCGCGTCCACGTGGACGACTGGGTTCGGGAGAGCGAGCTCGAGAACGAGATCAGGGAGGCTCTCGCTGACCTCGACGGGCACACGTTCGAGGCGGACGGAGCTCTATGGCTGCGCACGACCGCCTTCGGCGACGACAAGGATCGTGTCCTCCTGCGGGCGGACGGCCGCCCGACGTACCTGGCCCGTGACGCCGCGCACACGCGCTGGAAGCTCGCGCGGGGGTTCGACAGGCTCATCTACGTGCTCGGCTCCGATCACCACGGATATGTCGTCCGCCTCAAGGCGCTCGCCGCGGCGTCCGGCCGCGATCTCGACTCCGTCGAGGTGCTCCTCTACCAGCTCGTCCACCTCACGGAGGGCGGCGAGGCGCGGAAGGTCTCGAAGCGGCGGGGCGACGTCGTCCTGCTGGAGGAGCTGATGGACGAGGTCGGCGTCGACGCGGCCCGCTGGTACCTCGTCAAGAGCGGGCACGAGCAGACGATCGACATCGACGTCGACCTCGCCCGCGAGCGGAGCGAGAAGAACCCGGTCTACTACGTCCAGTACGCCCACGCGCGCATCGCCGGCATCCTGAGGAACGCCGGCGACGCGAAGGCGTCCGTGGATTCGCCCGCGGAGCTCTCTCACGAGGAGCGCGAGCTCGTCAAGCGCCTCCTCGAGTTCCCCGCGCTGGTCGCCGAGGCGACTGAGCGGCGCGGCCCACATGCGCCGCCCACGTACGCCATCCGCGTCGCCGACGACTTCCACCGCTTCTACCACCACCACCGCGTGCTCGAGAGCGATGCTCAGGCGTTCAGGCTCGCCCTCTGTCACGCGACGCGCTCCGTGATCGCCCGCTGCCTCGACCTCGTTGGGGTAGAGGCGCCCGAGCGGATGTAGGACTCAGCCGGAGGCCGCCTCCAGCGTGCGGACGACCCACGCGTTGAAGAGGAGGAGGTCGTCGAGGTCGCCGAGAGAAGGCGCGGGAACGGCATGGGCGAGGGTGGAGGTGAGCGTGAGCCGACCGTCCACTGCGGCCCGGGCGAGCGCGCGCGGCTCCGCCGGCGGGACGTAAGGGTCATCCGGTGCCGAGGCGAGCTCGACCGGAGCGAGCAGGCTGCGGGCGTGAGTGAGCGGCGAGAGCCGCGCGATGTGCGCTCGTCCGTCTTCCGGCAGCGTCGCGTAGAGCTCGTCGAAACGGCGGGGATCGCGGTTCTGGAGGAGCGCAAGGAAGGCGGCCGCGTCGGGGTGGGCGGGTGCTGGGAGCCCGCGAAGCGGTGCGAGCGGATCGTCTTCCTCCTCGTCGAGCCTGTCCGCGAGCGCCAGGAGCCGGGTGCGCTCAGGGCTGGGCGCCATCGCCGCGACTAGCGAGCGGGCTGCAGCGACGGCGAGGAACGGGCTGGTCTCGTAGGGGATGAGGAGGTTCCCCTCGCGGTAGTAACCGGTCGTGGCGAGTCTGAGGAGGTTCGCCAGGTCAGCGTACGGAGCGGTCCCCGCCACGACGGAGACCGACCCGGCGAGAGACGGATCCGCAGCGGCGAGCAGGGCGATCGAGGTGCCCACCGAGACGCCGACGAGCCCGACCCTTCCCTCGCGTGCGTCCGGCCGGCCGGCCGTATCTCGCGCGACGGCGACCGCGGTCGCCACAGTCCGCTCACTCACCTCGCCGGCGGCGAGACCCGGGAGGTCGGGCGCGAGCACGAGAAAGCCGGCCTGGCCAAGCCCCCGGACGAGGCGCCTAATGGCCGGCTCCCGCCGGCCGAGCGGGGTCGCCCCGTTGACGATTACGAGCGCAGGCCAGGGGCCCTCGCCGCGAGGGCGGGCGAGCGTCGCGGGAGCGCCCGACACGGCCACCTCGGCAAGGGCCGGCTCGTCCGTCAGCCGCTCGACCGCCCAGGAGAGGCCGGGCGTCTCGAGCGTGGTTGAGAGCACGATCGCCGTTCGCGCCTGGGCGTCGAGCTGCGAGCGGGCGGCGAGCGGGAGCAGCGAGAGGGCGAGCAGGACCGATGCCGCGACCGCTTCCCAGGGCCGGACGACTTCCCTCACCGGGAGTCCAACTACTCGAACGGGCCTTCGGCGAGCAGCCTTCGGAAGGCGGGGTACTGGCCGAGCTTGCCCACGGTGACGAGGGTGTCGCCCTGCTGGACGACGTCCGTCGGCTGCGCGCCCGCGACGACCTCCGGCTCGCGGAGGATGGCGATGATCGTGATCCCGGTGCGCGCACGGAAGGCGCACTCCGCGAGCGTCTTGCCGATCGCCGGGCTCGTCTCGGGGACGGGCACCCACTCGATGGACAGCTCGCCGAAGGCCATCTCGAGCTCCTCGACGATCTTGGGGCGCTCGTAGGCGCCGCCGATCACCGCCCCGATCTGCCGAGCCTCGTCGTCCTCGAGCTGGATCACCGCCTGCGGCTCCTCGTCGTCTGCGCGGCTGAACCAGTAGATCTCGCGCAGTCCCTCGTTGTGGAGGATCACGGTCAGGCGTCCGCCGTGCGCGGTCAGGCCGGTGTACTTGACCCCGACGCCGGGGAGGCGGGTCTCACGGAGCTCGGTCGGCATGCGTCCCTTCCGTCGCCATTTTAGGCGCGGCCGGAAACAGGCGGCGCCCGATCCGTTTCGACTCCTTCATCAGCACGACGCCGACAATCGCGGTCGCGAGGACGTAGAGCCCGGCAAAGGCGACGAGATCTCTCCGCGTGGAGGCAGATAGCGCCTGGTTCGTCGCGGCCACCTGGGCGAGGATGACGGTGAACTCGCCGCGCGCAACGAGCGCCGACCCGGCGTTGAGGCTCTGACGTGGCGTGAAGCCCCCGACGCGGCCGGCGGCGTACGTGCTCGCCAGCTTCCCGATGACGCTGAGGACGACCGCGAGCGCGATCAGCCAGCCGAGCGAGCCGAACGCCTCGACGTCGATGGAGAGGCCGAAGACGAAGAAGAAGAGCGCGGCGAAGACGTCGCGGAAGCCGAGAAATCGCTCCTCGATCTCGCCCCTCACGGACGTCTCTGCGAGCACGACGCCGGCCATGAGGGCGCCGATCGCCTCGGAGAGCCCGAGCTCTCTGGCAACCGCGCTCATGCCGATCAGGAGCGCGAAGGTGAAGAGGAGGAAGAACTCCCGCGGGAGCGCGTCGAGCAACCGGTCGATGGGTCGGGCGAGCCAGCGCGACGCAGCGAGGGAGAGCCCGATGAAGGCGATCGCCTTGGCCACGAGCGTGAGCGTCTCCCCGAGCTCGCCGCCCCCTCCGCCCGCGAAGGCGAGCACGAACGCGATCGCGATGTCCTCGAAGATGAGGATGGCGAGGATCAGGTCGGTCTCGTCGTCCGCCAGGCGGCGGAAGTCGATCAGGCCCTTGACGGCGACGGCGGACGAGGAGACGTAGACCGCGGCGGCGAGGATGATGGCCTCGAACGAGGCCCCGAAGGCGGCCAGGCCCACGAGCAGGCCAAGCCCCGCGTTGACGACGAGGTCGATCGAGCCTCCCAGTCCGAGGTGCATGCCGCTTCGCCGGAAGCGGCCGAGGCTGAACTCGAGGCCCAAGAAGAAGAGGAGGAAGATGACGCCGAGCTCGGCGACGAACTCGGTCACCTCCGAGGGCCGGATGACGCTCAGCTGCTCGGGCTCGTTCGGGCCGAGGAGGAGTCCCGCGAGCAGATAGGCCGGTATCGCCGAAAGGCCGAAGCGGCTCGCCACGAGGCCGAGCACGCCGAGGACAGTTACGGTCACGGCCAGCTGGGCGAGCGTCAAACGGGCTCCTCTCGGTCGCGGCTGCGAAGATCCTAGAGCCTGTGCGTCTCAACCCCTGGAACGCAGCCGTCGCGGCGATCGCGGCGAGTTGGGGCTTCGTGTCCGTCATCGTCGCGGGGGTCGATCTTCCCGGCGAGGCGCTGGTCTTCTGGCGCTGCCTGCTCGCGGCTCTGACGCTGCCGGCAATTCTCCTCGTCCTGGGGCGGCTCGACGCGCTCGTCCTCCGGCAGCGCCGTCTGCAGGTGCTCGGCCTCGGCCTCCTCCTCGCGCTCCACTGGGTGCTCTTCTTCGAGACGATCAAGCGCGCCTCGGTCGCCGTCGCCATCCTGCTCGTCTACACGGCGCCGATCTTCCTCGCGGTGCTGGCGCCCCTGCTCCTTCCGGAGCGGAGGAGCCGGGTGGCGCTCGCGGCGCTGGGGATCTCCGCGCCCGGGATCGCGCTCATCGCGCTCTCCGGCGACGGCGATTCGCGGGCCTCCGGTGTCGCGGTCGCCACGGGACTAGGCGCCGCGCTCACGTACGCGCTGCTCGTCATCGGGACGAAGTCCGTCGTCCGGGTGCTCTCACCGTTCACGCTCGCCTTCTGGGACTACGCGGTCGCCTCGCTCGTCCTCCTGCCGCTCCTGGCCGGCAGCGAGCGCGTCCTTCCGAGCGCGGAGGAGTGGCCGGCCGTCCTCGTCCTGGGAGCGGTCCTGACCGCCGTGCTCGGCGTCCTCTACGTTCGCCTGCTCCGGGACGTGACCGCGCAGGCCGCGGGTCTTCTCTCCTACCTCGAGCCTGTCTCCGCCTCGCTGCTGGCCTGGGCGATCCTCGCCGAGGCGATCGGTTGGGAGGTCGCGGTCGGCGGCCTCGCCGTGCTCGCCGGCGGCGCCCTGGTCGTCCTCTACGAGGGGGCGGAGCCGGCCGCCCCGGAGACGCCCCTGGCGACGGCGGAAGAGTAGGATGCCGCCCGTGGCTACGGGCGGAAACGGCTCGACGCCTGACCGGAACCTCGCCCTCGAGCTCGTGCGCGTGACCGAGGCGGCCGCGCTCGGGTGCGGCCGCTGGGTCGGGCGGGGGGACAAGAACTCCGCCGACCAGGCGGCGGTCGACGCCATGCGCGCGATGCTCGACACCGTCTCCATGAGCGGCGTCGTCGTCATCGGCGAGGGGGAGAAGGACGAGGCGCCGATGCTCTTCAACGGCGAGGAGGTGGGGAACGGCCAGCCCCCCGAGGTGGACGTCGCGGTCGACCCGCTCGAGGGCACACGCTTGACCTCGGTCGGACAGCCGAACGCCATCTCGGTGATCGCTCTCGGCGAGCGAGGGACGATGTTCTTCCCCGGCGCGGCCGTCTACATGGACAAGCTCGTGGGCGGCCCGGAGGTGGGGGCGGAGCTCGACATCACGGCCTCCCCGGCCGCGAACGTCGAGCGGGCGGCGAAGGCGAAGGGCGTGAAGCCGAGCGAGATCGCCGTCGTCGTCCTCGACAGGGAGCGGAACGAGCCGATCATCGAGGGGCTCCGCGAGGTGGGCGCGAAGGTCAACCTCATCACGGACGGCGACGTGGCGCCGGCGATCGCGGCCGCCCGCCCGGGCACGGGCGTCGACCTCATGATGGGGATCGGCGGCACGCCGGAGGGCGTCATCGCCGCCGCCGCGGTCAAGTGCTTGGGCGGGGTCGTGCAGGGGAAGCTCTGGCCGCGGACCGACGAGGAGCGACGAGCGCTCGTGGACGGAGGCTACGACCTGGACCGCGTTCTCACGACGGACGACCTCGTGGGCGGCGACAACGTCTTCGTGGCCGCTACCGGCGTCACCGACGGGGCTCTGCTGCGCGGCGTTCGCTACACCCTCGGCGGCGCCGTAACGGACTCGATCGTCATGCGCTCACGCTCCGGCACGGTGCGACGCGTCGAGGCGCAGCACGCCTTCGAGAAGCTCGAGAAGCTCTCGGGCCGCGAGTACCGCTAAGCCGCCGTCGGCACCTTCTCCATGTCCGGCGTGTAGTCGCCGTAGCGGGCGGCGCCGTTCAGCCGCGCGCGGTGGGCGAACGCCTCCTGCCCGGCCGCGACGTTCGCCTCGTCGCCCCTCCAGGCCTTGAGGGCCGGCGCCTGGAGCGCGCGCCCGTAGGAGAACGAGAGCTCCCAGGGGTGCGGCCCAATCGAGTTCATCGCGTTGAGGTTCGCCGTCGCCTGCTCGTCGCTCTGTCCGCCCGAGAGGAACACGATCCCCGGGACGGCGGCGGGGACGACGCTCCGGAAGCAGCGCACCGTCCTCTCTGCGACCTCCTCGGGGCCGGCCTGCGTCGGGCACTCCTTGCCCGACAGCACCATGTTCGGCTTCAGGAGCATGCGCTCGTAGACGACCCGCTGCGAGAAGAGCTCGTTGAACACGGCTTCGAGGGTTGCCTCGGTCACCTCGTAGCAGCGGTCGATCGCGTGGTCCCCGTCCATCATCACCTCGGGCTCGACGATGGGAACGAGACCGGCCTCCTGCGAGAGCGCGGCGAAGCGCGCGAGCGCATGCGCGTTCACGTGGATCGAGTACGCGCTCGGAAGGCCCTCGCCGATGTCGATGACGGCGCGCCACTTGGTGAACTTCGCACCGAGCTCGCGGTACTCCTCGAGGCGGTCCCGGAGGCCGTCGAGGCCCTCCGTCACCGTCTCGCCCTCGGCGCCGGCGAGGGGCTTGGCGCCCTTGTCGACCTTGATCCCGGGGATGACGCCGGCGCTCTCCAGCACCTGTGTGAAGCGCCTCCCGTCGGCCGTCGTCTGGCGAATCGTCTCGTCGTAGAGGATGACTCCGCTCACGTGGTCGCCGATCCCCGGCGTCGTGAAGAGCATCTCGCGGTACGAGCGCCGGTTGTCCTCCGTCGAGGAGACGTCGATCGACTTGAAGCGCTTCTCGATCGTCGGGTGGCTCTCATCCGCGGCGAGGATGCCCTTGCCGGGGGCGACGATGGCCCGGGCCACCGATTCGAGCTCGTTCTCTCTTGTCATCACCAACTCCTTCCGTTCCCGGCAAGTATTCCATCCGGGCGGAAAACGGACTAGGATCTCGGTCTCAGAGGGGCGGTGCTGCGGCGGCTGCCCCTCTTCTCTACGCTGACCCCGTTACGGCTGGCGGTACGGCCGGCTAGTAGCACGACCCGTGCTCCCACCTGGCCTGCGACACGTTCGCCAACGTCGCGCTCGACGTGCTCGACCTGAACTCGGATGCCGTCGCGTTCTCGACCTTACCTACGCGATGGACACCCGCTCCGTGAACGGCCCGTAGCGGGCCGGAACGATGCGAGGGGCCCTGTTCGCCGGGCTCCCTCGAGCTATGAGGTGAAGAAGGCGGCGACCGCGTCGATCCGCGCCACGATCGCGTCGGACAGGAGGGCGAACAGGATGATGATGGGCGGCGCGATGAGGCCGAGAATGATCGCGTACTCGCTGGACGTCTGGCCTTGCTCGCTGCTCCTCATTCGACTGCTCGCCACGCGGGCACCTCCTGAGCGGCCTGGCCGCGGCGCCGCTCGTCGATCATTGCTCTCATCCTGCCCCCAGAGCGACGGCACGGGTATCCCTCGTTCGGAGCATGCCCGCGCGGGCCGGAAGAGCGCGGACGCGGTGCTATCGTGGCTCGCGCGCGGACGTAGCTCAGTTGGTAGAGCATCAGCTTCCCAAGCTGAGGGTCGCGGGTTCGATCCCCGTCGTCCGCTTCGAAAAGCCCCGCTAGGCGGCGTTTTTTGTTGCCCGGGTTGGCGGCGTGAGCGAAACCGTGTTCCAACGGTGTTCCGAGACCCCGCGACGGAGAGCTTCACGACCCAGGAGGTAGTGCTGCAACGGCCGCCCGACGAGGCGGCCGTTGCGTATCTCGGGGGTTCGCTAGGAGGGCTTACGAACCGATTTGGCGCCGCCGCCGGAGAGAAGAGTGCGGCTGGTACATCCTCAAGCTGTCGTTGTTATTCCCCTGGTCGGCGGTAGTCGATGCTCTTGCTCTTCGCCAGGGCCTCAAGCGTCTCTTCGACGGTCATCAAGACCGTGGTCTCGACCGAGGCCAGGGCGCCGCCTGCTGCGATAGCAAGTACGGCGCCAGCCGCCGAGACGTTGTCAGGCGCCTCTAGGATCGCGTAGCCGTCGTATTCGCCGAAGCCATACCAAAAGCCGTGAAGGGCGCCGCCTACCTGTTCGATGTAAGCGCGCGCTGCATCACGCCGATCTTCAGGGTTCTGAATAAGCCGCGACCACGTCTCAGGCGTGTAGCTGAAGCGCATGAGGTAGACAGGCATGGCACCTCCCGATTTGTCGATCGTGCGAGCCTACGCTACTCGTCGCGATAGATGCCTGCTGACGCGGGGCGAGCCCATTCGTGCGACGTTGGCAATCTCGCCGCTCCTTTGCTGAGCTACGAGGAACGGGACGGACTCAAGCGGCTGATTGGCTACGCGAGGCGCGTCCAGCTCCGCGAGCCCCGGCAGCTCCCGACGAAGGTGCCTCGGACGTGCGAAGCCTGCGGCCTGGCGTTCGAGGTAGTCATCCCTCCCGGCGCAGGCTCGCGCCCCTCCAAACTCTCCCGCCTTACGCGCTACAGCTCGACCCTTTGCCGGAGCAAAGGGAGCCTTGGCGACGGACGCGCAGGCGTTCGCTTGAAGGTGGCGAGCGGGAGCGGGATACTCGTGCGGCCGTTACCCGAAGGGAGACAGACGTGCAAGATCGAGACCGAGCGTTCCGGCGGCTTCCACTTCACCATGGGCGCGCTCATCGCCGTCACGATCGCTTGCTGCGTCCTCATCCTCCTCGCCGTCCTCGCCGGACTCGCCTTCGGCTAGGAGGGGTTGACGAATCGATTGGCGAAACGGACGCTTCAACCATGCGTTTGCTCACGCGAACCCGGAAGCGCCTCGTCTGCGCTCACTGTGGCCGTGAGATAGCGCCCGAGGAGCACGGGCTTTCGCAGTTGGGGAGCCTGCTCCCTCCGAAGGTCGAGCGCTACCACGAAACGTGTGCTGCGGAGGCAGGGCTTATCGATGAGGATGAGTTCGGATGGCCACTTCGCGGCCCTCGATCAGGAGGCGACGACTAAGCCGCGAGCGGAACGGCTCGCGCCCGGGCGAGCGCCATCCTGAGACGCGCGAGCATCGTCAGTCGGCGTGGAGCGCGGCGCGGTCGGGCCGCGTTCGGCACCGTCCGCTCGCTAGAACGTGTTCCGAACGGTGTTCCCGAATAGGCCGATTCGTACCGAACTAGCCTGAGGTAAGCTTGAGCAAGCAAGCGGAATCGGGGCAACCCTGCACCCGTTCTGGCCCATTCCCAAGCTGAGGGTCGCGGGTTCGATCCCCGTCGTCCGCTGTCCGACGTATGACTCGTATCACTCCCTACCTGCTCTACGAAGACGTCGGCGCCGCGCTGGAGTGGCTGAGCCGAGCGTTCGGGTTCCAGGAGCGCCTCCGCTTCCAGGACGACAACGGGGCGATTACGCACGCCGAGATGGCGCTCGACGGCGGCGAGATCATGCTCGGCCATCCCGGGCCGGACTACCGGAATCCGAAGCAACTGGGGCAGACGACACAGCTCGTCCACGTCTACGTCGACGACGTCGACGCCCACTTCGAGACCGCGAAGGAAGCGGGGGCGGAGATCGTCTCGGAGCCGACGGATCAGGAGTACGGCGATCGCCGCTACGACGCCACGGACCCCGAGGGGCACCTCTGGTCGTTCGCTCAGCGCGTGCGCGACGTCTCGCCGGAGAATTGGGGCGCGACCAAGGCGTAGCGCCGGGTCGCCCGTTTGGGGACGACCTGCCCGGGTAGGCGCGACGTATGGCCGCACAGATCGAACGCGAGACCTCGGAGCGCGACGAGCGGGTCGACGCGGAGCGGGAAGAGGAAGATTTCCTGCCCGACGACGGAGGCTTCGCCCGTCTCGAGCTTCCCGGGACCGAGCCGAGCGAGCAGTAGCGGGCCCGACTACTAGCCGGCCCGGCGCTGCAGCTCCTGGAGCTGCCCCACGTAGGCGGAGAGCTCGGCCTCGCGCCGCTCGACTCGCGCGGCGAGCTCCTCGAGCTCGCGCTCCCGCCGCTCGAGCTCGTCCTTCCGCAACTGAGCTTCGACGCCTGCGCGGAGCTGCCGCGCCTCGAGGTCCTTCTCACGCTCGTCCAGCGCCTGGGTGCGCTCGCGGAGCACCTCGTCGGCCTCCGCGAAGGAGCGGTCGCGCTGCGCGACCCACCGTGCCCCGGCCGCCGGCTCCGGCCCCAGGAGCTCGATCTGGAAGTGCGCGAGCTCGCGCTCTCGCTCGGCGAGCCGCCGCTGCTCGATGCGTACGCGGTCGCTCTTCTCGGTGAAGAGCCGCTCGCGCTCCGCCAGCTCGGCCTCGCGCTCGGCGAGCGCACGCATTCGCTCGTCGAGCTCGACGGCGCGGGCGGTGACCTGTGCTCCGCGTGCCTCGAGGTCGGAGAGAACGCGGTCGAAGGCGCCGTCGAGCCTCTCCTGCACCGGCGCGAGCTCGTCGAGACGGCGCCGGCGCTCGCCCAGCTCGCTCTCGGCCCGCTCGAGCTCGACGCTCTCGGTCTCGAGCGCGGCAGCGCGCTCGGCCAGCGCGGCTCCGCGCTCGTCGAGCTCTGCGGCGCTTCTGGCGAGGTAGCTCTCGAGGGAGCCCCTCAGCTTCGCGGTGACTCCTCCTTCGGGCATGCGGCACCTTCATCATCGGCCAGGGCGCCGCTTGCCTAAATCCCTCCGGAACGGGGTAGGAAGGCGGGCGGTATGCGCGTAAGCAAGCTCGTCGTCGTCCTCTACGTCGTGATCGGCGTCATCGTCGCCGCCCAGAACGACTACTTCGAGAACCTCGACGCGATCAAGCGCGTGATCTCGATGCTCCTCGCCATCGCGCTCTGGCCGCTCATCCTCGCGGGCGTCGACCTGCGGCTCAGGTAGCGCTACCGCACGGCGGCGCGGACCGCCGCGTTGACGAGCTTGCCGGCGCTCCACAGCTTCCCTCGCTGCACTCGTCCGATCCGATCGCACGGTTGGTGCCAGCACGTGTCCCAGCGCCATGTGATCCACGCGGCCGGAATCCCGCCCCGGCTCAGCTCGGCGTGGTCGGACACGCCGGAGTCCTGGAGGTAGCTCGCGTGGAACCCAAGGGCGCGTCCCCGCCTGAGCGCTCTGCGGGCGGAGCGGTTGGGCTGGGCCTCGATGCCGCGGATGCTGAGAGTCGAGCCGACCCCGACCATGTCGACGGAGATGGCGAAACGGACCTTCTTGCGGTTCGCCTTTCTCACGCTCCGGAGGAGCCGCCTCGAGCCGAGGTGATGCGGGGAGCCCGTGACGTGACGCTCCTCGGCGCCCAGGGCGGCGACCAAGACGCCGGGCCTGGTTCGGTTCGCGCGAGCCACCTCGAGCAGGACTCCGACTCCCGACGCGTTGTCGTTCGCGGCGGGGGTGCCGCGGACGCCGTCGATGTGCGCGACGACGATGGCGCGCGTCGGCCGGCTCGTCCGACCGACGATGTTCCGGGAGCGCTTGCCATTCGGAAGCCGGAACCTCTGCACGACCACGTCGTAGCCAAGCGCACGCAATTGCCGAGCGACGATCCCGCCGGCTTGCCGCTCGTGACGTCCCCCGGCCGGGCGCTGGCCGAGCGCGGCGATCTTCGCCGTCCACTTCTTCGCGGACTTCCCAGAGATGTAGGCATCCGCTCTCGGCGCCGTGGCGAGCATGAGAAGCAGCGAGGCGGCGACGACCCCGATTGCCGAGCGGCGCATCGGGTTCAGCTTAGCGCGGCCCGCGGTTGGTATCTTCGACGCGTGAGCGAGCGGCTGGAGGAGCTCCTGCGCATGGCCTTTCCGGGCGCGCGCGAGCTCGCCGTCGTCGACCGGACGGGCGGGGGCGACCACTTCCACGTGACGGTGGTCGACCCGCGTTTCGACGGCCTCTCGCTCGTCGACCAGCACCGGCTCGTCTACACGGCGCTCGAAGGGCCGATGCGGGAGGGCACCATCCACGAGCTACGAATCACGACGAGGAGCGAGACATGAGCGACCTGAGAGAGAAGGTCCAGCAGACGATCGAGAACGAGCCCGTCGTCGCCTTCATCAAGGGGACGCACGAGCAGGCGTACTGCGGCAACTCGGCGCGGGCTATGGACGCGCTGCGGGCCGTCGGCGCCTCCTTCACCGCCGTCGACGTGCTTCCCGACCCGCAGATCCGGCAGGAGCTCTCGGCGCTCTCGAGCTGGCCGACGATCCCGCAGGTCTTCGTCGGCGGCGAGCTCGTCGGCGGCGCCGACATCGTCCAGGAGCTCGCCGCGAGCGGGGAGCTCGAGGGGAAGCTGAACGAGAAGCTGGGCGAGTCGTGGCGGCGCCCCGGCGAGGAGCGCACGGTGGCCGTCAGCGAGGGGAGTGGCTTTCGACTCCTGCCAGGATCGCCCGGATAGCCTGGTGGCTCTCGTCGTTCGGCGACTCGCTGATGACGGTCGCCGGGCGGTCGAAGCCCGCGAGGGCGTCCCGGAGGGGCTCGGCGCGCAGCGTCCCTTCACCGTAGGAGAGGTGCTTCGTCTCGTTCCGATTGGCGTAGGCGATGTCGGAGAAGTGGACGTGGAAGGGTGTGTCCGGCTCGAGCAGAGCGTGCGCCGTCTCGAGGACGCCTGTGAAGGCGTCCGCGTCGAGGAACGCGCCGTCGGTGACCGCGTGGAGGTGAGCGAAGTCGAGCACCGGCCGGACCCAGTCGAGGCGGGCAGAGAGCCAGAAGACGTCCTCCGCCGTCCCGAGCTCGCGGACGCGACCCATGACCTCGACGCCGAAGGGAACCCCGCGGCCCTTTCCCTCCAGGCGCTCGCGCAGCTCGCCGAGCTGCTCGGCGACGTCCTCGAGCGCCGCTTCGCGCTCCCGTCCGAGCAGAAAGCCGGGGTGGAAGACGACGAGCTCGGCTCCGCAGGCGACGGCGATCCCGGCGGAGTGGTCGAGCATGCCGGTCGCCATGCGGTACTTCTTGTCGCGCTCGAGGTGCCCCATGAAGCCCGCGATGGGCGCGTGCACCGAGAGCGCGATCCCGCTTGAGCGCGCGAGCTCGCCGAAGCGCTCCGCCCATGGGTAGTCCATCCAGAAGCCGCCTTCGAAGTCGATCTCGCAGGCCGAGTACCCCCGCTCGCGGAGGAGCTTGACGGCCGCCTCCGGGCTCTCCCGGCTCGGCACGCGGGCCGGGCCGATGCGGATCGTCGCCATGCGGCCAGCCTACCGCGCGCTTGCCCCGTATCCCTAAAGGGGACATGTCTGGGGGTCTGACCCCGACCGCGTTCCTTCTAGCCGTCGCCTGCGGGGCTCCGTCCGACCCGCTCAGTACGTTCTCTCCATGGGTAAGCGACCGACGCGGATCGAGCTCCTCGAGCTGGACATCGACCTGCGCCTCGCCGACCTCTGGAGCGAGGCGTGCGGCGTGAGCGAATGGAACCTCGAGGTGGCGGCGGCGTTCCTGCGCGCGGCGTACGGCAAGGGCTACTGCGACGCCCTCACCGAGGACGCGCCGGGAAGCCTCTGCCGTGACCACGGCTACCGCATCCCCGAGCGCCGGCAAACGGCGCCTGCCACCGAGTAGCGCGGCCGCACGCCGGTAAACTCGGGGCCGTGGCCAAGCGGCGCAGCCCGGCGCGCCTCGTCGTCGCACTCTCGATCGCGGCGGTCCTCGCCGTCTTCCTGCTCTACACGAGCTTCGCGGGCGGCGCCACGCCGTCCCTGCGACCGAGCCAGCTCGCCGACCATCCTGGCGACGTGAGTCTCGCCGGCCGCGTCGTCGGGCCCGTCGAGGGAGACGCCCGCGGCGACGGCCTCCGCTTCACGCTGCGCGACATCGACGGGACTGCGACCGTCCCGGTCGTCTACACGGGCTCCGTGCCAGACCTGTTCGAGGTCGGCCGCCACGTCTACATGCGCGGCGAGCTCCGAGACGGCGTCTTCGTCGCCGAGAAGGACTCGCTCGTGACGAAGTGCCCGTCGAAATACGAGCCGAAGGAGTCGTAGTGCTCCTTCAGGTAGTGCTGCCCCGATTCTGGGTCGCGAGCACCAAGCCAGAGGTCACACTCGCCCGCGGCAAGGCTTGGCAGCCTGGGCAAGGGCGAGGGTGGGGTCTGGCGCCGCGTGATCGCGGGCCAGAAGCAGGCGTGTATTGCCTGGAGGGGCACTAACTTGCCCGAGCTCGGCCGGGCCGCGCTCGTCGCCGCACTCGGGCTGATCCTCTATGCGGCCATCGCCGGCGCGTGGGCCGCCTTTCGCGGACGCCGGCGCCTTCTCGACTCGGCCGCCAGCGCGCTCGTAGCCGCATTCGCGGCGACCGGAGTCGCCTCCCTCGTCCTCCTCGCCGCGCTCGCAGCGCGCGACTTCTCCTTCGAGTACGTTGCGCGCTCGACGAGCCGGGAGCTGCCCCTGGGCTACACGCTCGCTGCGTTCTGGAGCGGCCAGGCGGGCTCGCTCCTCCTCTGGCTCCTCGTTCTCACCGGCTCGGCGTCGGTGGCCGTCGGCCTCAATCGCGGCCTCGTCCGCGACGTGCTCCCCTGGACGGTCCCCATCCTCGGAGGGGTCTCGGCCTTCTTCGCCATCCTGCTCGTCTTCATCGCCAGCCCTTTCGTGACGCAGGCGGCCCCCGCGGACGGCGCGGGCATGACCCCGAGCCTCCAGAACCCGTACATGATGATCCACCCGCCGATGCTCTATCTCGGCTTCGTGGGGCTGACGATCCCGTTCGCCTTCGCCATGGCCGCGCTCGCGTCGAAGCGGACGGACGAGCGCTGGATCGTGGCCACGCGCCGCTGGACGCTCGCCGCCTGGACGTTCCTCGGGTTCGGGATCCTCCTCGGCGCGAAGTGGGCGTACGAGGAGGTCGGCTGGGGGGGCTGGTACGCATGGGACCCCGTCGAGAACGCGGCGCTGATGCCCTGGCTCGTCGCCACGGCCTTCCTGCACTCGGTGATGGTGCAGGAAAAGAAGAACATGCTCCGCGTCTGGAACGTCGTCCTCGTCGCGGGCGCGTTCGGCCTCTCCCTCTTCGGCACCTTCCTGACGCGAAGCGGCGTCATCAACTCGATCCACAGCTTCACGCAGTCCTCCATCGGTCCGTGGTTCCTCGGCTTCATCGCCGTCGTCGCAGCGGCCTCGACCGCGCTCATCCTCGCGCGGATGACCCACCTCAGATCGCGCACGCGCCTCGAGTCGCTGGTTTCCCGCGAGGCGGCCTTTCTCTACAACAACCTCTTCCTCGTCGCGCTTGCGCTCACCGTCCTCTGGGGGGTCGTCTACCCCCTCGTCTCCGAAGCCGTGCGCGGCGTCGCGGTCACGGTCGGCGCGCCCTACTACGACTTCTTCGCTCTCGTGTTCGGGCTGCCGCTCGTCCTCCTCATGGGGATCGGGCCACTCGTCGCCTGGCGGCGCGCCTCGCTCCGTTCGCTCGGCGCCTCGCTCCTGTGGCCGGCCGGCGTCGCTCTGGTCGCCGGCGTCGTCCTGCTCGTCCTGGGGGCGGGCTCGAGCCCGGCCGGCCTCGTCGGCTACACCTTCGGCGCCTTCGTCCTGGCGGCGATCGTGCTCGAGTTCGCGCGGGGGACGCGAGCGCGAAAGGCACTCGCTACCAGCGGGTGGCTCGCCGCCTTCGCCGGCCTCGTCGCCCGCAACCGGCGGCGCTACGGCGGCTACGTCGTGCACGCGTCGATCGTCCTCCTGCTCGTCGGGGCGATCGGGATCGGCGGCTTCTCGACGACGACCGAGGCGAGGCTCGCGCCGGGCGAGTCGCTCGCGGTCGGGGGATACCGCCTCCAGTTCCTCGGCGCGGACCAGCGACGCGGGCCGAACGCGCAGGAGCTGCGCGCCAATCTCGCCGTCTACCGCGGCGACGAGCGCGTCGGCACGGTCGCCGCGGGCAAGAACCGCTACCTCGCCGAGCAGCAAACCTCGAACGAGGTCGCCATCCGGACGGACTGGCTGCGAGGGGAGGACCTTTTCGTCATCGGCGACCGGTTCAACGCGGACGGCTCGGTGTTCCTCAAGGTGCTCGTCAACCCGCTCGTCAACCTCATCTGGCTGGCCGGGTTCGTCTTCGTCGCCGGGGCGCTCGTCGCCATGTGGCCCGACGCCCGCGAGCAACGCCGGCTCGCCGGGCGCCTCGCGCTCGCGCGCGCCTGAGGGGCGTGTCGGTGGAAGCCTTCGCGCTCATCCTCGCCGCGCTGCTCACGGTCGCCCTCGTCCTCTTCGTCGCGCGTCCCTTTCTGTGCGCCGCGGAGAAGCAGGACGAACATCTCGAGGACGCCGACCCGGCCGCGGCGCTGCGGCTCGCCCTGCTCGAGGAGCGCGACCGCGCGCTAGCCGCCCTCAAGGAGCTCGAGTTCGACCACAGGACGGGTAAGGTCTCGGACGACGACTACCGCGAGCTCGTGGGCCCGCTTCGCCGCGAGGCGGCGCAGGCTCTGCGTGCTCTCGAGGCTAAAGAGGCCGGGAAGGGGGAACGAGTGCGGACGAATGTCCGCCGTTGAATGCTCCAACTGCGGCTCGCGCCTACCCCAGGCCAGCCGCTTCTGCCCTGAGTGTGGACGCCCGCTCGCGGCCGACACGCCTGAGACGGCGGCCTACGAGGCACCGCCGCGGCGTAGCTGGCCGCCCGACCCGCTCGTCCTCGTCGCCGTCCTCATCGGCGTCGGCGCGGCCATCCTCTTCGTCGGGGGCGAGTGGGTCTGGGGCCTCGTCGTGCTCCTGCTGGCCGTGGTCGTCTTCCTCGCCCGGGCCGAGGTGGAGCGTAGAACCGCCCGCAGGCGGCTCGCCGCGTTCGGGGCGCGCTTCTCCGCGCACCGCGGTGTCTTCAGCGCCCGCTCTCGCGGTCAGCTCGAGCTCTTCCGGGCGCGACGGGAGATGGCCGAGCTCGAGGCTCAGCGCGGCCGCTGGTACGCCGACCTCGGGCGCGCGGTGTTCGAAGAGGACGAAACGGGCATCGAGGCCGCGAAGAGCGCGCTCGACGGCCTGACCGAGCACATCCGAGAGAAGGAGGCCGAGATCCAGACCCTCATGGAGCAGATCGATGAGCGCGTCCGCCGGGCGCAAGCCGGCGTCGCCGCCACTGAGAAGATGGAGGCGCCGCCGGAGCCGGCGCGCATTCCGGAGCCCTGGCCGCCGCCCGACGAGGGCGACCCGCCGGAGCCGGCCATCGTGCCCGAGCCCACGCCGGACGCCCCTCCGCCGGAGCCCGAGCGCCCGCCGACGCCGCAGGGAAAGCGTCGCGCGAAGAAGGCCTAGCGCGCCTTCCGGCTGCAAAATCCCTCCATCTCGTGTAGAAAGCGGTCTCTCAGGAGGCCGATACCCCCCGTCCGGGGCGCAGGGACGTCCGCGCCCCCGGCGAAACTTCCGCCCAGGTGCACGAGCCACGTCGCATCCGTCTGCTCGCAGCCGTCGCCGGCGTCGTTCTCGTCCTCGGGGTTCCGTCCGCTCTCGCGCAGTCCCTCTCCGAGCAGCAGCAGGGCCTCGACGCCCGGATCTCAGGCCTCCGTGAGGACATCGAAGCTGCCAAGGCGCAGGAGGGCGTGCTCTCGACCGACATCGCGGCGGCGAGCACCCGGATCGACGCCCTCGCGGGAGACATCGACGGCCTCGCCGCGCAAATCGCCGTCCTGGAGCAAGAGCTGGCCGAGCACCGCGCGCGCCTCGCCGAGCTCGAGGACGTCTTCGAGCGGCAGACCGCCGACCTCGAGCACCTGAGGCGCCAGTACGCGACGGCCCAGCGCATCCTCGAGGACCGTCTGGTCGAGCTCTACCAGCAGGGAGAGGAGGACTCTCTCGGAATCCTCCTGCAGGTGCAGAGCCTGACGGACTTCCTCGCGCAGGTCGAGTACTTCGACGACATCGGGCGCCAGGACCGGGCGATCTCAGACAGCCTCGAGCGCCTCAAGGGCGAGATGCGCGTCGCCCGCCAGAAGACGGCTGCGACGAAGGCGAAGGTGGCGGACGCGACGGCCGTGATCGCGGACAAGACGGCCGAGCAAATCGCGGCGCGCGAGGCGCTCCTCGCGGAGCAGCAGGCCCTCGACGCGGCGCGGGCGGACAAGCAGAGCCTGCTGGCCAGCACGAAGGAGCACCGCCACGAGCACGAGGAGGATCTCGAGGCGATGCAGGCGGCGAGCGCGTCCCTCGCCGCCAGGATCCGGGCCGCGCAGGCCGCCGCCGCGCAGAGCGCGCCCTCGAGCGGGAGCACCGGGAGCGGGAGCACCGTCTCCTCGAGCGGGTTCATCTGGCCGGTCAGCGGCGTCGTCACGAGCGGCTTCGGCTGGCGCTGGGGGCGGATGCACGAGGGCATCGACATCTCCGCCCCGGCAGGGACGCCGATCCGCGCAGTCGCAGGGGGCACGATCATCTTCTCCGGCTGGATGGGCGGCTACGGCCAGCTCACGGTCGTCGACCACGGGAACGGCCTCTCCACCGCCTACGCCCACCAGTCGGCCGTCTACGTCGGCGGGGGCTCGGTTTCGCAGGGAACGGTGATCGGCGCCGTCGGCTGCACCGGCAGCTGCACCGGCAACCACCTCCACTTCGAAGTGCGCGTCAACGGGTCGGCCGTCGACCCCATGGGCTACCTGTAGCCCTGGCCGGGCAGCACGACGCGCGCAGCCTCCCGGAGGGGTCAGACCCCGTTGCGGAACGGTCGCGACTCTGTGACGACTCCGCGCCTGGAAAAAGTCATCTCCGCGTGCAGAGCCGGGTCCGCCTCTGAGCCGGGGTCAGACCCCTGCTCGGTAGCGTCACGGGGGTGCAACGACTTCGGTGCGCCCGGTTCAAAGGAACGCTGCCACGAGCACGACCGCGACGACGACCGCGAGGGCGAGCCACGCCCACCAGAGCGTGCGGAAGGCCCGCCGCTCGCCTGCCCGCGGGCCCGGCTCGGGCGTGTACGGGTCCTCCGGCGGGGGAGGCGGCGTCGTGACGTCTCGTTCGCGCTCCATGCACACATCGTCCCCGCGGGGAGGCGAAGGAAAACGCCGTACCTAGTCCAAGGCGAGCACGTGGATGTGGCGGAGCCCGCGGAAGCGCTCGCCCACGTGGAAGCCGTACCCGACGTAGAACTCGTCCGGCACCGTAAAGCCGACGTAGCGAATGGGGAGGTCGTCGACGAGCCGGCGGTACGGGCGGTCGAGCAGCGTGCAGACTGCGATGTCGGAGGGGTCACGCAGGAGGAGCGTCTTCACCACGTAGTTGAGGGTCAGGCCCGTGTCGACGACGTTTTCGACGAGCACGAGGTCGCGTCCGCCGATCGCCAGGTCGAGGTCCTTGATGAGGCGGATGCGTGAGCGGCCGCCGAGACCTCCGTCGTACCCGGCGAGGACGAGAAAGTCGAGCGCGTGGGGGATGGGGAGCGCCCGCGAGAGGTCGGCGACGAACATGAACGCGCCCTTCAAGATGGTCACGAGCACGGGCTCCCGCCCCGCGTAGTCGCGAGCGAGCTGGGCGCCGAGCTCGGCGACGCGGACGCCGATCTCCTCCTCGGAGAGATAGATCTCGCCGGGACGGGGGCCGCCGGCGCCTGTTATGAGGCGAGGTTCAGGCTGTATTTCTGGGCTAGGCGCTCGAAGTCGCGCTTCGTGAAGAGCTTGATCTTGACGTCCGGATACCGCTCGCGAAGCTTGCGGATCTTCCGGTTCTTGCGGGTGATGAGCGACTGCTTCATCACCGTCACCTCGAGGTAGACGTCCTGCTCCGGCAGGTAGAAGTCGGGGGTGAACGCCTCGAGCACGCGCCCCTCCTCGTCCTCCTCGAGGACGAAGGAACGCGGCTCGTACTCCCAACGGATTCCATGGAAATCGAGGATGCGGGCGCACTCGGCTTCCGCCTCGTTGACGAAGGGCGGATCGGCCCGGGAAACTGCCTGGAAATCGCCGCTTTCTGGGCGCATCCACTCTCAACGGTAGCAGTCACTTCGGACAACCCCGCACTACAATCCGAAGAGGTCGTCGGCCGTCGGACAGGGGAAGGCTCGAGTGTTCCGCATCGCTCACATCTCGGATCTCCATTGTGGATCCCCCTACTTCGTGCCGAATCTCGCCGATCGGGCGATCATGGAGATCAACGAGCTCCAGCCGGACATCGTCGTCTGCTCCGGCGACCTGACCGCCTTCGGCTTCCAGCAAGAGTACGGCGAGGCGAAGGCCTACCTCGACCGGATCGCGTGCGACAAGCTCGTGGTCATCCCGGGGAACCACGACTCGCGCAACGTCGGCTACATCCATTTTGAGGAGCAGTTCGGCGAGCGCAACCAGGTCCTGCAGCAGAACGGCGTCACCGTCGTCGCGGTCGATTCCACCGAGCCCGACCTCGACCACGGCGTCATCGGCCGCGGGCGCTACCGCTGGATCGAGGAGCAGTTCCAGGCGCAGGCCGACTTCCGCATCTTCGTCCTCCACCACCACCTGCTCCCGGTGCCGGGCACCGGCCGCGAGCGCAACGTCGTCTACGACGCGGGGGACGTCCTCGAGGTGCTTCAACACTGCGGCGTCAACCTCGTCCTCTCCGGCCACAAGCACGTCCCCTACGCCTGGCGGCTCGAGAACCTCTTCATCGTCAATGCCGGGACCGTCTCGACGCTGCGCCTCAGGGGCAAGACGCGGGCCTGCTACAACGTCGTCGAGATCGAGAACCGGCATGTGAGCGTGTGGCGCAAGTACCCGTTTCACGGCCAGGAGCGGATCATCCAGTTCTCGGCGGACACGCTCGAGTACGAGAAGTACACGGCCCGCATCGAGACGGAGGTCACGCAGCGAACGTGAGAGCCCTGGCCCTCGTCGACGGCGAGCACTACCCCGACGTCGTGCGCGCCGCGTTTGCGGAGCTCTCCCACGAGGTCGTCGGCGCGGTCCTGCTCGGCGGCGGGGAGAAGCTGCGCGGGCCGCCCGACTACGGGGTGCCGCTCCACGCCGATCTCGCCGAGGGGCTGGAGGCGGCCGGTGCGGACGTCGTCGTCGATCTCTCCGACGAGCCGGTCGTCGATGCGCGTACGCGCTTCCGCCTCGCCTCGGCGACGCTCGCCGCCGGGCTCCCGTACGAAGGCGCGGATTTCCGCTTCGAGCCGGTGGCGTTCACGCCCATCGACGTGCCCGCGCT
This sequence comes from Gaiellaceae bacterium, assembly GCA_050697555.1. Lineage (GTDB taxonomy): Bacteria > Actinomycetota > Thermoleophilia > Gaiellales > Gaiellaceae > DASQWP01. The sequence continues at coordinate 15,688 of JBOHAD010000004.1, read as the reverse complement.
CGCGGTGATCGGCTCGGGGAAGCGTGTGGGCAAGACGGCGGTCGCGGGGCACGTGGCCCGCCTGCTCGCCCGCACCCGGGACGTCGTCGTCGTGGCCATGGGCCGCGGCGGGCCGTCCGAACCCGTGGTGATGGAGGCCTCGCCGACGGTCGACGACCTGCTGGCCCTCTCGCGCGGGGGCTCGCACGCGGCGTCGGACTATCTCGAGGACGCCGCGCTAGCCGGCGTCGTCACCGTGGGGGCCCGCCGCTGCGGCGGCGGCCTCGCCGGGCGGCCGTTCTTCTCCAACGTCGAGGAGGCGGCGCGCCTCGCCGCTTCCCTCGAGCCCGACCTCGTGCTCCTGGAAGGGAGCGGCGCGGCCGTGCCTCCCGTCGAGGCTGCGCGCCGGATCCTCGTCGCAGGCGCGCACCAGGACCCCGAGCTCGTCGCCGGCTACCTGGGCGCTTACCGTCTTCTCATCTCGGATCTGGTGCTCCTGACCATGTGCGAGGAGCCCCTGGCGACCCCCGAGGGAGTGGAGGCGCTTCGCGGCGCCGTCGCCGAAGTCACCGACATTCCGGTGCTCGCCACCGTCCTCCGCATGCGGCCGGTCGAGGCCGTCGACGGCCGGCGGGTCGCCGTCTTCACCACGGCGCCGGAAGCGATCCACGAGCGCCTGCGCGAGCATCTCGAGCGTGAGCACGACGCTCACGTGACGCTGCTCTCCGGAAGCCTCGCGCGGCGGGAGGAGCTGCGCGCCGAGCTCGAGTCGTCCGCGGCTCGCGAGGCGGATGCCTACCTCGTCGAGATCAAGGCGGCCGCGATCGACGTCGTCGCCGAGGCTGCTGCGGAGCGCGAGATTCCCGTTGTCTTTGCCGACAACGAAGTGCTCCCCCTGGCGGGCGAGGCGGATCTCGACGGCCAGATCCAGGCGCTCGCCGACGCGGCCGTCGCGGAGAGGGTGGTCGTATGAGCAGCGGCGACAGGCGCCCGCCCGAGGCCGTCGTCTCCTCCGAGGCGACGCTTCCGTACTCCAAGGGCTTGATGGCGCGGACGCTGATGGCGACGGGCCTGGGGCCCGAGCGCGCCTACGAGCTCGCGCGCATGATCGAGCGGGAGCTGCGGCGGGGCCGGGAGCGAGGGTCGGCGAGCGCCGAGCGGGTGTTCGACGTCGCCGCCGAGGTCGTCGCGCAGCACGAGGGCGAGGGCCCCGTCCGGACGCTCCGGCGCCTCCAGGCGCTGCGTGAGCTCGACCTGCCGCTCGTCTTGCTCATCGGCGGGGCTACCGGCACCGGGAAGTCGACGGTCGTGACCGAGGTCGCGCACCGCCTCGGCGTCACACGCGTCACCTCGACGGACATCGTCCGGCAGACGATGCGCGCCTTCTTCTCGCGTCAGTTCATGCCTTCGATCCACCACTCGAGCTTCGAGGCGGGCCCGGCCGTCGAGGTGCCGGAGGGGGAGGACGCCAATCCCGCGCTCCTGGGCTTTCTCGAGCAGACGCGCAACGTGCTCGTCGGCGTCCGCGCGGTGATCGGGCGGGCGCTGGAGGAGGGCCACTCGCTCGCGCTCGAGGGCGTGCACCTCGTCCCCGGGGCGCTCCCGCGCTCCTACGACGGCGCCGTCGTCTGCCAGTGCCTCCTGGTCATCGAGGACGAGGACGAGCACGCCCGCCACTTCTGGATCCGCGATTCGACGTCGAACGGCTTGCGCCCGATGGAGAAGTACCTCGGCGCGCTCCCGGACATCCGGAGGATCCAGGACTACCTGGTCGACCGGGCCGAGCGGGCGCGTGTCCCCGTCGTCGAGAACACGCGCATGGAGAGCGCGGTCGACGAGGTGATCAACCTCGTGCTCGGCGAGGTCGAGCGGGCGCAGGACCAGACGCGCTCGTGACGTCGCTCGAGCGGCCCTGCAACTGCGTGGCGTACGCCGGCGCGACCGAGCGCGCGGCGCTGGCGAGCGCCCGCTGGCTCGGTCGAGGCGACGTGCGCGGGGCGGAAGAGTCGGCCTCGACGGCGATGCGCGACGCGCTCGCAGAGCTTCCGATCGGCGGGCGGATCGTCGTCGGAGGGGACGAGGCGGACGACCCGCTCGCTCTCGAAACGGTCGTCGGCAGCGGCGGGACCGACGTCGACCTCGCCGTCGACCCGCTCGAAGGCCGAAGCGTCGTCGCCCGCGGGGACTATGGCGCGATGGCGATGATCGCCGTGGGCGAGGCGGGGAGCTTCCCGCGCCTGCCGCCCATGTACATGCGGAAGATGGCCGTCGGTCCCGTCGCCCGCGGCAAGATCGACCTCAACCGGCCCGTGGCGGACAACATCCGCGCCATCGCGGACGCCTTCGGCCGCAATCCGGAGGACATCACGACGATCGTCCTGGACCGGCCGCGCCACCACGACCTCATCGAGGAGATCCGCGCCGGCGGGTCGCGGATCAAGCTGATCCAGGACGGCGACGTGACCGCCTCGATCTCGGCGGCGATCCGGGGGACGAACGACCACTTCGCCGTCGGCATCGGGGGAGCCCGCCAGGCCGTGCTCGCGGCGGCGGCCCTCCGCTGCCTGGGCGGGGAGCTCCAGGCCCAGCTCTGGCCGACGACCCGCGGCGAGATCGAGCAGGCCGCCGAGCACGGCATCGACGACGTCTACAAGGTCTTCACCACCGACGAGCTCGCGCCGGGCGAGGTGATCGTGGCGGCGACGGGCGTCACGAACGGCGATCTGCTGCGCGGAGTCCGCTATTTCGCGGACAGCGCGCGCACGCATTCGATCGTCATGTGCACGCGCCACAACTGGGTACGCTTCGTCGACGGGATCCACTTCTTCGCCCGGGAGCGGCGCGAGGAAGTGCGCTTGCTCGGCTGATCCTCGACCCGCATGCCAATCACCGGCCGAGCATCTAAGCTGGAGGCATGCCTACGCGCGAAGACGTCTTCGAGGCGCTCCGGGTCGTCGAGGACCCGGAGCTCGGCATGGACATCGTCGAGCTGGGGCTCCTCTACGACGCTGATGTCGAGGACTCGAAGGTGCACGTCACCTTCACGCTCACCTCCATGGGCTGCCCGGTCGGGCCGATGATCGAGCAGCAGATCAGGGAGACCGTCGAGGGCATGGAGGGCGTCGAGGAGGTCGAGGCGGAGCTCACCTGGGACCCGCCCTGGACGCCCGAGAAGATGTCCGACGACGCCAAGTTCATCCTCGGCTTCGGGTAACCGCTTCGCCCTATCTGCGCCTCATCGACGAGGGGGAGGCGACGGGGGAGCTCCGGCGCGAGTACGAGGCGGCCAGGGCCCGTGCCGGCAAGGTGATGAACATCCTCAAGGGCATGAGCCTGAGCCCGCGGGTCCTCTCCCCGTTCCTGGCGCTCAACCGGGCGATCAACTTCGAAGAGTCGGAGCTCGACCGCATCGACCGCGAACTGCTCGCCGTCGTCGTCTCGAGGGCGAACGGCGCCCGCTACTCGCTGCGTGCGCACGAAGAGATGCTGCGCGACCTGGGCGGGCCCGAAGAGCTCGATGCGCGGCGCCGCGCGCTCGGCGTCTTCGCGGAGAAGCTCACCCGCTCGCCCGCGGACATGAGCGGCCAGGATGTGGAAACGCTTCGCAGCCACGGCCTCTCGGACGCTGCGATCAGCGATGCGATCCAGGTCGTCGCCTTCTTCAACCATGTGAACCGCGTCGTCAACGCGGTCGGCGTGGACGACGAGCCCGAATGGGCCTCGGCGCCTACTGTGGGATCCTGAGGACGACCTTGCCGAGCTGGCGGCCTTCCTCCAGGTACCGGTGCGCGTCGGCGGCCTCCGCGAGCGGGAAGATCCGGTCGACGATCGGCTTCGCCCGCCCGCTCGCCACCAGCTCGTAGGCGCCCTCGAAGTCGGCCCGCGTTCCCATCGTCGAGCCGAGGATCGTGAGCTGCTTCCACCAGATGCGGTGGAGGTTGGCCGGCGGGTTCGGGCCGCTCGTCGCGCCGCAGACGGCGATCCGGGCGCCGGGCGCCGCCACCTGGAGAGAGGTCTTCCAGGTCGCCTCCCCGACGTGCTCGACGACGACGTCGGCCCCGTGGCCGCCCGTGGCCTGCCGGACGGCGTCGGCCACGTCCTCGCCCGCGTGGTTGACGACGGCGTCGGCTCCGAGGGCGCGCGCCCGTGTGAGCTTCTCGTCGCTCCCGGACGTGGCGACCACGCGGGCGCCGAGCGCCTTGGCGATCTGGAGCGACGCCGTCCCGATGCCGCCGCCGACCCCCCAGACGAGCACCCATTCGCCCTCTCGCAGCCCGGCGCGCGTGACGAGCATCCGGTAGACGGTCTCGAAGACGAGCGGGAACGCGGCGGCCTCCTCGAAGGAAACCCCCTCCGGGAGCGGGTAGACGTACTCGGCCGGAAGGGCGATCAGCTCCGCGTGCGTGCCGTCCATGTGCTCCCCGACGATCCGGGCGCCCTCGTCGAGGCCGGGGTTGAGGACGACCTGGTCGCCCTCCGCGAAGCGGTTCGTGCCCTCGCCGACCGCGACGACGACGCCGGCGCCGTCCGCGCCCAGGATGCGCGGCTTCGGCACCGAGGGCAGGCCACGTCGCAGCCAGAGATCGAGGTGGTTGAGCGAGGCGGCCCGAAGACCGATCAGCACCTCGCCGGGCCGGGGCGCGGGATCCTCGACGTCCTCGTAGCGGAGGACCTCGGGCCCGCCGTCCTCGTGGATGCGCACCGCTTTCAAGGCGCCCATCCTACCCCGCAAACCCCGGTGCTACCGTGGATTCGAGATGACGAGCGCCGAGCTCACGCGGCTGGCCGAGGAGCTGGGGATCGACGTCGTCGGCGCGGCCCCGGCCGAGGCCTACGAGGAGACCGAGCGCCACATCCGCGAGCGTCGCGCACGCGGCCTCTTCGCGGACATGCGCTTCACCATGGCGCAGCCGGAGGTCTCCTGTCATCCCGAGACGCTGCTTCCAGGCGCCCGCACCGTGGTCTCGGCCGCGCTTTGCTATTTCGCTCCCGGGCCTTCGCCCGGGAGCGGAGAAGGGAAGCTCCCACGCTATTCGTGGGCCGACCACTACAGCGAGCTTCGAGAGAAGCTGGACGCGCTTGGGCGACGGCTCGGGGGGAAGTACCGCGTGCTCGTGGATGCGAACCAGCACGTCGACCGCGAGGGCGCCGCGCGTGCCGGCGTCGGCTTCTACGGCAAGAACACGCTCCTGATCACGCGCCGCTTCGGCTCCTGGGTCGTGCTGGGGACGCTCGTGACCGACGTCGAGATCGAGCCCGACGGGCCGCTCGAGCTCGACTGCGGCTCCTGCACGCTCTGCATCGAGGCCTGCCCGACCGGCGCTCTCGACGAGCCGGGCGTGGTCGACTCCACGCGCTGCCTCTCCTACTGGACGCAGTCGCCCGAGCCGATCCCGGAGGAGTACCGCGAGGAGCTTGGGACGCAGGTCTACGGGTGTGACATCTGCCAGGACGTCTGTCCGTGGAACCGGGGGGTCGAGAAGCGCCGCGCGCACGCGGAGCCCTCGCCGGAGGCCGAGCCGGTCGTCTCTCTCCGCGCCTGGCTCGAGGCGCCCGACGACGAGCTCGCGGCCCGCTACGACCGCCTCTACTTCCCGCGCAACGACGCCCGCTACCTGCGTCGGAACGCGCTCGTCGCGGCCGGGAACTCGGGTGATCCGGAGCTCGTTGACGCCGTACGTCCGTACGTGGACGAAGGTGACCCGCTGTTGCGCGAGCACGCCGAATGGGCGCTCGCGCGCCTCGAGGGAGACGATGCCGAGGGGACGTGAGCTCGAGCGTCGTCGCTCGACGGAGATCTGGATCGCCTGGGTGCGGATGCTGGCGGTGCCTTGGGCGATCGCCGAGGTCGCCCTCATCAGCCACGACTACCCGCCCGGCTACAAGCCCTGGGCGTGGGCGGCCACCGGCGTCCTGGCCGCGGGAGCCTTCACGTTCTTCGTCCTCGCCCGCCTCGAGCTCGGGGAGCGGGCCCGGTCCGCCGTCGGGCTCGCGGCGCTCGGCTTCGACACGGGGATCATCTACGCCTACATCTTCGTCTACGTCTTCGAGACGGGGACGCCGACGCTCGGGCTCCTCTACCTCGCGGTCATCGAGGCCGCTCTGCGCTACGGGCTCGTCGGAGGGATCGCGCTGCCCTTCGTCACGTTCCCGCTCCTCGCCCTGACCGAATGGTGGCGCGCCGACCAGTTCGCGCCGCCGGGCTTCGACCCCAGGTACATCTCCCTTCCCTTCGGCATCCAGGTGCTTATGGGGCTGATCGTCGGCTGGCTCGTCGGCCGGCTCCGCGGCGAGACGGGGTTCGCGGATGTGCGGGCCGCCGAGGCGGAGGGACTCCGCGACCAGCTGGGGCGGCGCGCCGACCAGCTCGAGGCGGTGAACCGGGCCTCGCGCGCCCTCGGCTCCTCGCTCGACCAGGAGCACGCGTTCCGGGCCTTCGTCCGCGAGATGAAGGGGATCTTCGAGTTCGAGCGTCTCGCCGTCGTGCTGGCGACGGGCGACCGGGCGGAGGTGATGGCGGTGGCGGGACCGTCGGCCGAGCGGCCCTTCCCGGTCGGAAGCTCGCGGCCTATCAAGGGCTCCATCCTCGAGGACGTCCTCGCGGACGGGCAGACCCTCGTTCGTGGCGACATGGAGGGGGAAGACGCTTATCCGGAGGAGGCCGAGCTCGCGGCCGCCGGACTCCGCTCCCGCGCCGTCGCTCCACTGGCGGCGGGCGATCGCACGATCGGCATCCTCTCCGTCTGCCGACGCGAGGTGGACGGCTTCTCTGCAGACGAGGTGGAGATGCTGACGCTCCTCGCGCGGCAGGTGGCGACCGTCGTCCAGAACATTCGCGTCTACGAGGCGGAGCGGAACGCGGCCGAGGAGCTCCGCCGCCTGTCCGCCCTCCGCGCCGACTTCGTGTCCCTCGTCTCGCACGAGCTGCGTGCGCCGATGGCGTCGGTAATCGGCTGCGCGCAGACCCTTCGTCAGCGGTGGCGCGAGCTCGCCCCGGATCAGCGAGAGTCGTTCCTGGCGCTGATCGAGGGGGAGACCGCGCGGCTCGCAACGCTGATCGGCGACGTCCTCGACACGTCGCGGATCGAGGCGGGCACGTTCCCGTTCACGTTCGGGCAGGTCGACCTCGAGGAGCTCGTTCGCGAGGCGTCGGACGTCGTTCGCCTGGGCCAGGAGGAGGTCGGCGTGCGCCTGAGCGTGGTGTCGCGCATCCCGCCAGTGCGGGGCGACCGGGAGCGGCTGCGGCAGCTGTTCCTGAACCTGCTCTCCAACGCGGTCAAGTACACCGTGGCGGGCGACGAGGTCGAGGTGACGGCGGCGAACGAGGACGGCGCCGTCGCCGTCAGCGTCAGCGACCACGGCCCCGGCATCCCGCGGGAGGAGCAGCGGCTCATCTTCGAGAAGTTCGGGCGGGTGAACCAGGGCGGCAAGGCGAAGCCCGGGGCGGGGCTGGGACTCTTCATCGCCCGCTCGATCGCGGAGGCGCACGGCGGCTCGCTCGAGGTCTTGTCCGAGCCGGGCGCGGGCGCGACGTTCACGCTCCGCCTGCCGCTCGCCCGGCCCTGATCCGGGCGTTGACTTCACCGAGCGGAGGATCTAGCTTGTTTCCCGTGGCACAAGCCGTCGGTGCTTCGGGCTTGCTTCGTGGGCTTCGGGCTCAACCGGACGTCGCGCAGTCGACGCTGGAGGAGTTGCTCGCCCCGGACCGCTGGCGGCGGAAGGCGCGGAACCCGGAGCTCAAGAAGGCGCTCGGGTACGTGCAGGGCGTGGTCGCGGAAGCGCGGCGGCTGCTCTCCGTCCCGTCCGACGCCGTCTCGCTCCGTACGCCTCAGCTGGAGGCCCGCCTGCGCGACGTGCTCGACCTGCGGGTCGAATCACTGACGATCGACGCGACCTGGGAGCTCTACACCGAGGTCAAGAGCCTGCTCCCGTGGCTCGCCAATACCGACTACATCGCGCTCCAGCTCGACCACGAGGCACAGCGGGCCAAAGATGCATCCCGCTGGCACGGCTGGACGCAGCACTTCTCCAAGGAGGAGCTCCAACGGCTGCGGGGCAATTACGCGAAGCGCCAGCCGAGCCAGGTTCTGCACGGGCAGGCTGCGGAGAAGCTGGCGTTCCTTTATGGGCAGCGCGCGGAAGCGGGTCGCGACCGCCGGGCGAAGGCGGCGCAGAAGTGCCGCTACCTGAATGCTCTCTGGCCGATCTTGCTGCTCCTCCAGGCTGGGCTGGTCGTCGCGATCGAGTACTTCGACGGCGCGGACGTCTGGAAGAGGATCGCCATCGCGGGGACGGCCGGGGCCCTCGGAGCGACCCTGAGCGGGACGATGAGGATTCGGGACGACCTCCGGGAGCTCGACGACCTGCGTTCATTCTGGCCGGCGATGCGGATCCAGCCGCTCGTGGGAGCGACCGCCGGCCTGATCGTCCTGCTCGTGCTGGAAAGCGGGGCGCTCGACCTCGGCGGAGGCCGGGGGGCCGACTGGGCAGCGAGCGCGCTCCTCGCGTTCGCCGCCGGGTTCTCCGAGCCGTTCTTCCTCGGCGTCATCCAGCGCGTCGCCGTGATCTCGGACAAGAACGCGGCGAAAGCCGGCTAGTCCTACGCTCAGCCGCGGGCGCGCGCCGGCTTCTTGCCGAAGGCGGCGTGGAGCTTGTTCGCGCGCGAGCGGACCTCGCTCCTCAGATCCTCGGGCTCCAGCACCTCGGCGTGGCCCCGGTGGGAGAGGATCTCGCCGACGAACCAGTCGGTGCCGCCGACGCCCACCTCCTCGAGCGCGAAGCCCTTGGCCAGCCGCGCCGCGCCTCGTTCCACGCGCCAGCGCGCGACCTCGGGCTCGAACAGCACCCGGGCGAGCCTGACGTCCCGCAGCTTGCGCGGCTCCAGCCCCGAGCGCTGCTCGAAGCGCTCGTCGAGAAGCTCGGCGCGCTGCATGCGGTCGAGGCGGAAGCTGCGTTCCGCGTCGCGCGTCGTGTCCCAGCTGTGGATGTACCACCACGGAAGCTCGCGCTCGAGCCGGTAGGGCTCGATCACGCGCACGCTGCGCTCCTCGCCGACGGCGACGTACTCGATCTCCACGAGCCGCTGCTCGCGGATCGCCTGGGAGAGCGTGCGGATGAGCCGCTCCTGCTCGGACTGCGTCTCGGGCTCCGGCTGCTCCGGGAGCTCGAAGGCGCCGAACGTCTCCTCGAGCTTGCGCCGCACGCGGTGGAGCGTCGTCTGCGCCTCCGCCGCGATCATCGGCCCCACGAACTCGAGGGCGAGCCGGATCGCGCGCGCCTCGAGCGGCGTCAGACGGGGCGGGTGCCGGAAGGTCTCGCCGAAGAGCTCCTTGTCCACCCGCACTTCGTCGTCCACGAGCGTGGCGTACACCGCGTAGCAGCCGCCCCCGAAGTTGACGAGGTTGAGGAGCTGGAGGTGCTCCTCGAGCTGGTCGGGCGGGATGTGGAACCGCTCGACGAGCTCCCGGGCCGGGATCGTCGCCCGCGGTTCGTCGCCGCAGCGGGAGAGCAGGTGGGCGAGGAGCGCCTGGAGCACGCCGAAGCGCTCAGGTGCGACAGGCCCGGCGGGCCGCTCGAGCGGGGGCGCCTGCTCCCCCTGGGCGCGGAGACGCGGCGGCCGCGCCGGTTCCCCCTCGTGCCGCTCGAGGACACGCCCGAGCCCGGCCTCGACCGCCTCGACGAGCTCCGCAGGTCCGAGCGGGCGCGCCCGTCCCTCCTGACGCAGCACCCAGCCGGCGAGGAGCTCGACGTTGGAGTACGGGGTCGTGAGCACGCCGTCCTCGACGCTCCCCCGGTCGATCATCCGCTCGGCCCACCAGGCCGTATCGGCGTCGAGCTCGATCCGTGCCTCGCCGGCCTCGTCGCCCCACTGCCACGCCTGGCGGCCACGAAAGCCGGAAGGGTCGAAGCCCTCCGCAGGTGCGCGGAAGTCCCGCTCGCGCCTCGTGGCGAAGCGGATGTCGCTCTGGATGCGCGAGACGCGGAACGTCCGCTCGGCCTCGGCGTCGTGATCCCAGCCGATTAGGTACCAGGAGCCGCCCTCGGAGAGGAGGGCATACGGGTTGACCGTTCGCTCGCGCGTCCGGTCGCTCCAGATCGACCAGTACGTGAACTTGATCGTCCGCTGCTTGGAGATCGCGCCCTCGAGCTTCGTCAGCCGCCCGGCGGTCTCCGTCGAGTAGTCGGGATCCCTGACGTCGACGCGCACGGCGGTTCCCGTCGGGGGGTCGTCGAAGCCGCGCCGCCCGAGGGCGAGGTTCTGGAGGGCGAGCCGGAGCGGCTCCGCGTAGGCGAACTGGCCTTCGAGCAGGTAGAGGGCGGTCTGGAGCGCGGCCAGCTCGTCCTCCTTAAGGTCGAGCTGGGGGAGGAAGTACTGCTCGGAGCGGAGCGTGTAGAGCTCTTCGCCGGTGAACTCGTCCCGCTGCGAGTGGAGGGGGACGCCGAGCGCGATCAGCTCGCTGCGGTCGGAGTAGAAGCGCCGCGCGAACGCCTCGTCGGACATCTCGGAATAGCCCTCGACCGTCGACTTGATCTCGCGGGCCGTCAACGGGCGCCGCTCGGCCATGAGGAAGGCGACGAGCGAGAGCTGGCGGATGAGCTTGTCCGTGTCGTGCGACACCGTTCCTATTCTTTCAGTCCCGTGCCCCCTCGGATCGTCGCCCACCTCGACCTGGACGCCTTCTTCGCGGCGGTCGAGGAGCTCGAGCGCCCGGAGCTCGCAACGCGGCCGCTCGTCGTCGGCGGCGACCCGCGCGGGCGCGGCGTCGTGGCGACGGCGAACTACGTCGCGCGGCGGTGCGGGATCCACTCCGCGATGAGCTGCGCCGAGGCGCTCCGGCGCTGCCCTGAGGCGATCTTCGTGCGGCCCAGCCACCGCCGCTACTCCGAGTACTCCCGGGCGGTCTGGGCGGCCGTGCGCGAGGTCGTGCCCACGGTGGAGCGAACCGGGCTCGACGAGGGCTACCTGGATTTCTCGGAAGTCATGGCGGACTTCCGAGAAGCTCGGCCTTTGGCCGAGGCCGTCCAAACGGCCGTCCGAGGGGCCACTCGCCTGTCGTGCTCGTTGGGAGTGGGAACCTGCAAGGTCGTCGCCAAGGTGGGGAGCGACAGGCGCAAGCCGGGAGGCATCACCGTCGTCCGTCCGGGACGGGAGGCGGCCTTCCTCGCCCCCTTCCCGGCCCGGCTGCTCCCCGGCGTCGGGCCGCGCGCGGAGGCGCGGCTGCGTGCGGCCGGGATCGAGACAATCGGCTCGCTGGCCGGGCTCACGGACGGCGACCTCGGCAGGCTCCTTCCGGGCAAGGTCGGGCGCCTCCTCCGCGACCGGGCCCTGGGCATCGACCCGCGGCCGCTCGAGCTCGCCTCCGAGTCCGTCTCGATCGGCCACGAGGAGACGTTCGAGCGGGACGTCGCCGAGCGCATCCGGCTGCACGGGGAGCTCCGCCGCATGGCCGTGCGCGTCGCCGACCGGCTCGGCGACTCGGGTCAGGCCGCGCGCACCGTCACGACGAAGCTCCGCTATCCCGACTTCTCGATGCGCAGCCGCTCGCTCACGCTCCCGGTCGGCTGCGCGGACGGAGCCCGGATCGGCGAGATCGCCTGCGGGCTCCTCGATCGCGCGCTCGACGACCGCCCGAGCGCCCTGCGTCTGGTCGGAGTCAGCGTCTCGAACCTCGAGCCGTTCCAGCAGCTCGCGCTCGACGGGTGAGCGGTGCAGATGCGGCTACGCTCCGCCGATGCGGGCGACGCCCGCCGCCGGCCTCGACGCCAGCGCGCGGAGACGCTGCACAGTCGCGTCACACAGCCTTGACGGGGTCTGACCCTCGCGGCGGCCGCTTTCCCTGCGGCCATGCGGGGATCGGGTTCGCGGCCGGGTCAGACCCCGTGACAGGACTGCGACGGGAGGCGAACGGGGCTGACGCCGCGGCAGTGCGTTGCCGGCTCGGGCCGGACGCCGAACGTGCCTCGCCTGGACAGGAAGGTTCTCGCCGAGCGTCTCGGCGGCGAAGTGGCGGCGTAGGTACGGCTCGAGCTGCGCTCGGGCGCGCTACGCGGCCGCGGGGGCCTCGAGATGCTGGTGCGACGGGCAGTACTCCCGCTCGGGCAGCGGAGTCCGCTGGCACGGCTTGCCCTTGCGCGTCGTCGCACGGCAGCGGGCCACGCCGCCGTCGAAGGCGCCGGCCTCGATCTGCTGCTCGATGTACTCGACCGCGGCGCCGATGCCCTCCGTCACGGCCCAGGCCACCTGTGCCTGATACGTGATGGGGAAGTAGCGGCGGATGTCCTGGAAGAGCGTGCGGTCGGGGTGGGCGAAATAGCGGGGATCCTTGGCCAGCCGCTCGACCGTCTCCTCGCAGAGCGAGAGCACGGAGCGGCGGTACTCGAGCTGCTTCTCAGGGTCCGCGTACGGGTCGATCAGGTCCTTGATCGAGCGGTAGATCGCCCTCGAATACTGATACATACGGGTGAGGATCCTCTCCTGGGCTTGCTCGGTCACAGGATAGCTCCCGCCGGTACGAAATACCTGCAAATCATCATTAACTTCGGGTTAAGTCAAACCCTGGGCCGCGCTCGCGCGGGAGTCTAACACGGTGAGCCGAGCTGTTACAAAGTTTCCCCCCGGACGTCGCTGCAAACTCGACTCGGCTAATCCGCGACGCGCCGCACGTACGCCAGCGGGAAACCGGCGGAGCGGGCGCGAGGGAGCGCGTTCTCGGACTCGCGCTGCGTGTCGTAGATGCCCGTGAAGGTCGCGTAATAGCCGGGGTTCAGGCTCGAGTACTCGGAGGAGTTGAGGACGCCCACCTGGGGCAGGCCGGCACTGATCGCCCGCCGGGCGGCCGCGTCGGCGTCGTCTCGCCCTTCGCTCGTCCGCGTCGACCTCAGGATGACGGTGTACCCGTTCCGGCCCGCCGGCCAGGAGATGATCCTGCCGGTTCCCCCCGTTGTGGTCGTCGTGGTCGTGGTCGTGGTCGGGGCCGTCGTCGTCGGCTGGATCGTCGTTGTAGGCGGAAGCGTCGTCGTGGGCGGAATGGTCGTCGTCGGCGCGGTCGTTCCGAAGGTCAGCGTCGGCGCGGTGTCGAGCGTCCCGATCGTGTCCGTCGTCCCCGACCCCGTCGTAACGATGGGAGAGCCGGCAGGCTCGTCCTCCCGCGTCGCCGCGACGGCGACGATCGCGCCTGCGACGAGCGCGACGAGCAAGAGCGCCGCCAGCGCCGCCCAGAGCCAGACGGGCGAGTCGCGCGACCAGATCTCCCGGCGCACGTACGTTCCCGGGAGCGGCACGAGCCGGAGGCCGCATTCGAGGCAGTACTCCTGGTAGCGGTCGTAGGGCGCCTCGCAGCGTGGGCAACGCCGCTCCGGTTCGACCGCTCCCTCCGGAGGCGGTGGAGTGGGCGGCTCGAACGGCGGCTCGGCCATCTACGCCTCCCGGGCGCGCTCGTCGTCGGGCGCAGGCCGGACCATCGTGGACTCGTCGACCTCGCCGGCGCCCGTCTCGGCGAGGTACTCCTCGGCCGCCACGGGATGGCCGCAGAAAGGACAGAAGTTCGTCTCCGCCGGGAGCGGCTGGCCGCAGTGCGTGCAGCCGAGGACGGGCGGCGTGGCCTCCGAGGGGCGTCCGCAGTGCGAGCAGAAGTGAACGCCCGGCGGCAGCGGGGCGCCGCACTTACAGTAGGGGACGTCCCGGAGCCCGCGCACGACCACTTCCGAGGCAAGGAGCGAGTCGAGCTCGTGCATGCGTTGCTCGACGAGGAGCACGTCGTTCGCGCGCTCGACGAGGAGCTCGGGCTTGAAGCGGTCGCGCCGCACCATCTCCACGGCGAGGCCCCCGACGTCGCGCATCTCGATCTCGCGCCGCCGGGCGAGCGCCCGCCGCTCTCGGCGCATCTCGACCGCCGCCGGAACGGAGCCGGGCCCCGGGGGCGGGGGCGCGACGGCGGGCGGCGGCGGCATCGGCTCGTCCGCGAGCGGCTGCTCCCGCCGCGACGACGGCGAAGGAGGCGGTGGATGGCCTCGGCGGGCGAAGAGCGAGGACAGGCGCACGGGCATCGAAGCCGGCCTCACTCTAGCCGAGTAATCATCGGCGTACTCAGAGCGAGAGAACGACGAGACGCTCCTCTGTCATCTCGCGCACCGAGTAAGGAGGGCCCTCACGCGTGTTGCCCGATGCCTTCACGCCCCCGTACGGCATCTGGTCGGCCCGGAAGGTGGGCGCCTCGTTGACCATCACGCCGCCGAACTCGAGCGCCCGGCCGGCCGCGAGCGCGGTCTGGACGTTGCTCGTGAAGATGCCCGCCTGGAGGCCGAACTCCGTTCCGTTGGCGAGATCGAGCGCCTCGTTGAGGGCGCCGTACGCGGTGACCGTGCAGAGCGGGCCGAAGACCTCGAGGCAGGACACCTTCATCTCCGGCGTGACGTCGGCGAGCACGGTCGGACGGAGGAGGCCGTCCGCCGTCTCGCCTCCCGCGAGCACCGTTGCTCCCTGGGCCTTCGCCTCCTCGATCCAGGCGAGGATCCGCTTCCGGGCGTCGTCGTCGATGACGGGCCCGACGTCGGTCTCCTCGTCGCCGGGATCGCCGACGCGGAGGGCCTCCACCTTCGGGAGGAAGCGCTCGAGGAAGTCGTCGTACACGTCCCGCTGCACGTAGACGCGCTGGACGGAGATGCAGCTCTGCCCGGCGAACGAGAAGGCGTGGGCGGCCATCTTCGCCGCAGCCTCCTCGAGGTCGGCGTCCGCCTCGACGATCACGGGCGTCGCGTTGCCGAGCTCGAGCAGCACCTTCTTGCGGGCTGCGCGCTCACGGAGCTTCCAGCCCACCTCCGCGGAGCCCGTGAAGGAGATGAGGCGCACCCGCTCGTCCTCGACGAGGACGTCCCCGATCTCCGACGCAGAGCCCACGACGACGTTGAGCCAGCCGGGCGGGAGGCCGGCCTCCTGCTCGAGCTCGGCGAGGAGGAGCGCGGAGAAGGGAGTCTGGCCGGCCGGCTTCAGGACGACGGCGCAGCCGGCCGCCAGCGCCGGCGCGACCTTGTGGGCGACCAGGTTGAAGGGGAAGTTGAACGGCGAGATCGCGCCGACGACTCCGATGGGGAGGCGCACAGTGAAGGCGAGCTTGCCCACTCCGGCCGGGGAGGCGTCCATCGGCACGACCTCGCCCGCGATTCGCCGAGCCTCGGCGGCCGCCGAGCGGTAGGTCGACACGGCCCGCTCCGCCTCCACGCGGGCGGCCTTCATCGGCTTTCCGGCCTCGGAGGAGATCGTCCGCGCGATCTCGTCGTGGCGCTCCGCCACGAGGTCGGCGACGCCGTCGAGGATCTCCGAGCGCCTGTGCGCGGGCAACGGCTCCGCCATCGCCTGCGCTGCGGCGTCGACGGCCCGCCGGGTCTCCTCGGCTCCGCCCTCGGCCACACGGCCGACCACGTCGCCGGTGAAGGGCGAGCGCACGTCCTTCCAGGCACCCGTCTCCACCCACTCGCCGTCGAGGAGAAGCCTGCGTTCCTGCGCCGTGGCCGCCACAGGGTTATTCAAGCATTAGGCTGCCCGTCTTGGCCACGCGGGTTCGCAGGGTGGGGGTCGTCGGTCTAGGCACGATGGGCGCCGGGATCGCGCAGGTGTGCGTCCAGGCGGGAGTCGAGACGGTCGGGCGCGAGGTGAGCGCGGAGCTGGGGGAGCGCGCCCGTGCCCGCATCGACCACTACCTCGCGCGTGGGG